>NZ_CP047950.1:983202-1310937 GCF_014280075.1 Synechococcus sp. A15-62
GTGATGCCGCGTTCCCCAACGATGGTTCCGAAACCATCGGGGAAGCCCTTCACGTCGTCAGCCAGGCGGGCTTGGCCGGCCGCCAACTCAACCCGCTGATCACTGGCCTCAGGCTCGCCATAGCGAAGGTTGTCCGCCAGGGTGCTGGTGAACAGAAAGCCCTCCTGGGGAACGATCGCCACATCACGGCGCAACGTCTTCAAGGGCATCTGGGTGACATCCATGCCATCCAGGAACAGCTGTCCGGCTTCCAGTGGAACCATGCGACCAAACGCCCGAGCCAGCGTCGTCTTGCCGCAACCCACAGCCCCCACCACGGCCACCAACTCCCCTGGCTCGATGCAGAAGCTCAAGCCATTCAGGGTGTTCCGTTCAGCACCCTCGTAATGCACCGTCAGGCCGCGGGCTTCAAAACGCCCACGGCGTTCGGACGGTGGATGGGGCTGAACATCAGAGGGATCCGGGTCTTTGATCTTTGGTTCCCGTTTCAGCAACTCCTCCACCCGCTCGAGGCTCACCTGGCCGGTCTGGAAGGTGTTGAGCGTGAATCCCAGCAGAGCTGTTGGGAAGACGAGCTGCTCCACGTAGAGGATCAGGGCCACCAGTGCCCCAATGCTCAGACGACCGGCTTCGAGCTGGCCGCTACCGATGGCCAGCAGCAAAAGAACAGAAAGGGAGGAAATGCCCTGCAGCAGCGGAAACAGGGTGCTTTGGGTTTTTGCCAGCCGAATGGCGCTGTCGCGGTAGCGGCGGTTGCGTGTGGCGAAGGCCTCTTGTTCCGCTCCCTCCTGGCCGTAGATCTTGATGGCCCCGATTCCCGAGAGATCCTCCTGAATCAGGTTGCTGAGGGCGGAGAGTTCTTCCTGTTGCTCACGCTTCTGACGCATCATGCGCCCGCCGAACAGGCGCACTGAGCTGAGCATCACGGGGTAGAGACCGACGGCGGCCAGGGTCAGCCACGGATCGATCGCCAACATCGCCGGCAGCGTCAGCGCATAGGCCAGCAGAGTGTTTGTGAGGCTGAGAATCGCGAAGCCAAGCAGGCGCCGGATGTTTTCCACATCGCTGGTGGCGCGACTGATCACTTCACCGCTGCCCTTGCTCTGAATCCAATCGGGTTCCTGGCGCAGCATGTGCTCGAACAGGCGCTGACGCAGATCCACTTCCACCTGGCGACCCACGCCGAAGATGAGTTGTCGCGAGGCCAGCCGGATCACACCCATGGTGCTGGCAAGCAGCACAACCCATCCCGCCTGGCGAAGCACGCCGGCGTAACTGAATCCCTCCTGCAGCTCGTCCACAACGCTGCGCACTTCCATCGGGATCGTGACCCGTAGAACGTTGACCACCACCAAGGCGATGGCGCCCAGCAGCACCGTTCGGCGGTGGGGACGCAGATAGCGGCCGATCAGGTCGAGACGAAGGGCGGCCATGCGAGCTCGTGGGTCCCGTTGGCAGGCCAACCTAGGCATCCGGCTTCAACGGCTGGTCGTTCGCCGCTGATCTGAGTGATAGTGGGGCTGTCCCCATCACCTGGCCCGGCGTGCCTTGCACCCCGGGTTTTTTACTGCCAGCTCCCCTCAATGTCCTCAGACCCCCGTTCCTGGTCCGGTTGCTTGGAGCATCTGCTGCAGGGCAACAACCTCAGCTCCGACGAGGCCAATGCCCTGATGCATGCCTGGCTGGCTGAACAGCTCGAGCCTGTGCAGACCGGGGCGTTCCTGGCTGGTCTGAGGGCCAAGGGGATGGTGGCCGATGAGCTGGCTGCAATGGCTGCTGTCCTTCGCGAGGCCTGCCCCCTTCCCTGCGCCCGGCCCGATCTGGCCATGGTCGACACCTGCGGCACCGGTGGTGATGGTGCAGACACCTTCAACATCTCCACGGCTGTCGCCTTCACCGCCGCGGCTTGCGGGGTCAACGTGGCCAAACACGGCAACCGCAGCGCCAGCGGCAAAGTCGGCTCAGCCGATGTGCTTGATGGGCTCGGTCTCAACCTCAAGGCTCCGTTGAACAAGGTGGTGGAGGCTTTGCCGGGCACCGGTGTCACCTTCCTGTTCGCTCCCGCCTGGCACCCAGCTCTTGTGAATTTGGCGCCGCTGCGACGCAGCCTGGGGGTGCGCACGGTGTTCAATCTGCTCGGGCCCCTGGTCAATCCGCTCCAGCCCCAGGCGCAAGTTCTTGGCGTGGCCCGACCGGAGCTTCTCGATCCCATGGCGGGAGCTCTGCAGCAATTGGGCTTGAGCCGTGCGGTTGTGGTTCATGGTGCTGGGGGCCTCGATGAGGCTTCCTTGGCGGGTCCCAATGCCTTGCGGCTGATCGAATCCGGGGGCATCACCACAAAAGAGGTGTCTCCTGAAGACCTGGGACTGACCTGTGCCGGTCTCGATCAGCTGCGTGGTGGTGACTGCGCTGTGAACCAGCAGATCCTTCAGAACGTTTTGCAGGGACAGGGTTCTCAGGCGCAAACAGAGGTGGTGGCCTTCAACACAGCACTGGTGCTCTGGGCTGCCGGGCTGCAAGTCGAGCTGCCGGCTGCTGTTGCTCAGGCTCTGGCTGTTCTCAGCCAGGGCAAGGCCTGGGACAAGCTTGTCGCCTTGCGGGAGGCCCTGTCCGACGGAGATGGAGAATGAATGACTGATGACCTGCGGCGGCCCTTCGATGCCCGATTCCCCATCAGACAAGGCTTATCTCGTCCTTGCCGATGGCACGGTTCTCACCGGTGTCGGCTTCGGCCATCGCGGCACCACCATCGGTGAGGTGGTGTTCAACACCGGCATGACCGGATATCAGGAGGTGCTCACAGACCCCTCCTACGCCGGGCAGCTGGTGAGCTTCACCTATCCCGAACTCGGCAACACCGGCGTGAATGCTGACGACCAGGAAGCTGACCGCCCCCACGCCTGTGGCGTGATTGCCCGCCAGCTGGCCCCATTGCCCAGCAACTGGCGCTGTGAACAGACCCTTGAGAGCTGGATGCAGACCCATCAGCTGGTGGGCATCAGCGGTTTGGACACCCGCGCTTTGGTGCGGCACCTGCGTGAAGTGGGGGCGATGAATGGTGTGATCAGCAGTGACGGCCAGACCCCGGCGCAGTTGCTGGAGCTCCTGAAGCAGGCCCCGTCGATGCAGGGTCTGAACCTGGCGGACCGCGTCACCACCAAGCAGCCTTACCAGTGGAACCAAGCCTGTACTGTGGGCTTCGATCAACGCTTGCAGCGCCGCAGCGACGCTCCCTTCCGCGTTGTCGCCATCGATTTCGGCATCAAGCGCGCCATTCTCGATCGCCTCGTTGCCCACGGCTGTGACGTCACGGTTCTTCCTGCAAACACGGATCTGGCCACGGTTCGCTCCCATCGCCCGGATGGTGTCTTCCTGTCCAACGGCCCTGGCGACCCAGCGGCGGTGAGCCAGGGCATTGCTCTGGCCAAGTCATTGCTGGACGAGCCCGATCTGCCGCTGTTCGGGATCTGTCTGGGGCATCAGATTCTTGGTTTGGCCCTCGGTGGCGAGACCTTCAAGCTCCCCTATGGCCATCGTGGTTTGAATCACCCCTGTGGCACCACAGGCCAGGTTGAGATCACCAGTCAGAACCACGGTTTTGCCCTGTCCGCCGACTCCCTGGACCAAGGCGTCGTCGACGTCACCCATTTCAATCTGAACGACCGCACCGTGGCGGCGATTGCCCATCGTCAGAAGCCTGTTTTCGGGGTGCAATACCACCCGGAAGCCAGTCCGGGCCCCCATGATGCGGATCATCATTTCGGCCGCTTTGTGACGCTGATGGCCGATCGCCGTTGATCAGGTGGTAGCCCACGCTCAGCATCACTACACTTCGTGCCGATGATGCCTGGGGGGCTTGATCCCATCAGCGAACTGCAACGACTGACCGTCTCTCTCCGGGGCGGATTCGAACAGAAAGATGGCTGTTTGGTGTTTCATTTCACCGGTCAGTTGGATGCGTACTCCGAGAAGCAGTTCACGGAGTACGTGGCTGATGTCTTGAAAGCCAACAAGCTTCCGGCTGTTCTTGACCTCAGCAAGATCGATTTCCTGGATTCATCCGGTCTTGGTGCCCTGGTGCAGCTGGCCAAGCAATGCACGGATTCAAAGCGGTCTTTCCTGCTGGTGGGGAACACCAGGGTGTCGCAGACCGTGAAGTTGGTGCGTCTTGAGGAGTTTCTCCATCTAGTGGAGGATCTTCCGAC
This sequence comes from Synechococcus sp. A15-62, assembly GCF_014280075.1. NCBI lineage: Bacteria > Bacillati > Cyanobacteriota > Cyanophyceae > Synechococcales > Synechococcaceae > Synechococcus > Synechococcus sp. A15-62. The sequence goes on from NZ_CP047950.1 coordinate 987,408, forward strand.
AGCTCTGAACCAGCTGGCCGCTTGAGCGACTGGATACGCAACCAGGGTCCCAGCGGCATCAACGAACCGTTGGGACCATTGCAACTGGCTTGGATTGGCGATGCCGTCTGGGAGCTGCACCAACGGCTGCGCCATGGAGCAAAGCCTGGACGCTCTGATCAATTGCACCGGGCTGTGGTGGCCGATGTCCGTGCTGATGCCCAGTCCCGCCTGCTGAGCTGGTTGGAAGACCGTGAACTTCTCAGTTCAGAAGAACTCGACTTGGTGCGTCGGGGCCGCAACAGTGCCGGTCGGGGTCCACGGCGTGCAGACGCTGCGGCTTATGGAAGGGCCACAGGATTTGAGACAATGGTGGGCTGGCTGTTTCTGAACAATCCAGCCCGGCTTGCGGAGCTCTTCGATCACCTGGAGCAAGCCGGATCCAACCCATAACGTTGCCTCGCACACCATGAGCCCTCGCTTTGAACGCCGCTCCAGCGGCCCATCCCGCGATGGCCGTTCGGGGCCAGGGGGAGGTGGGGGCGGTCGACCACCAGGAGGAAGGCCGGCGAGTGGACGAGCATCTGCTGGCCGTTCCTCGATGGGGCGATCAGATAGCGGTCGCCCCATGCCCAGTAACCGTCGTTTCGATGGTGGTCGTTCTCCCTATGCCAAACCTGGGCGTGATGGCGGCGGTTATCGCGAACGACGCGTTCCACGGGATGGAGAGTGGGACCAGTCCCGAGGTGGTGACCGGCCCGGTAACCGCTTTGCTGAGCGTTCCGGTGATCGACCCGGTTATCGGTTCAAGGAGCGGTCTGGGGATCGTTTCGGTGATCGACCAGGTGATCGATCCGGAGAACGCTTCGGTGATCGTCCGAAAGAGCGGTTCGGCAACCGTTCCCGTTCCTTCGACCGAGATCAGAACGCCTCCCGTGCAGACGCTCAGAACGAACGCTCTGGGCCTGGACGTTTTCGCGATCGCAACGATCGTTATGGCGACCGCCGTCGTTCAGGCGATGAACGACGCCAACCGTCCCAGCGCTCCAGATCCCGCTACGACGAGGGCCGTTCCCAGCGCCCGGATCCAGCACCGGAGGCCGCAGCGGCCACACCCCCGGCGGACGATCTGATTTGGGGGCGTCATGCCACCCAGGCCGCTTTGGAAGCGGGACGCCCCATCCATCGCATCTGGTGCACTGCGGAGATGCGCAGTGCCTCCAAATTTCTTCAGCTCCTGCGCGATGCCAAGGCTTCGGGGGTTCTCGTGGAAGAGGTGACCTGGGCCAGGCTCGGCCAGATCACAGGTGGATCCGTTCACCAGGGCATCGCCCTGCAGACGGCGGCGGCGGAGACCCTTGATCTCGACAGCCTCATCGATGGCTGCTCGGATCTGGGGGAACCCCCCCTGTTGGTGGCCTTGGACGGTGTCACCGACCCCCACAACCTCGGGGCGGTTGTTCGTTCCGCTGAGGCCATGGGAGCCCACGGTGTGGTGATTCCCCAGCGCCGCAGTGCTGGCTTGACCGGTTCCGCTGCCAAGGTGGCGGCCGGAGCCCTGGAACACCTGCCGGTGGCCCGCGTCGTCAACCTCAATCGTTCTTTGGAGAAGCTCAAAGACGCCGGCTACAGGGTGGTGGGTCTTGCCGCTGAAGGTGATGTGACCCTCACCGATGTTGACCTCAGTGGGCCGATGGTGCTGGTCACCGGATCCGAGGACCAAGGCTTGTCGCTGATGACCCGGCGTCATTGCGACCAGTTGGTTCGCATCCCGCTGAGGGGCATCACACCGAGCCTCAATGCCTCCGTCGCCACAGCCCTTTGCGTGTACGAGGTGGCCCGGCGCAACTGGATGAAGGACATTCACGGCCAGTCACCGTCTCCGCCGATCCGGCGGCCGAAGCTTGCGGGTGCTGAATCGCCCGTTGATGCAACTGAGGCGTCAGAGATTGCTGCACTGCCTAAACAGTCTGCTGTCTCTGAACAGCCTGAAGCTCCTGTGGAGAAGGCTCCGGAACATCGGATTGATCTCGATCTGAACCCATCGCAGCCGGATGCTGCCTTGTCGTTCGATCAGAACATCCAGCTATCTCCCTGAAAACAGCGCTTTTTACCAGGATCTCGGGGCACAATGCCCCAAGGTCCTGTTCCTCCCATGAGTCCCCTGATTCGGCCGCTGCGCAGCCTGGCCAATGGCTTTGGAGTCGCTTGGTGGGCGCGTGTTCAGACCTCAGGCCCTGATGTGACCTATTGGTTCGGTCCTTTCATTACCCGCAAGGGGCTGGAGAGCGAGCTCAGCTCCTTCCTGGACGACGTCAAGTCGGAGCAACCCCAGTCGATCAGCCATTCCCTGCTGCGGACCCGGCGCTCCGAGCCCCTCACCATCTCCGCTGAGGGCTGATCCTGCGGCTGATAGCGTCCTTGCTGCAATGGATCGCAGGGACATGACGATCAGCGCGTGGCGTCAGCAACTGCAGAGCGGCGAGATTTCCTCCCGCGAGCTCGTTGATCAGCACCTCAAGCGGCTCGAAAGTTCTGAGCCTTCGCTGAACGCTTTTGTTGAAGTCACGGCCGATCAGGCCCGTGCTGAAGCGTCCCGCATTGATGAAGCCCGGGCCGCCGGAGAGGCCCTTGGCCCCCTGGCTGGATTGCCGCTGGCGATCAAGGACAACCTCTGCACCAAAGGTGTTCGCACCACCTGTTCCAGCCGCATGCTCGAGCAGTTCGTGCCGCCCTACGAATCCACGGTCACCGAGCGGCTCTGGCAGGCCGGAGGTGTGTTGGTGGGCAAGACAAATCTGGATGAGTTCGCCATGGGTGGCTCAACCGAAACGTCCGCGTTCGGTGCCACACAGAACCCCTGGAATACCGCCCATGTGCCGGGTGGAAGCTCCGGTGGCAGCGCAGCGGCTGTCGCCGCCGGCAGTTGCGTCGCTTCCCTTGGTTCCGACACCGGTGGTTCCATCCGCCAACCGGCATCCTTCTGTGGAGTGGTGGGCCTCAAGCCCACCTATGGACGCGTCAGCCGTTGGGGTCTGGTGGCCTTTGCCAGTTCCCTCGATCAGGTGGGTCCATTCGCCGGCAGCGTTGCTGATGTGGCCGAACTGCTCCAGGTAATCGCCGGGCCCGACCCCCGCGATTCCACTTGTCTTGATGCGGCTGTTCCTGATTTCAGCGCTGGCCTCAGCCAGTCCATTAGGGGCCTCAAGGTGGGGGTGATCAAGGAGTGCTTCGACGCCGAAGGCCTCGATCCTGAGGTGAAAGCATCGGTGCAGGCCTCTGCTGCCCAGCTTGAGGCTCTTGGGGCTGAACTGGTGGAGGTGAGCTGCCCCCGGTTCAACGACGGCATCGCCACTTACTACGTGATCGCCCCATCGGAGGCGTCCGCCAATCTGGCGCGATACGACGGTGTCAAATATGGCTTCCGTGCCGAAGACGCCGAGAGCCTTGCCGCGATGACGGCGCGAAGCCGAGCTGAAGGGTTTGGCGCTGAGGTGCAACGACGAATCCTGATCGGCACCTACGCCCTGTCCGCCGGATACGTCGATGCTTACTACAAAAAGGCGCAGCAGGTGCGCACCCTGATCCGGCGGGACTTCGATGCTGCCTTCAAGAGTGTGGATGTGCTGCTCACGCCAACAGCGCCCTCCACGGCCTTCAAGGCTGGCGCCCACGCCGACGACCCTCTGGCGATGTATCTGGCTGACCTGCTGACGATTCCGGTCAACCTGGCTGGACTTCCGGCCATCAGTGTTCCCTGTGGATTCAGTGCGGCGGGTCTGCCCATCGGGATGCAACTGATTGGCAACGTGTTGGATGAACCGCGTTTGCTTCAGGTGGCCCATCAGTACGAGCAGGCTGCGCAGGTGTTTGCATCACGCCCGGAAGCTGCGCTGGTTCCCTGAGTTGCGCCACATGTGGGGGCTTGTGTTCTCCCTGAACGCTGGATCTTGCGTCAGGTCCTAACCTGACCCTATGGCTTTTGTTCCTCTCCACAACCACAGCGACTACAGCCTTCTCGATGGCGCGTCGCAGCTGCCGGCCATGGTTGAGCGGGCAAAACAGCTGGGCATGCCTGCCATCGCCCTGACAGATCACGGCGTGATGTACGGCGCGATTGAGCTGCTGAAGCTCTGTCAGGGAACTGATCTCAAGCCGATCATCGGCAACGAGATGTATGTGATCAACGGGTCCATTGACGATCCGCAACCCAAGAAAGAGAAGCGATATCACCTGGTGGTGCTGGCCAAAAATGCCACCGGCTACCGCAATCTGGTGAAGCTCACCAGCATCAGCCACCTGCGGGGGATGAGGGGACGCGGGATCTTCTCCCGTGCCTGCATCGACAAGGAGCTGCTGAAGCAACACAGCGAGGGCCTGATCATCGCCACGGCCTGTCTCGGTGGCGAGATTGCTCAGGCGATTCTTCGGGGGCGCCCCGATGTGGCATGCAAGGTGGCGGCTTGGTATCAGGAGGTTTTCGGCGACGACTACTACCTCGAGATCCAGGACCATGGATCTCCTGAGGATCGGATCGTCAACGTCGAGATCGTCAAAATTGCCAAGGAACTCGGCATCCAGATCGTTGCGACCAACGATGCCCACTACCTGAGCAAGCAGGACGTTGAAGCCCACGATGCCTTGCTCTGCGTGCTCACCGGCAAGCTGATCACCGATGAGAAGCGGCTGCGTTACACCGGCACCGAATACATCAAAACCGAAGAGGAGATGGGCCTTCTCTTCGGGGATCACCTCGAGCCTGAGGTGGTTCAGGAAGCGATCGCCAACACCGTCAAGGTGGCCGAGAAGGTGGAGCCTTACGACATCCTTGGCCGCTATCAAATGCCCCGCTTCCCCATCCCCGAGGGCCACACCCCCGTCAGCTACCTGCGGGAGGTGACGGAGCAGGGATTGCGGGATCGGCTCGAGCTGAGTCCTGAGGCTTCCTTGCCCGACGACTATGCCGAGCGCATGGCCCATGAGCTCAAGATCATGGAGCAGATGGGATTCCCCACCTACTTCCTGGTGGTCTGGGATTACATCCGTTTCGCCCGGGAACAGAACATTCCCGTCGGTCCGGGTCGTGGCTCCGCCGCAGGGTCGCTTGTCGCGTACTGCCTGGGAATCACCAACATTGATCCGATCACCAACTGCCTGTTGTTCGAGCGCTTCCTTAATCCGGAACGCAAGTCGATGCCTGATATCGACACCGACTTCTGCATCGAGCGTCGTGGTGAGGTGATCGACTACGTCACAGAGCGCTATGGCGAGGACAAGGTGGCCCAGATCATCACCTTCAACCGGATGACGTCAAAGGCGGTTTTGAAGGATGTGGCCAGGGTGCTCGACATCCCCTACGGCGATGCCGACCGTCTGGCGAAGCTGATCCCGGTGGTTCGTGGCAAGCCCGCGAAGCTCAAGGCGATGATCGGCGAGGAATCCCCCAACCCCGAGTTTCGCGAGAAATACGAGGCGGATCCAACGGTGAAGCGTTGGGTGGACATGGCGATGCGGATTGAAGGCACCAACAAAACCTTCGGTGTTCACGCAGCTGGTGTGGTCATCGCTGCTGACCCTCTCGATGAACTGGTGCCGCTGCAGCGCAACAACGATGGTCAGGTGATCACGCAGTACTTCATGGAAGACGTGGAATCCATGGGTCTGTTGAAGATGGATTTCCTGGGGTTGAAGAACCTCACGATGATCGAAAAGACCCTCGAACTGGTGGAGGTCAGCAGTGGCACCCGTGTCGATCCCGACAAACTGCCGCCCCAGGATGAAGAGACCTTTGCACTTCTGGCGAGAGGTGATCTGGAGGGGATCTTCCAGTTGGAATCCAGCGGAATGCGGCAGATCGTGCGTGATCTCAAGCCGTCATCCCTGGAAGACATCTCCTCGATTCTTGCCCTCTACAGACCGGGTCCCCTCGATGCTGGCCTGATTCCCAAATTCATCAACCGCAAGCACGGCCGGGAGGCGATCGACTTCGCCCACGCGATTCTTGAGCCGATCCTGTCCGAGACCTACGGAATCATGGTGTATCAGGAACAGATCATGCGGATAGCGCAGGATCTGGCCGGCTATTCTCTGGGTCAGGCCGACCTGCTTCGGCGTGCGATGGGCAAGAAAAAAGTATCCGAGATGCAGAAGCACCGCGGCATTTTCGTTCAGGGTGCTGGAGAGCGCGGCGTTGATGAAAAGGTCGCCGACGAACTGTTCGATCAGATGGTTCTCTTCGCTGAATACTGCTTCAACAAGAGCCATTCCACGGCCTATGGAGCCGTCACGTATCAGACGGCTTACCTGAAGGCGCATTACCCGGTCGCTTACATGGCGGCCCTGCTCACGGTGAATGCTGGAGCTGCCGACAAGGTGCAGCGCTACATCTCCAATTGCAATGCAATGGGCATTGAGGTGATGCCTCCGGATGTGAATGCCTCACTCACCGATTTCACCCCCAATGGCGATCGGATCCTGTTCGGACTCTCCGCCGTTCGCAACCTTGGTGATGGCGCGATCCGTCAATTGATTGCCGCCCGCGATAGCGATGGTCCCTTCCGCTCTCTGGCGGATCTGTGCGACCGGATTCCGTCCTCGGTGCTCAACCGTCGTGGTCTGGAGTCGTTGGTTCACTGCGGTGCCCTGGATGCCATGGATCCGCAGGCCAACCGTGCTCAGTTGATGGCTGATCTGGATCTGCTGCTCGACTGGGCCTCCTCACGGGCCAAAGACCGAGACAGCGGCCAGGGCAACCTCTTTGATCTGATGGCTCCTGCCGCCGATGCTGATGGGCCGGCGGATCTCAGCCATGCACCCAAGGCGGCACCGGTGCCGGACTATCCCCCAACGGAGAAGCTTCGTCTCGAAAAAGATCTGGTGGGCTTCTACCTTTCTGATCACCCGCTCAAACAGCTCACACCCTCGTCGAAGTTGCTGGCGCCCATCGGTCTGGGCTCTCTTGAAGAACAGCCAGACAAAGCCAAGGTGAGTGCCATTGCGATGGTGGCTGAAATGCGCCAGGTCACCACACGCAAGGGCGATCGCATGGCGATCCTGCAGCTCGAGGATCTCACCGGAAGTTGCGAGGCTGTGGTGTTTCCCAAGAGCTACGCCCGCCTTGCGGATCACCTGATGGCTGAGGCCCGCCTTTTGGTGTGGGCTGGCGTCGATCGGCGTGACGAGCGCGTGCAGCTGATCATCGACGACTGCCGCGCCGTTGATGAGCTCAATCTGTTGCTGGTTCAGCTCCCCTCTGATCAGGCCAGCGACATCGCTATCCAGCACAAGCTGAGGGAATGCCTCAACCAACACCGCCCTGAGCGGGATGAGCTGGGCGTGAAGGTGCCTGTCGTCGCCGAGGTTTGTCACGGCGATAGCGTTCGCTATGTGCGACTCGGCTCCCAGTTCTGCGTCAAGGACGTGGATGCAGCGATTGCTTCACTGCGCACTCAATCCTTTGAAGCTCGAAGCAGCGACCGTCTGGTGCTCTCCTGATCCTCTGATCAGGTGTGGCTGATCAACAAAGCTTGATCAGGACTTTGACTGCTTTTGCTGCTGCTTCTGGGCCCGGATCGACTCCTTCATCCGCTGGATGTTGGGCTTGAAGTTTTCGAAGCCCAGCAGAGAACCCGGTTCGGGATCCCAGCTGGCGGTCAACACGCCAACGCTGAGGCCCACCAGTCCCAAGAGGAAAAACAGTCCGGATCCCGTCAGGGTCAGACCAGGGGCAATGTCGGCAATGCCACGGGTGACAAGGAAATAACTGCCAACAAAAACTCCCATCCCAGCGAGGGACGGGAGTCCTGCGAAGACAGCAACCCTGCGAGCCATCCGATCAGCCACGTAGCGAGGAATGGCTTCCTGCCGAGGCGTTCCCGAGACTGGCTTACTTCCCTTCCCAGACCCTTTGGGCTCGAAGGGAAGGGCATTGCGTTGCTCAGGCATGAGGCAGGTTGATCAGCCGCGAATGCCCAGTTTGGCGATCGTGTCGGCGTACCGTTGCTCGCTCTTGCTGCGCATGTAGTTCAGCAGGCGCTTGCGGCGGCCAATCATTTTGAGCAGCCCCTGGCGAGAGGAGAAGTCATGGATGTTGTTCTGCAGATGGCTGCTGAGACGGTTGATCCGCTCACTCAGCATGGCCACCTGGACCTCGGCCGAACCAGTGTCGGTGCCGTGGGTCTGGTGGGTGTTGATCAGCTGTTGCTTCTCGGTGGTATCAAGCGACATGCGCGGGGTGCAGCCCTGTCAGTGCAAACAGCAATCTTACCTTCGCGGGGGTCAGTTCAGGCCGAATCGCGGCTTAACCACTGAAGACAGCCTCGCAGCCACGCGTCTTGATCGTCTCCAGGGGGTGGGGGACCGTCGGAACCCTCGGCGATGGCACGAATGGCGCGACGAATTTCGAGATCGTCATACCCAAGCATTGAGAGGGTCGCTTCGACGTCAGCCCCGCTCTCTGGCATTTGTTCCGAGCTGACTCCCTCCGCGAGTGAAGGGGCTGGGTCCATTCCGGCAAATACCGCAATGGAGGCCCGGAGCTCCACCGCCAGACGCTCAGCGGTACGTTTGCCAATGCCTTGGGCCTTGCAGAGTCGGCGTAGATCGCCGTTGCTGATCGCTTCGACAAGTTCTTGAGGCTTGCATTCCTGCATCAGTGCCATCCCTGCTTGCGGGCCAACCCCGTTGACACTGATTAATTCTCTGAAAATGTCTCGTTCTTGCGTTGATTTGAAACCGAAAAATTGCCAATTATCCGGGCTGATGGTTTGGTGAATCCAAAGTTGAATTGTTTGATCGTTTTCTAGGGTTAACCATTCACGTTGTGTTATTTGAACTTCGTAGCCAACACCATTGCAGCTCAGAGTGATCTGACTTCGATTTCCTCGCTGTTGTTTGTAAACGATTAGACCCTCGAGCCAGCCGATCATGAATACATACCAGTCCCCATATCTTAGTTGAGACGCAGGCTGTACTGCAAGCTGCAAATTCGCATCATTTGCTTGACGAAAAAAAGTATCTCGTTAGCATGAAAATGCTATTAACTTCTTATGGTGCTGACGCCCGAGAAAATAAGGTTGTTCCCGATCGTCTTGCTGATGATCATTGGTTGCTTTGGTTTACTTAATTCAAAATCAATTTTACGTTCGCTTCTTTCGCTTGATGTGATTGATACGGCCACCATCACTATTTTTGTATTCTTTGCTGCATCCTCTGGTTATCAGACGCCCATTGTTTCCGCACAGCGATACAGCGCTTATTCAGATCCATATCCGCAAGCCATCATTTTGACTGCAATTGTTATCGGCTTTGCCACCCAAGCTTTGCTTTGTTCGGTAGCACTTCGCCTCGGTAGGAAATCGCCAATGCTTCGCTATAGAGATCTTGAAAAATAATGGATTTACAGATTGTTTTCCCCGCACTTATATTCTTGCCTGCATTTTTGGGTTTTATAGGTTGCGTTTTCCCGAGAATTGTTTTCCCTTTTGGCGTTTTGAGTCTGCTTGGCTTTGCTGCATCAAGCTTTGCTGCACTTCAAGGTGATTTTGCCTATGCATTCACGCTGGTCGGTGAGGGAGGGATTCAATTTTCTGTTGATTCTTATTCATTTCCTCTGATATTTGGTAGCTGTATCACTCTACTTATCGTATTTGGTCTATTCGCGAATCGGTTTACTCATTATTTTTACCAAATATGTTTGGTTCTGCTCACCGCGTTGTTTATTTCCTTCAGTGCCGTTGACCTGGTTAGCTTGTTTATTTCATTAGAGTTACTTGGGTTTTGCGCTTTTCTGCTGGTTGCAGACCGTAATGATAAAAAGTCTTTGTTTAATTCTTTCCAGTATTTGATTGGAGGTGGATTGGCAATGCTCATCTATTTGATTGGCGTTGTGCAAGCTTTCACATTTACAGGTAGTTTCTTGTTAAAGGATTTGGTGAATGCTCCTGATACAGCGCTTTGCCTAATCATTGCTGGTTTACTGACTAAATCTGGAGTCTTTCTTTGTGGTTTGTGGGTCCCCAACATTTATTCCCACACCAACTGTCAGTCTTCCGCAATACTTTCAGGTTGTGTGACCTGTGCTGGCATCGCTCCGATCGCACGGATGAGTCAGATTCTGACTCCAATTAGCGATTCCATGATTGTTATTGGTGTGATCAGTGCTGTTGTTGCAGCCATCTATGCGGTTTTTGAGCGAGAGAGTGGGAGAGCACTCGGCTGGAGCTCTGTCTCTCAATTGGGTATCGCCATCCTATCTCCTGCCTATGGCTGCATTTATGCAATGCAGCATGGTATCTGCAAGGCATTACTATTTTCTACTCTGCACGATGATAACGATCATTCAAATAGTCTCACTAACTTCGATTCAACGTATTTCAATAATCGAAATTCACCGCAAGAACTTTTAAGAGTAATCGTTTTTGTTGTTGCCAGCCTATCCATTATGGGATTTCCATTTCTAGCAGGTTTTATCACAAAAACCTGGATTAAATACGATATTCCATTCGAAGCAAGGCTTATTTATACAACAGCCTCATTGCTCACTTCAACTGTTTACGCACGTTTGATTTTCGACAGAGTAAGTATCTTTATCAAAAGACAAAATTTGAACCAAGCGACGTCTTTTGATTTGGCATCTGCTTTAAATGACTTATTTTCAAAGCCGAAAAATTATATACTTATGTTGTCTATAATCTTACTGGTGTGTTCGTCCCTACTTTTCCCTGAACTGTTAACACTAGGTTCGATTCAGTCAGCAGTTGTTTCTGCAGTCTTGGGTGGCATTCTATTTGTCTCAGTGGTTGGTATACAAGCCGATGACTTTGTCAAGCCGGTGACACGCACACTGGATTTGGTTGGTGCACCTTTTCTAGTCGCTGCTCTATTACTTGCAAATCTCCTTTATCTGAAAATCTAATGACAAATTTCATAAGGCTATCCTTAATTCTTTCGTTCCGGCTTTCGTTGTGGTGTTTGGTGACTGCAAGTTTTCAATCAAATAATATTCTAATAGGTTTAGTTGTTTGTCTATTCATACCATTTGGCGATTTCAGAAAGCTGAAATTATCTCCATTGATGTCTGAAATCTTGCTTACCTTACGACTGCCATTCGATATGATTAAAGAAAGCATTCAGTTGATCTTAATTTCAGATCCTGTCGATGATTTTTCTGAACAGAGTCTTTCCAGGCGGGCATTAAATGGATCTAGGTATTCAAAGTTTCTCGATCTTTTTCGAATGACATTTACCCCAATGACACTGGTGACTCGCCTTGAGAAAAGTGATACTTGGAGGGTGCACAATGTCATATCTGCTTCCAGCCTGGATTCTCCTCAGGAGGTATCAAAGCAATGACTCAATTCAATCCTGTTCGTCCTGAAGTTCTTGAATATATCATTATATATCTTATGTTATTAATTAGCTTAATCCCCGTATTTGCTATTTCTAGGTCTAAAGACACGCCAGAGCGTATTGCCTATGCCTCTAGCTTTGGGCATAAGCTTGCGATGATGATACTTTTTTTTGGTGTTTTTAGAGGTGATTGGATGATTGGTTGTATTGGTGCTTTCATTCTTATTGTTGGGGATGCCGGCATGCTCATTCTTTCTTTGCTTGAGATGAGGATTTAAGTCATGACACTTTCTATACTTTCATACGCATTTCTATTTGTTGGCTTGTTCTTTTGGACGTGGGGAACTTTTCCTATTCTGAATCGTGAGCATTCCATCTTCTATAAATTGCACACTCTTACTGTTTCAGACAGTGTTGGTTCACTTTTAATTCTTCTTAGTTTAATAATTCGTTTCCCACAATATTGGCCCTTGTTAATTGTAACTGCTCTCTCTTTGTCGTTATGGAATACGATTTCCAGTTATATTCTTGGAAATATTTCTGATCGAAAACTATGAATAGCGCCATTACCAGCACCGCTTTAATTTTCCCATTTGAACTTCTTCTTCCGGTTCTGGGAATTCTTCTCATACGTTCCCAATCACCAATCAATAGCCTTATTTATCGCTCATTCCTGGGAAGTATATCCGCACTTATTTATGCTCTTGTTGGTGCTCCTGATGTTGCATTGACTGAAGTCATGGTTGGTACCCTTTTGTCCTCATTGCTTTATATTGTAACCATTCGTTCTTGTTATTCAATTGTTTTAATCCATGATAAGGGTTCATCTGTTCCTGATTCATTGAGATTAAAGTTAAAAACATTATTTGATGAGTTACATCTAAATATTGTTTATCAACCTGAGGATTTATATGTTGACAATGTCTCCATTCTTGATTGCTTGTCTTCCTCTAAATATTCAGGCTCGCCCCATGCGATCATGCATGAGTCAATAATTTATTTTGAGGCAAAAAGCCTTCTATTGGATGTGCAAAATACAGTCAGTTTTGATGATCTGAAACTTGACCTTACTTTCTCCACGACCTCATCATTAGCATGACTTTACCATCCAAAACAACAGACTCAAGGCTCTTTCCTCCTTCAAGCCAATCCTTGAAGTCACTTGTTTACTTGTTGGCCATCACATCAGTAATGTTCATGGCCTTGTTCTCTCGAGATGAAACTCTTGGTAGAGACACACAGGCAATTGTTGACTATCTTTCTGCTTATACACAAATACCTAATTCGGTTACATCAGTTATACTGGTAACACGTCTTTTCGATACTGTTGGTGAGGTTAGTGTATTTACAATCGCCGGCCTTGGCGTAAAAATCTTGCTGCATGAGGAGGATTCTGAAGAGAGATTTGTTGGGGTTAATGATGAGGCTGTTCGCCTTCTTCTTGATATCGCGGCATTATTGAGTTTTTTCCTGGCGATTGATCTTGCCCTCAAAGGGCATTTAACGCCCGGTGGTGGCTTTGCATCAGGAGTTGCAGGAGCCACCTCCATCACTCTACTGATGATCACTGGAAGGCTTCAAAAAGTTGAAGACTTTTATTTCAAAGCAAATGCACCTGCAATTGAAAAATTTGCTGTTGCTTGCTTCATATTATTAGCGTTGGCTACTTTGTCTTCTTTTTTATATCCTGCTTCAATATTTTCAAGTCTTTCACCGGTTTTTTATATCCCAGCTTTGAATATTATCGCCGCTTTGAAAGTTACCTTTGGTGCCTGGTCTATTTTACGTTTATTTGTCATCAAGAGAGGCGTGCTCTGATTCCATATGAAATATCCAGGCAAGGATCCGTGGTATTTCGGGGATTATCTGGGTGGCCTCCCTGGCAATAACTATTCTTTGCTACTGAATTGCATAATCATACTGCTTTTAGCGCAAATCGCCTTGAGTACCGAACCATCATTAGACACGAAGGTTGGTCATTTTTATCTTGACTTTGCATTGAATTTGATTGAGGTTTTCTTTATCACTGATTATGTTGGTAAATTAGCTAATACATGGTCTTTATCCGATTATTCTATTTCGGGTCTTGTTGCCTCTTTCTTCCAGAGAGGCGCTCTCATTGATCTTGGCATCGTCTTGATCTTGGTAACCGAAGTTTTCCCTAACGACTCATTTGTTGTGATTGGAATATATATTTTGAAATCTTTGCTGTCTATATATTACTCGGGATTTCAACGTGTCTTAAAGCGTGTTCAGTTTATCTTGACTGATTCTCCAGGTTATACATTCTTCCCCTTGGTTTTGCTTGCCATTGTGACTTACGTCATGGCTTTCTGTATCTATCTGCTCGAGCGGGATTTTGATTCAGAGCATTTTGGCTCAATCACCCGAGCCCTATGGTTTTCCATTGTCACGTCTACCACGATCGGTTATGGCGATGTAACCCCTTCAACAACCCTTGGTAAGTTTGTCGCAATCGGTTTTGGTATTGTAGGAATCGTTTGTGTTGCTCTTTTAACTGCTAATATTCTTGAGTCTAATTCAAGATTCAACGAACTTGAAGAGCCTTCTGACGCTTAAGTTTAAATGACTGATAATTCAATCTTAACTTTTGAATCGCTCAACCATGTTCTCGATGTTGGTACGCCTTTCCCTCTTTTTGAATCCTACTTAAATTCATACTCAACCTATATTGATTTTTTGAAGTTTGGTTGGGGAAGTGCACTTGTAGACCCCGATTTTTCGCGAAAGTCAAATCTTTGCAAACAGCTCAATGTTCGTCCTATCCTTGGTGGAACTTTCTTTGAGTATATGATTCATCGTCATAGCTTTGACGAATTTTTACGCCGAATAGAATCCTTTGGTCTTGATTGCGTTGAGCTTAGTCGTGGAACTATTGACCTTGATGACGCAACCTATTGCTCATACATCAGAAAACTTTCCTCAAATTTCTTTGTGATGAGTGAGGTGGGTCGTAAATCATCTGACCCGGAATTTGAATTAACTGCTCAGCAATGGATTGATCATTGCGAAATTTCAGCCCAATCGGGTGCTTCTCTTATCATTCTTGAATCCAGGGAATCTGGCCGTTCTGGCTATGTTTCAGATGGTGGTCAAGTGGATAGTGTTTTGCTTGAGTCAATTACTGCAAGGCTTCCAATTGGTTGCTTTCTGTTTGAAGCTCCCATCAAATCAGTACAGACCTATCTGATTAAGCGTTACGGACCGAACGTGAACATGGGCAATATCTCTCTTGATGACCTCGTGGCTGTCGAATCTCTCCGTAAAGGATTACGCTCAGACACGTTATTGGCTGTGTAACGTCTACTTGTTTTCCATTTGCTGATTCGCCCTTGTTTTAATGCTAGCTTAAACGAATGTGTCTATAATATTTGCATGGGTTCTTTGGCTTTTTTTGTTGCGTGTTTAATTCTTTTCTTAGATTAATTGTTGCATTCGCATGCGCATCTTTGCTTCTACTTTCTCCTCTCGAGGCCAACGCAGCCAATGACTTTGTGGATGCTATTCAAGCGAGAGGCTACCTCAAAGTAGGCTTGCCCCCTTACAACACTCCTCCTGCTTACTTCCTTGAAGAGAACTCAGATGAGCTCCAAGGGTACGATGTTGATTTTGCAAGAACTCTAGCGAGCAAACTCGGCGTAGAAATCCAATTTGATCGCTCGTCCAAGAGTTTCAATAATCTGGTTGAACGTGTGGGTAATGGTGATTTTGATATCGCAATTGGCAAACTTGGTCTTACATACAATCGGCTTTTTGATGCTTTCCCGATTCAATATCTGAGTTTTCGCCATGCTTTCCTTGCTAATCGAGAATTTGTTGCTTCACTGGGTGTCGATCCAGATGACCCTAAGTTTGGCGAGATACTGAAGAATTCAACCATAAGGATTGGTTCGATCAAAAACTCAACCTGGGAGACTGAGGCAAAAGCTAATTTTCCAAATGCTACGTTTGTAGGGTTTAAGAATTGGCCAGCGGCCAAAAAAGCATTGTTTGAAAAAGACTCTGTGATTGATGCAATCTACCGTGATACCACTGAGATTAAGCCAATTGTTTATTCTCAACCTGATTTGTCGCTTGAGTATGTACCGATCCTCTTCGATGAGTTGATTGATCGAAAGTCCATCTACTTGTCCCAAGATGGAAGGCTTGGTCTTAAAGACTTTATCGACATGGCATTGCGCCGAGAATGGGGAGGAATCAAGACTGATATCAACATTCTGGACGAGTTCCAATCCTTCTATCTTCCCTCTTGATCATGCGTATCAACTCCTCACTTGTTCAATCTCTATTTTCCTCCGTCTTCACCTTCCTGCCAAGGTTGCGAAAACCGCGCAACTTTTTCCTCTACATCTTGCCTTTTTCAATTGTTTTAGGCAGATTTATTCCACCTTCCTACTCATCCACGTTAAACGAAATCGGTGTTTCGTTGGTTCAGCTTATTGCCTTTCCAGCGATTCCACTGGTTTTATCCGCTGTGATGATTTCCATTGCCAATATCTTTGGCTCTGAAACCCGAAGCAACAGCGATCGTATTCGATTCGGTACAAGGTTTGTTGTTTCATTGTTGGTGGCAATCTTATTTGCATCATCCCTAGCTTTGTTGCTTTCGCTTTATCAAAGCCCAGGTATTCTTTCCCCGAGCGCAAAGTTGTCGATTGGACGGTTCATGCTCGATGTTACCGACATTCGCATTGGTGCTGTTTCTACTGTCGCCCAAGTGAATGATATTTGGTTTTCGAGGCTCATACCTAGCAACATTTTTGCTGATGCCTCTGATGGCCAAACATTGAAAGTCATCACTGGATCTGTCATTGCTGGTTTGGCAATTGCACGTCTCAGATCAGATAGCACGCAACCCCTTCTTACTTTGCTTCGAAGCGTTAATACAACTTCAGTTCAAGTTTTAAGCATAGTACTGAATCTCGCTCCTCTGGTTCTTATATGCCTTATTTCTGCTGCGATTTCCACGATCAATGCTGAAATCGTTGTCGCCCTTCTTAATTTCACGATTTGCGTTTTCCTTACTGCAATCGCATCTCTGGGCATCTCTAGACTCGTCTTCCGTCGTTTTACGTCTACGTCAGAACGCTCAGGCATTTCCGTGAATCCAGTGGATTCTGTTTTTCTGCTGAGCTTGTCCACAGGAAGCAGCATGACCGCTTACCCCTTGCTTTTTGACACTCTCACTGGCATGGGTCGTGATGAATCTGAAGTTGAGGCTTCGGCTTCACTGAGTTTGCTAATTGCCAGGCTTGGGAATGTTTCTTATAACGTGATCGCCATTTTATTCGCTCTAAACCTTTATGACGTGAGCATCACTCCCGTAAGGGTTGTTGAAGTTATTGCCCTGGGTGCCATCACCGGGATTTCAGCAGCTGGGCTCACAGGGGTAGCGACTGTCCCCACCATCACTGTGGCGCTTCTTTATTTTCAAGTTCCTGCACCTCCGATTCTCGTTCTTCTTTTAGCGATTGATCCAATTTTGACCCTCCCTCGAGCTGCAACCACCGGAGTTTTAGCGATGGCCATTGCCGTGGTTTCTTCTTACAAATCCCCTTCCCAGAAGGATTTGAAAGCTGCTGCATCAGCCGTCTGACTTTTCTCAAAGAATGTTTCTCTCTCGATATCGAAACCTGTTGCATTCGCTTTCTGTGCGCATCCGGACTGCTGCACTAAATATTCTCTGCGTTCTCCTTCTTGGCTTCGCATCAACGTCGTGCTCCTTTAATTATGAACCGCCGAGAAGTCTTGTTATAGAGGCTCTGCAGGCGCAAATTGCTGTTACCCAATCATCGATCTCCGAGAGCCTTGGTCTGAATCCATCGATTAAGGTCCCCGAGGTTAGCCGTGTGCGTGTCGATCATCAAGAAACACTCAAAGTGGATGGTCAAAGCTTCATTCATCTCGAAGGAAGCTTTGATTGGCAACTCCCCCAAGATCCTGTGCGGGTTGATAGCTCTTTTGAGCTTTTCCTCCTAAAGGGGCAGCGCGGTGAGGGTTGGACCCTTGCACGGCCTGTTGCTGGCGAGGCGGGTGATCTTCAGCGTTGGCTCCTGTACCCCCTTGGGTTACCTCAAGCTTGATCTCTTTTCACGTGCTGAGAGGCTGATCAGGGTGGCGGCCAGTACCAGCATCCCGCCACCTACTTGCCAGGCATTGATTGATTCAGCAAACCAAATCCACCCCCAGCCAGCGGCAAAGACCACCTGCACGTAGTTGATCGATGTGGCTCGGGCGGCGGGCAGGCAGCGCAGGCCCTCGGTCACCCAGATCTGGCCCAGCTGGGTCATCACCCCGACCCCCAGGAGCCAGAACCATTCGATGCCTTGGGGCCAGACCCCTTGCTGCAGCACCCAGGGCAGGGTCAGGGGAACCGAGATCATCGGGAAATAGAGGATGATCACCAAGGGGTCCTCGGTTTTCGACAGACGCCGCACACTCACGTAGGCCAGGGCGGTCATCAGAGCGCCACCAATGCCGATCAGGGAAGGGATCAGTTGCGCAGTTTGCGCTGTTCCCGTGAGCCACTGCGGTTGCACCACCAGCGTGACTCCGATCCAGCCCAGCAGAACTGCTGCACCGATGCGTCGGCGCAGGGGCTCGCCCAATAGCAACAGCGCTGCCACGGCGGTGAAGGTCGGGTAGGTGTACTGGAGCACCGTCGCTGAAGCGAGCGGCAGCTGGTCAATCGCTTCGAAGAAGCAGAGCAGGGCCAAGCTGCCCAGCACCCCCCGCGCCACCAACAGCCCCCGCCGTTGGCCCCACGGGGAGACCCCGGCCAGGCGCAGGCCCACAGCGGTCAGAACAATGCTGATCAGGGCCCGGCACAGCACGATTTCCGCCACCGGAAGCCGACTGTTCAGTTGCTTGACGCAGACCGTCATCAGGCTGAAGGCCAGTGAGCTCAGGATCAGGGCACGGCTGCCCCGCACCGAGTCCCGGTTCCACCAGGGCTGTGGGGTCTGCGGTTCGGCCATGGCTGTTCTGATGACGGGGTGCACGGAACCCTGCGACTTCGCAGAATGGACCGATGGTGAACGCCCGCCTGCACCCAAGAACGATCGAGGCCGTCAAGGAACGGGCCGACATCGTTGATGTGGTGGGCGAGCACGTGGTGCTCAAGAAGAAGGGACGGGAATTCGTCGGGATCTGTCCGTTCCATGACGACAGCAAACCGTCGATGACGGTGTCGCCCGCCAAGCAGTTCTACTACTGCTTCTCCTGTGGTGCTGGCGGCAACTCCATCAAGTTCCTGATGGAGTTCCAGCGCCAGAGTTTCAGCGATGTTGTGCTGGATCTGGCGCGGCGTTATCAGCTGCCGATCGAGACGGTGGATGGTCCGCAGCAGGAACGGCTGCGGCAACAGTTGTCTCGCAGGGACAAGCTGCAGCGGGCACTGGCTTTGGCTGCCGGTTGGTTTCGCAGCCAGTTGATGGCGCCTGCTGGCGCAGATGCCCTCAAGTACCTCAGTGATGGCAGAGGGTTGAGCCCCGCCACCCAGGAGAACTTCCAACTCGGCTATGCGCCGGATCAGTGGGATGGTCTGCTCAACCATCTTCAACAAGTTGAGGGGCTAGCGCCTGAGCTTCTCGAGGCTGCTGGGCTGGTGGTTCCCCGCAAGGGCGGCAACGGGTTCTATGACCGTTTTCGCCATCGGGTCATGGTCCCCATCCATGACCGTCAGGGCCGGGTGATCGGTTTCGGGGGACGCAGCCTTGATGGCAGCGAACCGAAATACCTCAACTCCCCCGAGACCGAAGTGTTCGAGAAGGGGAAGCATCTGTTTGGTCTCGATAAGGCCTCCAATGCCATCCGCAAGGACGACAGGGCGGTGGTGGTGGAGGGCTATTTCGATGTGATTGCCCTGCATGCCGCCGGCATCACCAACGCGGTGGCCTCCCTCGGCACGGCTCTGAGCAGTCAGCAGATCACCCAGTTGTGCCGCGTCAGCGACAGCAAGAGGATCGTTCTGAATTTCGACGCCGACGGTGCCGGTGTCCGTGCAGCCAATCGGGCCATCGGCGAGGTGGAGCAGCTGGCGATGCAGGGCCAGCTGGAGCTTCGGGTTCTGCACCTTCCTTCAGGCAAGGACCCCGATGAGTTCCTCAAACAGAACGGGGCCGGCGATTACCGAGCTCTGCTCGATCAGGCCCCCCTCTGGCTGGATTGGCAAATCGAGCAGGTGCTGGAGGAGCGCGATCTCAGCCGGGCCGACCAGTTCCAACAGGCGGTCACGGCCCTGGTGGGGCTGCTGGGCAAACTGCCCCAGTCCGCTGTGCGCACCCACTACCTCCAACGGGTGGCGGAGCGCCTCAGTGGTGGCCAGGGACGCCTGGCCCTTCAGCTCGAGGACGACCTGCGGCAGCAGGTGAAGGGCCAGCGATGGCATGGGCGCTCCAGCCGTCACGAGCAGCCCGGTGAATCCGGGCAGCGGGAGCGCTGTGAGGCCGATCTGCTGCGGCTGTATCTGCATTGCCCCCGGCATCGGGCCACGATTCGCCAGGAACTGCGCAAACGCGAACTGGAGGATTTCGCCATTCCCCATCACCGCCATCTCTGGGCGGCCATCACGGATCTCGAGGAGACCAACCTGGGTGAGGGGCGCTTGGAGTCGATCAGCCGTTGCGACGACGACGGCGAGGGTCTGGATCTCATCGATCTGCCCCGCTTGCTCACCGATCAGCTTCTGCTGGAGAGCAGTGCGCTGGTGTCCCGCCTGACGCCCCTTTTGGAGCCAGGTGAATTGCAGCGTGTTGCCCTGGCGGAGCCCCTGGAGCAGCTGCGGGGCATTGCTGCCCTGCTGGAGCGTCAGAAAAGCTTGAAGCGCTGCCGGCACCTGTTGGAGGCCTGGGGCGGCCAGCGTCTGCAAACCCTCGAATCTTGCATCGCTGTTCTGATTGATCAGGAGGCTTCGTCAGATCAGGCCTCCGTGGACATGGAGGTGCGGATTCAGGCCCTCTTCGATGACCTCAACCGTGATGCGCTGCGCTACCAGGAGCTGTATTACACCGAGCGAAAACACATCGGCCATCTGGATCAGCAACGTTGCGCCAGTTACACCGTTCCCCCGGCCGCCTGAGCCATGGGCCGGTGGTCTGGGCAAACTGCATCAGGATCTGTTCCTCGAGCTGAAGATGTCTGAATTCTTCGAAGCGATCTGGCACGGCGAGGGCGTCGGCGATGGCGGTGATCTGGAGGAAGCGCTGCAGGCCTACGTCGCGGTGAAGCCGGAGGAGGGGGATTGGGTTGAGGCTTGCGCCGCCGAGGGGGCCGACCCCGTGATCGAGCGCTTCGCTTCCTTTGACGCCTACCTCGACAATGCTGATCCGCTTGAGCGCATTGCCGTCACCCCGCAGATGATCAGCGAAGCCCTTGCGTTGTTGCCGTCCTGATGACTGATTCGCAGCTGGATTTCGCCGCGCTCGATCCGGTCAACCACCTCTGGCCGGCCTTCGTGGAGCGTCTGGGCTCCGACAAAGCCCAGCGGGCTGTCCGACAGGCGTTGGATCTGCAGGGCATGCAGGGGCATCAAGGCACCCTGCCGGTGCTGTTCACCGAAACCGGCGGCTTGGCGCTGGCCAGCACCGATCTGGTGCGGGAGCAGACAGGGCTTAACGCCCACGGTGAGCGAATGGTGTTGCTGCTCAGCACCCGTGAACAGGTCATCCAGTTGCTGCAGGAGGTCTGAGGCCTGGCTCAAAGCTGTGGCTCAGGCCTTCACCACCGGTAGATCCTGCAGACGGGTGGTGGCGGCGCGGCTGAGTTGCTCACGCCGCATCAACCAGCTGGGCTGCAGTCCGCAACCGGCCCATTGCAGGGTTCCACGCCCGTAACGCCGATTGATCCGGTCGATGGTCTGCATCAGGCACTCCCGTTTCTGCTGCTGCTCCTCACTCATCGGCACCATCAGATGGGTCTGCAGGATGTCGTGGCTCTGCAGGTGCTGCATCAGCACGCCGGCCTTGGCCAGTGGACGGTGGGGCCGGAAGATCCGTGCCACCAAGGGGCGTGCCGCTTGCAGCAGCACAGCTGTGTCATTGCTCGGCAGGTCCAGCTGCGTGCTGGCCGCTTGGCTGTAAAACCCAGGAGCAAACGGGCTGGTGCGGGTGTAGATGGTGAGAGCCGCTGCCCGTTGCCGTTGCTTGCGCAATTTCTCGGCGGCGCGCACCACGTAGGTGGCGATGGCCTGGTGCAGCTCCTCCTGGCTGGTGATGGGGCGGCTGAAACTGCGGCTCACGCAGGTTTCCTGCTTCGGTGCTGGTGCCAGCTCCAGCGGCAGGCAGGCATGGCCTCGCAGCTCCCGTTGCAGCCGCAGACCCACCACGCCGCATTTGGCGCGCAGTTCACCGCTCGGCATGTCCCGGAGATGTCGTGCGTTGCTGATGCCCCGCAGGCGGCACCAATGGGCCAATTGGCGACCGATTCCCCAGACATCTTCGATCGCAATGGTTTCCAGCCAGCGATCGGGGTTGTCGCACTGGCCGAGGTCGAACATTCCGGCATGGTCCGGGGTCTGTTTGGCCAGGCGATTGGCCAGCTTGGCCTGCGCCTTGCTGGCCCCTAGGCCGATGGCGATCGGAAGGCCGAGGTTCTGCCGTGCCCGTGCCCGCAGCTGGCGTGCCCAACCCTGCAGGTCGCCATTGCGGGGACGACGAATCCTCCCGAAGGCCTCGTCAATCGAATACACCTCCAGCTCTTCACAGTGGGCCTCCAGCAGGCTCATCATCCGCTGGCTCATGTCGGCATAGAGGGCGTAGTTCGAACTGCGCACCACCACGTTGTGCCGTTCAAGTTCCCGGCGTGCCTTGAAGTACGGCGTTCCCATGCGGATGCCGAGGGCACGGGCTTCGGCACTGCGCGCAACGATGCAGCCGTCGTTGTTGGACAGCACCACCACGGGCTGACCGATCAGAGCCGGATCCAGGCTCTGTTCGCAGGAGGCATAGAAGTTGTTTCCATCGATCAGGGCCGTGGCCTGAGGCATGGCGATGTCGCTTCAGAGCGGATGGATCACGTGGATTGCGACGCCCCAGATCTGCACTTCGCCGCAGCGGTGAAGCTCCAGCGGCGGATAGTCCGGATGGGCGGCTTCCAGGCGCAACCGGCCGCGATGACGCATCAGGCGTTTGAGGGTGAAGGCACCGTCGAGCACAGCCACAACCACCTGGCCCGGGCGCGGGTCGAGGCTGCGATCGACCACCAGAAGATCGCCGTCATGGATGCCGGCGTCGGTCATCGATTCGCCGCTCACATGCAGGAAAAAGGTGCTGGTGGGATGCCGGATCAGCTGGTCATTGAGGTCGATCCCCACGTCGACGTAGTCATCGGCTGGGGACGGGAAGCCAGCGGCGACGCGTTCCCCAGCCAGGGGCAGCGTGAGCCGACTGCGCTTGGGCTGCAGGGGAAGCGGTCTGTGTTGGAGCTCCACGGCAGCAGCGACAACTGGCTAAATAGTACGCATGTGCTGCTTGCTGTGGGGAGGGTTCGGTGAGGATGGTGGCCTTCGACATCTGGTGTTGGCTGACTCCCCTTACCTCGTGGCCATGGCGCTGATCGATCAGCAGGGCCAGCGCGCCCTGCCCCTGGGGGGACGGTCTCAGAAAGAGGTGGCTCCGCAGGGTGAGGCTCCGGAGGCGTTGGGTCATGCTCTGGTGCTGGAGCTGCTGCTGCGGGTGTGGCAGCGCAGTGATCAGGGTGTGCTGCAGCGTGCGGCTGGAGTCGACAGCCTGCTGCTGGTGGAGCTGCCGATGGAACGGCTGCCGGAGGACGTGCCCAGGCTCAAGGCGGACTGGTTGAACACGGGAGATACGGCTGCGTTCAAGGGGGGATTGCAGGCTTTCTCTCCGCGGGCCTGGACGGTTTCGATCGAAAAATTCAAGCCTGTGGCTCTGCAGCCGTTGTGGTGAGGGGCGCTTGCTCCCAGATGTTCACGGCCACGGAATAGCGCTCGCCTTCGAAGGGATTGATCCGATGCAGGATGCCGGGGGAGAACAGCACCAGGCGGTTCACCACCGGTGGGATCGAGATCACCGAGCGGAATGTGGGTAACGGCCCCTGGTATCCGTTCTCGATCGGAGGGTTGTCGGCCAGCAGCAGTTCGCCGCCAGCGCAGCTCACGTGGGGGTAGAACACGGTGGACAGCAAGGGCAGCAGGAAACGGCCGCTGCGTTGGCCTTCCAGCTCGTCCTTGTCGATGTGCCAGTCGAGATCGTTGTTGGTGTTGCACCACCACTCGACTCCGGCCCGTTGGGGGGCAAATGGTGTTGCCAGAGGGAGCAGGGCCTCGTCGAGGTAGCGATCGACGACGGCTTGCTGAGCGGCTGCGTGAATCGAGCGGGGAGAACCGGTTTCAGGGCGCCAGCTGAATTGAGCATCACCATCGTGTTGCTCCTTGAGCCGCCCGTGGATGTCACAGAGGTCGCGCAGGTCCTGGAGGGCGCTGGCGGGCAGAAGGTTGTCGATGACGTGCAGCACGGTCAGGCCTCCTCTGCGGCTTGTGCCTGCAGATGCATCAAGTGCTGAAACGCTTCGCTGTCCGTATCACGACCGATTTTTTTGATACCGAACTGATCGCCTTTTTGAAGCAGTCGATCGATCGCTTTGCGGGGTACTTTTTTTTCTTTTGGTACGTCAATAAGAGGGCGCTGAAAGACGGCGTCCTGGCCTTCTAGAAAATGAAGAATGCTGGGAATCGCGATTTCGGTGACTGGCCAGACGCGTTGGGGTTTCTTCTTGAAGTAATCATCTTTGAAGTAATGGTTGTAGATGACGCCGAAGAGCTGGAAGACAGGCCAAGGCATAAAGGCACCGCAGACTCGTCCGCTTCGCAGTTTTGAAACGTCTCCATCCAACATCTCTTGGGTGAATCGTTGGATTCGACGATCTGCTTTGGCTTTTTCTGTCCATTTCCAACGGACATTGCTGAACTTGAACAAGTTGTTCCCGCAGCCAATGCGGTGGTTTTGGAGCTGATCTTTTGCTTTGCCTGAAACCAGGAGGTCTGTATCGGTGTGAATCAGAACCTTGTCGTGGATGTGCTGATCGGCGAGTGCCGTTTTGATCAGTTCACACAGGGCGTAGGCCGTGCAAACTCGCCAAGTGGGTTGCTGCCGTTGTGTGAACACGATGCTGTGCCCCTCCCGTTCGGCGAAGGCGGTGAGTTCGGATTGGAGATCAGGGTGACTCTCCAGAGACACGTGGAAGTAATGACGCAACTCAAAGGGCGCAAGAAAGACCCTGTAGTTCTCCAGTTGTCGGGCGATGTGATCAATCGACTGGCCGTGGATCGGGGACAGCAGAGCCAGACGCATGGTCGAGGGGGAAAGATCAGCGGCCATCCGTGAACCCTAGGCGCGGTGATAGGGGCTGCCTTGGACAATCGCCTGGGCCCGGAACAGTTGTTCCACAAGCATCAGCCGCGCCAGTTCGTGGGGGAAGGTCATCGGGGAGAGGCTCAGTCGCCATTGGGCCTGCGCCTTGAGCTCAGCGGTGAGACCGTCGGCTCCACCAATCACAAAGGCCAGCCGCTGGTTGCCGAATTGTTCGAGTCGTTGTGCGAAGGGAACCGACGCCAAGGTGTCGCCCTGCTCCATCAGCGCAATCAGGGTTTCATCGGGCCGCAGGGCTGCCCTGATGGCATCGGCTTCCTTGTCTGGGTTGCTGTCGCGCAGTTCGCTGATGGTCAACCCAGGCAGGCGTTTCAGGTAGAGGTCAATGCCATCCTGAATCCAGCCACGACGCACTTTCCCCACCGCAAGAATCCGGCAACGGGCCGGGTTCAAATGTCGTCTCCTTCGTCCTCGAGCAGCAGCTGCCCGAAAGCCACGTAGAGGCTTTCCTCCTCGCTGCCCGGGTCCACCTTCGGCCGTTTTGGCTGGGTGTTTTTTCCCGGTCCTGGCTGGCTGCGCACTGGTGGGGCAAGGGCTGGGGAGTCGTGGTTGCTGTTGAACGACGATGGTGGAGCCGATGGTTTGCGTTGGGCCTCCAGCTGTTTGAGGCGGTCCATCAGGTGCTCAGGAACGGTGCCGTCCTGGCTGGCCTTCATCAGTTCCCGGAAGAGCTCCTCGGGGTTCTTCTCGGTTTCAACGCGATGGCGCACCTGGCTGGCTTTGGGCGCTGCCGCAGGCTTCTCCGGTTCCGGCAGGCGTGCGGGGAGTTGGCGCCCCAACTCGCGCAGGCGCTCGAGGCTGCGGGGATCAAAACTCATGGTTCAAGCGCAACCGAGACTCTCGCGGGTGCTGCGGCCCGTGACGGAATTCGTTCCGTCGGCAACGGCGCAGAGGCTTTTGAGTTGGTCCCCGCGCATGGGAACGTCGGTGAAGTCGGCTCCCGTGATCAACACATCACTGAAGCGGGTGTTGAAGGCAAAGGCCCCTTCCAGCACGGCATCTTCAAGGTTGGTGCCTGTCATCACGGCGGCGTCCAGGGTGGCTTCGCGCAGGTCGGTGCCGCTGAGGTCGGCATCCTGCAGCTTCGCGCCGTAAAGGCTGGCTCCCCGCAGATCCGATCCGGAGAGGTTGGCTTCGCGCAGGTTGCTGAGGTTGAAGGTGGCCCCCCGCAGGTCCTTGTTCGAGTAGTCGGCACCGATCAGCACCTGTTTGGCCACATCCATCGCGGCGTGGGCTGGAGCCGCCAACAGCCACTGGCATGAGAACACCACCAGAGAGATCAGTACGGCCGTGAAGCGTCTGCGCATGATCGAAACCATCACCGCTGAACCCTAGAACTGTTCCAGGGGGGAATGGTTTGAACCAGGACGTGATGGTTCAAGCCAGTGGGGTGTCAATGCAGCGGTGGCTGGGCAGAGCAGCAGGCCTTGCAGCAGCTGGAAGCGCAGGGATGGCGCTTGCTGGACCGCAATTGGCACTGCCGTTGGGGCGAGCTCGATCTGGTGCTGGAGCAGCAGCAGCAGCTGCTGGTGGTGGAGGTGAAGGGGCGTCGTACGGGGCATCACGACCGCCATGGCCTTGATGCCTTTCATTCCGCCAAACGGCGCCGCATGGCTCGCGCGATCAGTTGCTGGAGAGCGGTGCATCCGGCGTCAGCTGAGCAGCTGCTTCGGGTCAAGCTGGCCCTTGTTCCCCTAACAGCACCCTGTCGAACGATTCGCTGGATTGATGTGGAACGGCTGTGCTGATGCACAGTTGACCCATGGGTTTCTCCGGACATCACGCCCGCAAGCGTTTCGGTCAGCACTGGTTGCGGGACGAATCCGTGCTGCAACTAATCATCGAAGCAGCTGATCTGCAGTCCACCGATCGGGTGCTTGAGGTGGGGCCCGGTCGCGGGGCGTTGACCGAGCGTCTGCTGGCCGCGGGGCTGAAGGCGGTGCATGCGATTGAGCTCGACCGCGATCTGGTGCAAGGCCTTCGGGAGCGTTTTGAGGTTCAGCCTGGGTTCAGCCTCCATCAAGGCGATGTTCTTGATGCCCCACTGGAATTAAGTGATGGCCGCATCGCCGACAAGGTGGTGGCGAACATCCCTTACAACATCACTGGCCCACTGCTGGAGCGGTTGGTGGGCCGACTGGACCGGCCGGTCTATCCGCCCTACCAACGGCTTGTGTTGCTGGTGCAGAAAGAGGTGGCTGAGCGGATTCGTGCCCGGCCGGGCCACAGCAGCTTCAGCGCCCTGAGTGTTCGCATGCAGTTGCTGGCTCGGTGCCATTCGGTGTGTCCGGTGCCGCCGCGCTGTTTCCAGCCGCCACCAAAGGTGCAATCGGAAGTGATCTGCCTGGAGCCCTTGCCGGCCTCGGAGCGGGTGGAGCCGGCCCTGGCCGCCCGGGTGGAATCGCTGCTGAAGCAGGCGTTTCTGGCGCGGCGCAAGATGTTGCGCAACACCCTGGCGGGTGTGGCTGAGCCAAACCGCTTGAAGGATTTGGCGGCCTCTGCGGGTTTCAGCCTGCAGCAACGCCCCCAGGAACTCGCGCCCGCCACCTGGGTCGCCCTGGCCAGGGGTTTGAATCGGGGCGACTGAACAACCACCATGATCACGGTGTCGGCCCCGGCCAAAGTCAACCTGCACCTGGAGGTCCTGGGGCTGCGTTCGGACGGTTTCCATGAGCTGGCCATGGTGATGCAGAGCATCGACTTGGCGGATCGCCTGAGCTTTCAGAACACCGCCGATGCACAACTCAGCCTCACCTGCGATGACGCCAGCCTCAGCGTCGGCGACGACAACCTGATCCTCCGGGCCGCCCAGTTGCTGCGGGACCGTTCGGGTTTCAGTGAATTGGGGGCGTCAATTCATCTGGAGAAGCGCATCCCCATCGGTGCTGGCCTGGCTGGTGGCTCCAGCGACGGCGCCGCGGCACTGGTTGGTCTGAATGCTCTGTGGGGCTTGGGCCACAGCCCCGCGGATCTGGAGCGAATGGCCGCTGAGCTCGGTTCCGACATGCCTTTCTGTGTGGCCGGAGGATGTCAGCTCTGCTTCGGGCGAGGTGAACAACTGGAAGCCGTGCCGCCAACGCCCCAACCCCTGGCGGTGCTCTTGGTCAAAGACCCCACGGTGAGCGTCTCAACGCCCTGGGCTTACAAGCGTTGCCGCGAACTCAAGCAATCCCACTACCTCGCTGATGAGGCGGCTTTTGAACAACGCCGGCAAGCGTTGCGCAGCGTTGATTGGCTCCAGCCATTGCGTAGAGATCTGCCACCTCCTTTGCGCAATGACCTGCAGGACGTGGTGGCGCCCGAAACAGCTGCAGTGCGTTCGGCGCTCGATCTGTTGAACAGCGTTCCCCAAAGCTTGGCGGTGGCCATGAGCGGTTCTGGACCCAGTTGCTTCGGGCTGTTCTCCGATCTGGCGTCGTGCCGCCAGGCACAGGATCAGCTTGCTCCTCAGCTGGAGCGCGCCGGCCTGAAGGCCTGGTCTTGCGCCCTCCGCAGCGATGGCGTGAGGATCGAGGCATGACTGATGTCCCCACACCAGAGAGCCCCGAACCACGGGATCCGCGCAAAGGTCCGCTCAGTTTTCTCTCTGGAGCCCTGACGGCTGGGCTTTTGGCCTGGCTGGCCCTGGGGTTGAGTCGGCGGATGGTGGTGTACTTCGCCGTTCATCCCCCGCACTACAGCTCGCCGATTGCCCAAAACATCGCCGTCACCCTCAAGACCCTGCTGGTGGGTTTGTCCTTCCTGGCCACCTTCAGCACCGCTTTTGTGGCCCTCGGCCTGACCCTGGTGTTTCTTCGCAGTCTCTTTACGGCTCGCGATCAGAACCCTGCCTAGCGTCCGCTCATTGCCAGGGTTCGGATGACGCCCCACGACCTCGGCCAGCTGGCGTTGCTGCTGTCTCCGGCCATGCTCCTTTCAGTGCTGTTGCTGTTCACTTTCGCGGCCGGCGGTTGACCCTGCGCTGACTGAGATAGCTTGGCCTCACCACCCGGACAGGCCGGGATCACTGTGACGCCGTGGCAGGAACACTTCTCTTCAACGCCCTTCGGGAAGCCATCGACGAGGAGATGGGCAGAGACCCCCACGTCTGCGTGATGGGGGAGGACGTCGGTCATTACGGCGGCAGCTACAAGGTCACCAAGGATCTGGCGGAGAAATACGGCGATCTCAGGGTGCTCGACACACCAATTGCTGAGAACGGCTTCACCGGAATGGCGGTTGGTGCGGCGATGACCGGTCTCCGGCCGATCGTTGAGGGCATGAACATGGGCTTCCTGCTCCTGGCCTTCAACCAGATCTCCAACAACATGGGGATGCTCCGCTACACCAGCGGGGGCAACTTCACCATTCCCACCGTGGTGCGCGGTCCAGGCGGTGTTGGTCGTCAGCTAGGCGCTGAGCACAGCCAACGGCTTGAGGCCTACTTCCATGCCGTTCCCGGCATCAAGATCGTGGCCTGCAGCACGCCCACCAATGCCAAAGGCCTGATGAAGGCCGCGATTCGCGATAACAATCCTGTGCTCTTCTTCGAGCACGTTCTGCTGTACAACCTCAGCGAGGAGCTCCCCGAAGGCGACTACACCTGTGCCCTCGACCAGGCGGATCTGGTGAAGGAAGGCACCGATGTGACGATCCTCACCTACTCCCGGATGCGTCATCACTGCCTCAAGGCTGTGGAGCAACTGGAGGCAGAGGGTGTGAGCGTTGAACTGATCGATCTGATCAGCCTCAAGCCCTTCGACATGGAGACAATCAGCCGCTCCATCCGCAAGACCAACAAGGTCATCGTGGTGGAGGAATGCATGAAGACCGGCGGCATCGGGGCTGAGTTGATTGCGCTGATCACCGAGCAGTGCTTCGACGACCTGGATGCCCGGCCTGTGCGTCTTTCCAGTCAGGACATCCCCACCCCCTACAACGGTTCCCTGGAGAACCTCACGATCATTCAGCCGCATCAGATCGTTGAGGCGGCTAATGCGTTGGTCAACAAGGGCATCTGACGTTGATGGCGCGTTATCAGGGTTGGTTTGCCCTTGTTCTTGCCCTGGCGATCGCCGCCGGGATGTTTTTGGTTCGTACGCCGCTGGAACTGGGCCTCGATCTACGGGGCGGCAGTCAGCTCACCGTTGAAGTGAAGCCAGCCGGCGAGATCACCCGGGTTGGCGCCGAAGAGATGGAAGCGGTGAAAGCCGTGCTCGATCGTCGGGTCAACGGTCTTGGTGTGGCTGAGTCCACCCTGCAGACGGTGGGTGAGTCGCAGCTGGTGTTGCAGCTCCCCGGCGAGCAGGATCCCACCGCCGCCGCGCGGGTTCTGGGTGATACGGCCCTGCTCGAGTTTCGTGCCCAAAAGGCCGACACCGAGGCTGAGTTCCGTGGGCTGAGACAGCTCCGTTCCCAGGTGGAAGCGATCCTCAGGTTGCGTGAGGATCAGATCCGCCGTGGTGAGACCCCGGAGCCTCTGGATCTGGATCAGCTGAAGTCAACCCAGCAGACCCTGGGTCTTGATGGCCAGGCCAGCTCAGAGGAGGAGCAGCTGCGTCAGCTTCTGAACAAAGTTGATTCCGATCTGCTCACGATGCTTGAGCCGGCAGCGCTGACGGGCAAGCAGCTGGTGACAGCAGGCCGCCAACCGCTCCAGAACAATCCGAACAACTGGGAGGTGACCCTCAATTTCGATGGTGAGGGTGCTGAGGCCTTCGCTGATCTCACCAAATCGATTGCCGGTACCGACCGGTTGCTGGCCATCACCTTGGACGATCAGCTAATCAGTGCAGCCAGCGTTGGCCCCCAATTCAAAAGCGCAGGAATCTCAGGTGGAGCAGCCACCATCAGTGGCAATTTCAGCGCCGAAACGGCCCGTGAGCTGGAGGTGAAGCTGCGGGGCGGCTCCCTGCCCCTCCCGGTTGAAGTGATCGAGGTCCGCACCATCGGGCCCACGCTGGGAGCAGAGAACATCCGCCGCAGCCTGGTGGCTTCCCTCTCGGGTCTGGCTCTGGTTGCGGTGTTCATGGTGGTGGCCTATCGCCTGCCGGGGGCGGTGGCCGTGATGGCCCTGAGCCTTTATGCCCTGTTCAACCTGGCGGTGTACGCCTTGATTCCGGTCACCCTCACGTTGCCGGGAATCGCTGGTTTCATTCTCTCGATCGGCATGGCCGTGGATGCCAATGTTCTGATTTTTGAGCGGATCAAGGATGAATTACGGCGGGGCAACACCTTGATCCGGTCGATCGATACAGGCTTCTCTGAAGCCTTCTCATCGATCGTTGATGGTCACCTGACCACGTTGATCAGCTGCGCAGCTCTGTTCTTCCTCGGCACCGGCCTGGTCAAGGGCTTTGCCGCGACCCTGGGCATTGGTGTTCTGCTGAGTTTGTTCACGGCCCTGACGTGCACCCGCACCCTGCTTCGTTTCCTGATGGGCTACGCCGGTCTGCGTCGTGCCAGCAATTTTCTGCCCACCGGGCAACTTTCTTCCCCCACCGCCTGAACCATGACTGAAGCTTCGTCATCGGCACAAGCGGCCACGGTCCTCAGCCTGCGCTGGTCCCTCAGCAGCATGCGCCGCAAGGTGTGGCTGATCTCTGGTCTGGTGGTTCTGATCAGCCTGTTGGGCTTGTTGCTTAGTTGGTTGGACCCTGCGATTCGTGCTCCCCTCCGTCCAGGTCTGGATTTCACCGGCGGCACACAGATCCAACTGGAACGCCGTTGTGATGACGCCTGCGCTGAGCTCAAGGCGATTGATGTCTCGGATGTGATCCGCAGCCTGGAGCTGCCTCAGGAGGAGGGCCAACCTCTCCCCAACCTGGGCGCTCCCCGGGTGCAGCTTCTGGATGGCGGTCAGTCATTGTTGCTGCGCCTGCCAACGTTGTCGGCTGCCCAGGGCCAAGCGGTGATTGAGGCGGTTGAACCCGTTGCAGGGCCGTTCCTCTCCGGTGGTCAATCAGTAGACACGATCGGGCCGAGCCTGGGCAAGCAACTGCTGCGCAGCAGCCTGATCTCTCTGTTGGTGGCGTTTGGCGGTATTGCGGCCTACATCAGCTTCCGCTACGACCGCCGCTACGCCTTTCTTGCTCTGGTGGCGCTGGCCCATGACGTGGCGATCGTCTGTGGTGTCTTTGCCTGGCTCGGAGTTGTGCTTCAGCTGGAGGTGGACAGCCTGTTTGCGGTTTCACTGCTGACGATTGCTGGGTATTCGGTAAACGACACGGTGGTGGTCTTCGATCGCATCCGCGAACGCAGCAAGGACGCCGCCGATCTGCCGCTCTCACTGCAGGTGGATCAAGCGGTTTCCGCCACATTGACCCGCACGCTCTACACCAGCGGAACCACCTTGCTGCCTCTCTTGGCGCTCGTGTTTTTCGGTGGAGCAACGCTCTATTGGTTTGCGATCGCCCTCGCCCTCGGGGTTGTCGTTGGTTCCTGGTCGAGCATTGCCCTGGCACCGTCGCTGCTCACGCTTTGGGACCGCTCCCGTGACTAATGCCAGTGGTGAATCAGAACGGAGACGCCGTGCTGTCCCAGCTCGTTGGTTCCCGATTCTGTTGATCCTGCTGGCTCTCGCTGATCTGCGCACCGAAGTCCTGCTGCTCAGTGATCAGTTCACCCTCACAGGTCTTGGTTATGCCATTCGGCATCATCAGCTTGCTGTGGTGGTCTTGCTTGGTTCCGGCTCTCTCTGGCGTCGTTTCGGTTAGCGCTTTGGGCTGTTGCCGAATTCATGCCAGATCGAATCCCAGGTGCGTTGTTTGACCTCCGCATTCCACTGACCCTGGCTGTGGGTGGAGGCCCACCACGATTCGAACAGGTCGTGGGCTTCCTCGTGCAACAACTCAGGATCCAGATTCTCGCGAACCAACTGCATCACAGCCTGCCTCAGTTCCTCGTAACGGGAGAAATTGAAGATGACGTCCAAGCCTGTTCGTCTCAAGATCTCTTGGACACACTATTGGATTGAAGGGCTTGGAGGTGGTTTTTCGGTATCGCGATGAACGTCAGTTCTTGGGAAGCCTGAGCTACGACACCTTTGGTTGCTCAGGTTCCATGGAGTTGAATCCTGGTCTCAGCGAGGTGGTCTTCGGCTTGCGTGCTGAGGTGGAAGCTCTGAAGACGCGCTTGAACAAAATTGAGCGTGGTCAAGAGGTGGCGGTCTCTGCGGCCTATTGGCAGGCTGTTGAGCGGGAGCGTGATTCGAGCGAAAAAAAGAAACGTCACCTGCTCTGATGCGGTCGAAAAAAATGGGACCCTCTCTCAAGAGTCCCAAGGCTCGACGCGTCGTTCTCACGACCCAGTAAAAATACTCACACAGTGCGGGTCTCAGGTGTGACCCCTGCTACAGTATGTTCCGTGGGTTACATCTTTCGAGGGCATTGTCAGGCCCAGCGGTCCATGATCTGCTGCACCACCACCCGCTGCATTAACACCTGAAGCACCACCACCAAAGGAAGGGCCAGCAGCACGCCCGGGAGCCCCAGGAGGGCACCAAGGCTGAGCTGGGCCGTTAAGGCCACCGTGGGCAGCAAATTTACGGTTTTGCGCAGCAGCAGTGGTGTGAGCAGAAAAGCCTCCAGGTTCTGCAGCACCAGCCGGAACACCAGCACCGACACCATCAATTGCGGCGACTGCAACAGGGCCAATCCCGTGGGAAGCAACGTTGCCGCCGTAGGACCAATGGTCGGCACGAACGTGAGCAGGCCACAGACCAGGGCACTCAACAGGGCCAGGGGGGCCTTCATCAGTAAAAGGCCTCCCCAGGTGAGCAGAAACACGGTGGTGGCGGAGAGGGTCATGCCACTGAGCCAACCCCCCAAGGCTTGCCGGCATTCATCCAGCAGATGTTCCATCTGCTCCCGGGCGGGTCGGGGCGTCATGGCCACCACCATGCGCCGATGGGCGTTTGGATCCAAGGCCAGCAGGATCGCGAGCAGCACCATCAAGAACAATTGAATCAGCGAATTGGCTGCACCTCCTGCGAACCCCAGCAACGGCTGAAGTCCTTTCAGGTTGAGGCCCTCACCCACTGCGTCATTCAGTTGCGCCAGGCGAGGCTCATTGCTCAGCAGGTCGGACACCTTGTTGACCAACTGCGGGAGATCCCGACCCAGTTGCTGGAACTGGTTGATCAGTTCCGGCACCAGCAGCTGCCCCAGCAGTCCACCGGTCAAGATCAAAATCCCCAGCACGGCCGCCAGGGCCTGGGGGCGCTTCAGTGGGGTTCGCTTCTGAACCTGCGCAATCAGCACATCCAGGGCTACGGCCACCACCACGGCGCCGAAGAGCACCAGCAGCACCCAACGCAGGTGCCAGAGCAACAGCACCAGCACCACCAAGGTGAGTGCAACAAGAAAGGTGCCGGCTGTCATTGAACCGGCTCCAGGCGTTTCCAACGATCCAAGACATCGTGGATCAGCACTTCACGAATGATCACCTGCAGAACCACCGCCAACGGCAGCGCCATCAGCAGGCCGAGGGGACCAAACAGGAGTGTGAAAAGGAATTGAGCTGCAAGAGTCAATCCGGGCAGCAGCTTCACCTGGTGGTGCATCACCGATGGTGTGATCACGTAACTCTCGATGTTCTGGATCACCACGTAGGCACCCAGCACCGCAGCTGCCTTCCAGGGGGCATCCAACAGGGCCACCGCCATCGGGAAGATCGTGCTCATGGTGGGTCCCACATTGGGGATCACGTTCAACAGCCCTGCAAGGAGTGCATTGGCAAGAACGAGCTTCACGCCCAACAGCGTTAACGCAATGCTGCAAAGCACAAATACGGCCAGGGAGCTGATCAAAACACCCACCATCCAGCTGCTCAAGGCAGCACCGCACTGATCCAGGATCCGACGCCCTCGGCGTCGGTAGAAGGAGGGAATCAACTGCAGACCAACATTTCGATAGGCCTGGGGCTGAATGCTGATCATCAGAGCCACCGCCAGCACGAACAACAGGCGCAAAACGCCGTTGCCGAGGTTGCCGGCCAAACCGAGCAGGCCCAGCACCCCACTGCCCAGGCCAGCGGCGAGTGATGAACCGTCGGGCACGAGTTGGCGTGGACCGTTCAGTCCCAGGTCATCGAGGTCGGGGAATGCATCAGCGCCGTAAATGGCCTCAGTGATGTTGTCGATCCAACCGAGGCCAAGTCGCATCAGGGTCTGCCCCGCTTCGGGCAGCTTCTGCATCAGCAGTGCAAATTCCTCGAGGAACGGGGGGACAACAACACCAGCTGCACCCGCTACAAGCAACAACAACCCAACGATGCAGAGAAACAGTGCGAGAGGCCTTTGCATTGGCCGCCGCTCGCGAAGGATGCCGACCAGCGTGCACAGAGCCATGGCCAGAACCACTGCTGCAAAGATCAGCAGCAGCAGCTCACGCAGCGACCACAACAGGAAGATGGCTGCAACGAACGCTGTCATTAGCAGCCACTGGGGCAGTCTCAAGCTTGTTGGTCGTTGGCCCCTTCAGTCTGATCGGAATCCTGGCTTTGTGAATAACCCAAGCCATTGGCATCGGCGTAGCGCTGGGCGAAACGCATGAACCGTTCGAAGTCCTGTTCGGATTTCCATGAGTAAACGGCTTCAAGGGCACTGGCGGTGCCGTTCACGAATTTGCCATTCACTTCCCGGGTGACCATTTCGCCTTCTTCATCCACCATCCACATTCCGGTGATGTCACCCATGGTTTCGGGCGCAATCGCAGCTGGCTGTTCGAAACGGAAGGTGGCTTGCCCTGTGCGGCCGTCACGGCTGCGGGTCAGACGGATGTCAGGCACCACAGGCTCGTTGACTCCCCGAAAGAACTGAATCGCTGCTTTGCTCACGTCGTTCTCGAACCATCGATGAGGGCGATCTTAATCGGGGATTTCAACGAACCCTCGGTTGATCAAGGTCTCGGCGGCTTGATCAGCGCTGAGCCCTGAGAGATCGATCGCGTTGCGTCTGGGCGATCGCGCCAGTTCATGGTCGTAACAGCGGTCGTAGTAATCGAGCGTTGCGCGGCAGGCGCTGGCCCAGTCTTCCCTGGCAATGGCTTCGAGGGCTTCCTTGGTGCGCTGGGGGCCCAGGCGTCGACTGATCCGTTCGGTCGCCTCAGCCAGGGCGTCTCCCCCTTGGTGGCCGTACACCTGCACCAATTGGTTCACCCGTTCTGTCAGGTCGCGCTGAATCTCCAGCACAGGCGCCTCTTGCATCTGATCGAACAGGGGCTTGGGAATGCGGCAGCGGCCCACCTGGATGCTTTCCGCTTCCAACCAGATCGCCGTGGCGCCACGGCGTTGGTGTTGATCCAGAACCTCAGCCAGTTGGTTCTCGTAGTGCTCGGTACTGGGCTGATCCGGAAGGCCCAACCCGCCGAAACTGCTGCCGCGATGGTTGGCCAGCCCTTCCAGATCCACCACGGCTGCACCGCGAGTCGCCATGGCCAACAGCAGATCGGTTTTCCCTGTGCCCGTGCGTCCGCCCATCACCCGAAGAGGCCAGGCTTGCTCAAAGCGGCTCTGTGCCCAGCGCCGATAGCTCTTGTAGCCCCCCTGAAGGAGCCTGGGCTTGAGATCGATCTGCTGGGCCAGCCAGGCCACGCTGGCCGAACGCATTCCGCCCCGCCAGCAGTAAATCCGTGGATCCCCCTGGTAGCGAAGGCTTTCCAGTTGACCGGCCAGGCTGCTCAGCTTGGGTCCGGTGAGTTCAAGCCCCAGGTGCATTGCTGGAGTGCGCCCCTGCTGCTTGTAGGCGGTGCCGACTGCGGCACGTTCCTCATCGTCGAAAAGAGGCACGTTGATGGCCCCAGGCCAGTGGCCTTTCGCGAATTCACCGGGGCTGCGAACGTCCACCAGCGGACCCTTCAGCTCGCGAAGCTGCTGAATCTCGATTGAACCTGTTTCGCCCATGCCTGACATAGTGGCCAACACCGAGCCAGTTGGGGCCGGTTGCGACTCATGCTCTCCGGTTCCACACCCGCTACCAAACTCAGCGTTGATCAGCTGCTGGATCGTTTCGCGAAGGGAACACCTCGCCAGCGACGTCCGCTGATCAAGCAGATCGAAACCCGCGCCGTGGAGTTGGCTGGGGTGGGCCCGGACCTTCTCTCTGGTTTCGACCCCGCCGGTGATGACTGGGCTGCAGGTTGGATCTTGCAGGTGTTGCAGAGCCACCAGCCCGATGCAGTCACCGCGCTCATCGCTTCGACCGATCAAGGCTGGTTGACCACTGATTCCGGGGTTGGCCTGGATTACGGACCGCTGCAGCAGGAGCTGCTCGAACAGAACTTTGAAGAGGCGGATCGCATCACCAGCCAGTGTCTGCGCGAATTGGCCGGTGATGCCGCCGTGAAACGCGGGTACGTCTACTTCACAGAAGTTGCGCCGATGTCAGGCGTTGATCTGGTCAGTCTTGATCGGCTCTGGACGGTGTATTCCCAAGGTCGCTTCGGCTTTACAGCCCAGTCCCAGTTGCTGTCAGCCCTTGATGGGCGTTACGAACGCCTTTGGCCCCGGATTGGTTGGAAATGCGATGGCGTCTGGACGCGTTATCCCGGTGCCTTCACCTGGTCCATCGAGGCTCCAGAGGGACACATGCCGTTGATCAATCAGCTCCGTGGCGTTCGCCTGATGGATTCCCTGTTGAATCATCCGGCGCTTGTGGCCCGCAGATCCTGACGGGGCTTCCCATCAACGGTAAGTTCGAAAGACCGACGTCAACGGGCCCCACTGTGCCGTCCAAGAGGTTTCGCTGGGCTGAGTTCACCTTGCCGTCGACCCTGCAGCTGGCTCCTCTGCTGGAGCTGCTGACTGAGCCCGTCGGTTGTGTGCTCACCAGTCAGCGGATTGAGCTGGGATTGCATGAAGCCCTGGTCAATGCCGTTCGCCATGGCAACGCTGAGAACCCCGCCAAGAAGCTTCGTGTTCGCCGCATCCTTACACCCAATTGGATGGTCTGGCAGGTTCAGGATGAGGGTTGCGGCCTTCCACAACAGTCCCGAACAGCAACCCTGCCGCCGTCCCTCGATGCTCCCAGCGGCCGTGGGTTGTTCCTGATCCATCAATGTTTTGATGATGTGCGCTGGAGCCGCCGGGGGAATCGCCTGCAGCTGGCCTGCCGTCGGCCCGTCAGTGACGCGGACAGCCCGGATCCTTCAGCTCTCCTTTGAACCACCCGAGCGCCTGTTGGGTCAGGTTCTCCACGTCGGCGCTGTTTCCTTGACTGAGCAGTTGCACCATTGCTGCTGCCAGTAATTCAGCTCCACGGCGCTGTCGGTTGCTCTTGAGCTGATGCCAGTCGCGATCGCCGATGCGGAGCAACTGGTGCAGTTCTTCCGCCTTGGCTGTGGCGGAGTCGGGCCATGGGGCGTCGGATGAAGTCATCCCTGAATCAGCAGATCGATCTAGTTTCGGGTGATGTGGGTGCAACGGCGTGGAACAGCGCAAAGGCCAACGACGCGTTCGTGAACTGCGTTGGTTGCACCATGCTTCACGGTTGGTGTTGCAAGGGCAATGTCAGGCCCATGTCCTATCGGGTGTTGCGGCGCGGCGATGGGTGCAGCGCCGCAAACTTGCTGCAAATCTGATCAGTCAATGGCCCGTGGGTTGGGCCAGCTCACCAGTGTCTGGAGAGCGCTTCTGGAGAGCATTGCGTTTCGGTGGAGCAGGCTTTGCTTTGGCCTGGTTGCTGGCGCAGCTTTGAACGCAATAGAAGATCAGGCCACCCGTTGACGATGGGCCTAGCCCACCACCACCAGAGAATTGGAAGCCGGTGCGTCCTCCTTCGTCGGTGAAACCCCTGTGGGCTGTGCCATGTCCTGACCGCGAAGCCAGGCATTGTGCAGGGCTCGCCTGCGTCGATCTTCAGACAACACCAAACGATCGGCAGCTGAATGGGGACTTTCCCCCGGCATCACGGCCGTGCGCAGGCAGATACCGAAACCATGGGCTTCGACCTGCACATGGCCTTCCATCAGCACCACCTGGAATGTCCAGCCCTGAAGCCAACGCAGCCGGAAGGGATTGGTCATGAAGTTCCCTTCGAGATCCTGCATACCCTATGGCTCGCAGCCGTTCACGCAAGGGACGTTGTCAGGGAATCCTCTCAGCTGGCCTCCGCGATCGGTTTGCGTGCCGACCAAACCCGCGTCATGAAATGGGTTTCCGCGGTGATGCCTTCGAACCCTGAAGCTGCGAGGCGGGCGTCGATGTCGTCGCCGATGTAGTCGCGGTAATAGGGCTCATGGAAGACCCGCCGGAAGTTCTCCATCACGGAGGCGAATTTGGCTGAATCAGCCATTTGCACAGAGTCGGCAAGCACGAAAACACCGCCGGGTTCGAGCACGCGCCAGGCCTCGTTCAGCACGTTCTGGCGGGCCTCCGCCGGCAGTTCATGCAGCAGGAACACACTGGTGACAGCTTGAACCGATCCATCGGCCAAGGGCAGGGATTCGCCATTGGCACGGATTAGCTGAACCAGCGATGCATCGCCGTCATTCAGCCAGCGATTGGCTTGACGCAGGTACGACTCGGAGAGATCGGTTCCGATCAGCTGCGCATGTGGCACAGCAGCGCGGATCTGCTGCAGGGTCCGACCGGTGCCGGTGGCCACATCGAGAATTTTGAGGGAACCCGGAGCACGGTCTGCGAAGTGCTTCAAGCCGCGTTTCAGCGGAGCCAAAACCCTGCGTCGCATGGCATCGGCGGTGCCATTGAAGAGGATCTCCACCTGCAGGTCGTAAAGACCAGCCGAGTGGTCACTCAGGTAGCCGTCGGTTTGATGGTGAAAATTCTGGAGGTAGTACTCGGGGTAGAGCGCTTTGTCGGTCTGCTTGGGCAGATCCCGCACATTTCGTTCGCGACGACGATCCCAGGTGGAGGGCAGGTCCATCCAGACCTGGGGGTAGCGGCTGACCCAGTCGAGCCAAGGTGCATCGAACAACAACTGCTCGGGGTAGATCCCCTGTTCGGCGTCTTGCCAGTCCTGTTCTTGCAGCTTGTTCATGTCGAGCCGGAGCTCTCCAAGAACTTCGGCGGACACGGGCTCTGTTTTCGGCACCGCATCCGGCGCCAACAGCTCCATCAGCTTGGTGCTCAGCTCCTTGTGGGCCAGGCCCGCGATGCTTTTGCCTTGCTGAAGCGTTTGGTACGCAAGCTTGCTCAGGGGCGATGACGCCATCGCAGATTCAGACAACAGCACCATTCCAACGAATGAGGCGCGCAATCGCGTGGCCAGCAGTCCACAAAAAAACCCGCCTCCAAAGAGGCGGGTCTTGGGATGTACGGGCGCTGATCAGGCGTCGTAGTACATGGTGAATTCGTGGGGGTGCGGCCGCTGGCGCAGCTGCTGCACCTCCTCGTACTTCAGGTCGATCCAGTTGTCGATGAAGTCGTCGCTGAACACGCCGCCAGCGGTGAGGAAGCCGCGATCAGCATTCAGCGCTTCCAGGGCACCGTTGAGTGATGCAGGAACCGTTGCGATCTTCGAGAGCTCTTCAGCCGGAAGTTCAAACAGGTCGCGGTCTTCGCCATCGCCTGGATCGATCTGGTTCTTGATTCCGTCCAGACCGGCCATCATCATGGCGCTGAAGGCCAGATAGGGGTTGGCGAGGGCGTCGCCGGAACGGAACTCGAGGCGCTTGGCCTTCGGGCTCGGGCCAGTGAGCGGGATCCGCACGGCGGCCGAGCGGTTGCCCTCGGAGTAGACGAGGTTCACCGGGGCTTCGAAGCCGGGCACCAGACGCTTGTAGCTGTTTGTGGTGGGGTTGGTGAAGGCCAGGAAGGCGGGGGCGTGCTTGAGAATGCCGCCGATGTACCAGCGGGCCGTCTGCGAAAGGTTCGCGTAGGTGCCTTCGCCGAAGAACAGGGGCTGTCCGCCCTTCCAGAGGCTCTGGTGCACGTGCATACCGGTGCCGTTGTCGTTGAAGACCGGCTTGGGCATGAAGGTGGCTGTCTTGCCGTA
The DNA here is from genome assembly GCF_014280075.1 of Synechococcus sp. A15-62. Lineage (NCBI taxonomy): Bacteria > Bacillati > Cyanobacteriota > Cyanophyceae > Synechococcales > Synechococcaceae > Synechococcus > Synechococcus sp. A15-62. The sequence continues at coordinate 1,028,076 of NZ_CP047950.1, forward strand.
TTTCTTGGCCACGTTGCGCACGACGTACTTGTACGTCATCACGTTGTCGGCGGCCTGGATCAGCTCAGCAAATTTCATGCCGAGTTCGTGCTGGCCCGCGCCGGCCACCTCGTGGTGGTGCTTCTCCGTGGGGATGCCCAGCTGACCCATCAGTAGGAGCATCTCGGAGCGGATGTCCTGAGCGGTGTCGTTGGGAGCTACGGGGAAGTAGCCCTCCTTCTCTTGAATCTTGTAAGCGAGGTTGCCGCCTTCCTCGATCCGTCCGGTGTTCCAGGCTGCTTCGATGGTGTCAACGCTGTAGAAGGAGCCACCTTCAGCCGAGTTGTAGCGGACGTCGTCGAAGAGGAAGAACTCGGGCTCAGGGCCAAAGAAGGCCATGTCGGCCAGACCGGTGCTGGCCAGGTGATTCAGAGCCCGCTGGGCCAGGGCACGGGGGCAGCGCTCGTAGGGCTGGCCAGTGCGTGGCTCCTGAATCGAGCAGATCATGCTCAGGGTTTTGTGCCGGTAGAAGGGATCCACCCAGGCCGTATTTGCGTCCGGCACCATGGCCATGTCGGAGGCCTGGATGCCCTTCCAGCCGCGGATGGATGAGCCGTCAAAAGCAAGGCCCTCAGTGAAGGATTCTTCCTCCAGAAGATCGGTGCAGACCGTCAGGTGCTGCCACTTGCCGTGCAGATCGGTGAATTTGAGGTCGATCAGTTCGATGCCTTCGTCCTTGATTTGGCGCAGGACGTCCTGGGGGGATTTCGACATAAGAAAGGACTGCTCGACTGAATTGTGCAGTGATGTGACCGTATATAGCCACAAGACACCATTTTGTATCAAGAGGTACGTTTCAGGCGCCAGAGGGTGGCTGCGTAACCGTTTCTGTCAACTTGGCTGAAATGCAGGCATGCCAAAGGATCTGCCCGCCTCAACGGTGTTAGCTTCCGCTGGGGATCCTCTGGAGATTCAGGGACATGCGCGATGCAATCAGCGGTCTGATCGGTCGCTACGACCAACTGGGTCGTTATTTCGATCGTCCGGCGATCGACAGCATCAATGCGTATCTGGATGAATCCACGCTGCGGATTCAGGCCGTTGAGCTGATCAACGGTTCCTCCGCCGAGATTGTGCGTGAGGCCAGCCAGCGCCTGTTCCGGGATGAACCCGACCTGCTGCTGCCCGGTGGCAACGCCTACACAACCCGCCGGCTCGCCGCCTGCCTGCGGGATATGGACTATTTCCTGCGTTACGCCAGCTACGCCCTGGTGGCCGGTGACTCCACGATCCTCAATGAGCGTGTGCTGAACGGGCTCGACGACACCTACAAGAGCCTCGGGGTTCCCACCGGCCCAACGGTCCGCAGCATCGTTCTGCTCGGAGAAGTTGTTGCCGAGATGCTTATGGCCAACGGCGCTGCGTCCGATCAGCTCGCCACCGTTCTTCAGCCGTTTGACCACCTGGCCAAGGGGCTCGGCGAAACCAACGTGCGTCAGCGCTGAGCCTGAAGGTTGAGCGCAGGATTTGAACAGATTGCAATCGACCCATTCCCACCCCTCCAATGGGGCGTGACTGCGTAGGCTCAACACTTCGAACCAATGATCAGGGCTTTGGCGACGACGAACTCACTCCTTCCCGTTGACGATCGTCACCGCAAAGCCTTTGCACCGATCGGCACACCCGACCGCCTCCTGCTTGGACCAGGCCCCTCCAACGCCCATCCAACGGTTCTGAAGGCTCTGTCGAGAACTCCGATTGGTCACCTTGATCCTCTCTATGTGGATCTGATGGGTGAGGTGCAGGAACTGCTGCGTTACGCCTGGCAGACCGACAACCGCCTCACACTTCCTATGAGCGGCACCGGCAGTGCTGCCATGGAGGCAACCATCGCCAACACCGTCGAGCCTGGAGACACCGTTCTGGTGGCGGTGAAGGGGTACTTCGGTCTGCGTCTGGCTGACATGGCCGGCCGCTACCGCGCTGAGGTGAAAACCATTGAGAAGCCCTGGGGTGAGTGGTTTTCTCTCGATGAGCTGGAAGCTGCCCTGATTGAGCACAAACCGGCCATCCTGGCGATGGTTCATGCCGAAACCTCAACGGGTGTCTGTCAACCCGTGGAGGGCATCGGCGACCTCTGCCGGAAGCATGATTGCCTTCTGCTGCTCGACACCGTCACCTCTCTGGGGGGTGTGCCGCTCTACATCGATGAGTGGAAAGTCGATCTCGCCTACAGCTGCAGCCAGAAGGGCCTGAGCTGCCCTCCAGGTCTCGGACCCTTCACCATGGGTCCCCGTGCCGAAGCCAAGATGACAGCGCGTCAGGGCAAGGTTCCCAACTGGTATCTGGACGTCTCCTTGCTGAACCAGTACTGGGGCAGTGACCGCGTCTACCACCACACCGCGCCGGTTAACATGAACTTCGGCATGCGTGAGGCCCTGCGGCTGTTGGCTGAAGAAGGTCTCGACCAGGCCTGGGCACGCCATCGCAGCAATGCTGAGATGCTCTGGAACGGGCTAGAAAGTCTGGGCCTTTCGATGCACGTGCCGGCCGAGCGCCGACTCCCCACCCTCACCACGGTTCGCATTCCTGACGGTGTGGATGGCAAGGCCTTCAGCCAGCACCTGCTCAACAACCACGGCATTGAAGTAGGTGGTGGACTCGGCACCCTGGCCGGCAAAATCTGGCGGATTGGCCTGATGGGATACAACTCCAGCCCTGAAAACGTGAACCGTCTGCTCAACCTGTTTGAGACAGAGCTGCCTCGCTTCAGCGGTTCCGTCGCCGCCGCTGCCTGAACCAGCGCTCCAGCTGCTCCCTCGCCTCCGGCCCGCGCACGCCCTGAATCACCTTCATGTGGTGATGGGCACTGGCATGGGTGGAGAGATCAAGGCTCCCCCCCAGACCACCGCGCTTGGGATCTGACGCCGCAAACACCACTGTTCCCATACGGGCCTGCACCAAGGCACCCGCACACATGGGGCAGGGTTCGAGGGTGACGATCAGGGTGCAGTTGTTGAATCTCCAGTCGTTCTGAACGATCGCTGCCTGTTGCAAGGCCACCAGTTCGGCATGCCCGAGGGGATCCCTGTTGTTCTGGCGACGGTTGCGTCCATGGCCGATGGCTCGCCCCTGTCCATCCAGGATCACAGCGGCCACCGGCACCTCTCCTTCCAATCCAGCCTCCTCCGCACGCTGGAGCAGGACGTCCATCCAGCGCGTGATCTCAACCCGCTGATCCACCGCTGTCCAACGTTGTCCTTTGAGCACCATCCCACGAGACGCGAAGATCACTGCAGTTCACGGGTCTCCGTTGCAAGCCTGTTCCGAGTCTCAGCACCCACCGGATCGGCTTGCTCCGTTCGCCATCCCCTCGGCTACAGACCCGGTGCTGATGGACTTCCTGCATCGCAGTTCAGATCTGCTCTGCCGTTGGATCGGCTCCGCTGATCGATCAAGCCCGGTCCCCGTCATGCGCCCCTTGCCTGACGTGGCCCCGGGGGCTCAGGGGGCCAGCGTTGAATCGCTGCTTAGCGACCTTCAGCAGGTGATGGACGGGGCGTATCAGCCGTCCCATCCCGGTGCTCTGGCCCATCTTGATCCGCCCCCGCTTACAGCGTCCATCGCGGCGGAATTGGTCTGTGCAGGTCTCAACAACAACCTTCTTGCCGAGGAGCTTTCGCCTGGTCTGACCGGCCTGGAACATGACCTCTGCCGTTGGTTCTGCCACAGGATTGGCTTGCCCTCCGGTTCCGGAGGGGTGCTGGCCAGCGGCGGGACCCTGAGCAATCTCATGGCCTTGGTGGCGGCACGGGCGGCGTTGGGGTCCACCCATCGGGATCCTGTGCTGCTGTGCAGTCAAGACGCCCACGTCTCGATCAACAAGGCCGCAAAGGTGATGGGGCTGGCGGACGATGCGCTCCAGACGCTTCCCGTGGCCACAGACGGAGGCCTTTGCCTCGAGGCTTTGGCCGAGCGTTTGAGGTCCCTGGAAGCGGAGGGGCGGCCGTGTCTGGCGGTGGTGGCCACGGCCGGCACCACGGTGCGCGGAGCCATCGATCCTCTCTCGGATCTGGCAACCCTCTGCCGTGATGCCGAGGTCTGGCTGCATGTAGATGCCGCCATCGGAGGTGTTTTCGCACTGAGTTCCACCCACTCTTCGCTGATGGATGGCATGGAACTGGCCGATTCGATCACGCTGAATCCTCAGAAATTGCTGGGCATCACCAAGGCGTCATCCCTGCTGTTGCTGCGGGATCGAACCCGTCTCCGTCAGGCCTTTTCCACAGGATTGCCCTACATGGAGGCGCCCAAGGGGATGGATCACGGCGGGGAGATCGGCTTGCAGGGCACCCGACCTGCGGAGATCCTCAAGCTTTGGCTGGGTCTGCGTCAGTTGGGCGAGGCAGGCATCGATGCGACGCTCAGCAGCGCGTTGCAACGGCGAACCGCCTTCGCAGCCCACTTGGATCCAGAGAAGTTCACTTTGTTGGCGGGTGACCTGCACCTGCTGGCCTTCCATCCCAGACACGGGGAGGTTGCTGCAGCCGGCCGTTGGAGTGAAGACACCCGGCAAATGCTGCTGTCTCACGGCTACATGCTGTCGCGACCCTTCTACGGGGATCGTTTCTGCCTCAAGGCGGTTTTTGGAAACCCCCACACCACGGCTCAGCACCTCAGCGACTTGTCGGAACGACTGAATCAATCGTTGGTTCCAGCCTGATCGTTCAAAATCGCCATCGTTTGAGACGCTCCCATGCCGGAACAGCAGCAGGGTTCACGCTGGGTTGCCATCGTCACCGGGGCGATCTCCGTGGCGATTGGTGTGCTCTATCTGCTCCTGATCACCGTTCTGGATGCCCGGGGGCCGATGCTTCCCCCTCCTGCTGAGGCTCTGGCTGGGGTGGAAGACGTCCCGCCGCCGAATGCTGAAGCGGTTCAACCACTTGCCGCATGGCACTGGCCAGAAACCGCTGCAGGGAGAGTTCCCGTCGGTTGAGCTCAAAGGCCTGTTGCACCACGGTCTGCATGCCGCCGTCACCCCAGTCCTGGTCCTGCTCGAAGTAGCGCATGAAACTGCTTCCGGCGATGCGGGTGAGCCATGCGGTCACCACCCCCTGGAGCACCTGCCCCAGCACCAAAGTGGGCAAGCTCAGGCTCAGGCTGGTGCCCAGCAAGCTCATCGCTCCTTTGACGATGCCCAGCTTGCCCAAGGTTTGTCCAAGGGACAGGGCTAAATCCTTGGCGCGATCACGGGACATCTCAACCCCGTAGATCTTGGCCATCTCCAGGATCATCTGGGCATTCACCGCTGCGGTGCTCAACAGATCCACCCCTGGCAGCGGGTTGGCAGCGACAATCCCCGCCCCCATCCAGCTGTAGCGGTCAATGCAGCGTTTGGCTTCCCGAGACCGCTGCTCGTTCAACAGGTCGCGCCCACGGTTGTCGAGGGATCGGCACTGCAAAAGGATGTTGTCGGCAATCAATTCCTCCCCCTCGGCGTGCAGTACAACGGCGAGGCGCTGCAGCAGATCGCTGACGTCAGGCAGCGGCTGCAGCGGGCGACGCCCGGGTTGAGGAATCGATTGAGGGGAGGCACTGCAGGCCACCACATCAGCAGGGTTGAGCTGTCCCTGGCAACGGGAGCGAAGCACCTGCAGGAGCCTTTTCTCCTCCTCGACCCCGCGTAAATCCCGCTTGTTCAGCACCAGGAGCAGCCGTTTGCCGAGCCCGGCGAGCGACGTCACGACGGCGTATTCCGAGGCTCGGAGGTCTCCGTCCACCACCACGATCAACAGATCGGCGCGAACCGCCCGACGACGGGCTGTTTCCTCCCGGCTGAGGCCTTCGTCTCCGGCTTCCAAGATTCCTGGGGTGTCCACGAGCTGAAGTCCACGCTCCAGACCTTTCAAACGCAGGCGGTAGGCGCGGCTGGTTTTGGTCACGCCCATGGGCGCTCCCACATCGCCGACCATTTCTTTGAGCAAGGCGCGGATCAGCGATGTCTTGCCGCTGGATCCAGTGCCGAACACCACAACCACCAGATCGCCTCGCTTCAGCTCCTCAGCGACCCGGTCACGTTCCTTCTGAAGGCTGCGGCGACTGATGTCGTCCTGGATGCGTTCGATCAGACGATCCACGTGGCCAAGGCTGGTGGACGCAGCATCCCGGCGATTCCGGGGAGCGGCGGTGGGTTGAGGTTGGCGTTGGGCGGGGCGCGATTTCAGACGTTTCCACATCGGCCAACCCACCTGCACCGCAACAGTGGCCAACAGCACGAGCCCCAGCAGCAGCACCGGCGTGAGCAACCAGGGAGGCAGGAAGTAACTCAGATCCCAAAGCAGGCTGCGGATGGTCTGAACGGCAACGCCGATCAGCACGAGAGCCATAAAGGCAACGGCGAGACCGATGACCAACCGGGTTTGGCGTTTCATGCCTGCGTCACACCAGCCTCAGGGCAATTTTGGTTCAGCCACGGCTGTTGTCACGAAGGCTGCTGTCATCCCGGCGGGTCCATAGGTCGATGGCAAAGCAGAGCACTGCGAGATTGATGGCGACGTCCGCAGCGTTGAAGATCGGGAAATCGATCGGTTCGAGCGCAAGAAAATCCACCACATGACCCAGGCGCCAACGGTCAATCCCATTGCCCACGGTGCCGCCCAGAAGCGCAGCAGCGGCGAGGGCCTGCCAGAAGGGCAGCACCCGCTCACGCCAGATCCACAGGATCAGCCCGATGCCCACCCCCAAGCTGAGCAGCCCAAGCAGTGCAGTGGAGCCCTGCAGAACACTGAAGGCTGCGCCGGTGTTGTGAACCAATTGCAGCGACAGCAGATGAGGCAGCAGGGGCAGGGATTGGCCCCTTTGCAAAGCACTGGAGGCCGCCGCCTTGCTCAGCTGATCCACCACCACGATGAGCAGGGCAATCAGCAGGGTTGAGCGACGCGGAAGTGGTCTCGTCATGGCTCGATGATCAACAACCGGCGCAACACCACCGAGAGAAAACCAGCACCGATGCAGAGCAACATCTGAGCCGGCAGCGGACCGAACGAAAATTGCATCAGCAGCTCGGGGAAGCCAAGGTTCCATCGCCCCAGAAGTGCCCCGAGGGCGAGATTCAGCACTCCGCAGATCTGGAGAAGGAACAGTCCTCCAAGGGCGCAGAGCGACTGTCTGGGCAGGTCATCCATGCCGTCCTGCTGTGCCAGACGACCGGTGAGCCAGGCCGCGGGCACGAAGCCCGCCAGATAGCCGAAACCCGGTTCCAGCACGTAGCTCAGCCCGCCACCGCCATGGAACACCGGCAGACTGAACAAACCCAGGCTCAGATAGCCAACAGCGGCCATCACGCCGGCGCGCGGGCCACTGACCATGGCGCAGAGAAGCAGCGCTGGCACCTGCCAGGTGACCGGCAGGGGGAGAAGGACCGGCTCGGGTGCAGGCAGGAGCAAAGCGGCCGGCACCAGGCCACCGATGAGGATGGCCAGCAGACCCGCCAGGGCACCACACCAGTAGGCGAGAGCCCTCACAGCATTCGCTCAACTCGGTCCATCCTGCTCGAGAATGCAGATCCTGCCCAGTTCAGATGACGGTATCGATTGGTGATCAGCTGCGCCTGTCGCAGCAGCTTCCTTACCTCAAGTCGGCGGATCCGATGCCGATGCTGCGACCACCGGATCTGGTGGCGGCCGGTGAAGTGGGCGAGGTGGTTGCGCTTCATCCAATGGAGACGGTTGCCGTGCGTTTTCGCCGGGGTACGTTCCTGATCCCCCTCGACCGGCTGGATCCGGTTGATGCCGCTGAGGCGGACTAAGCAGTGGCGCGGCGCCGCCAGCGCCGGCCGAGCTGCTCCAGTGCGGCGGAGGTTCCGCACAGGCTGAGTTGTGGTTCCCCCAGCCAACGTTGGGCGGCCTGGCGCACATCCGTGGGTGTCAGACCCGCGAGAGCCTCCACACAGCGTTGGTCATGATCGTCGGGCAGACCCTGGGCCTTCAGCTGAACCCGTCGCTCCGCCCGTTGGGAGCAGGTCTGCAGCCCCTGCGCGAGCTGGCCGATGTACTTGGCCCGTGCGAGCTCGAGAGCGGCTTCACTGAGAGGTTGCTCACTCAGCTCATCCCAGATGTTCAGCAGCAACTCAAGAGCGAGCTCTGAGCGCTCCTCCACACTGGAGGCCATCAGCACAAACGGCGCTGGCCCCGCCAAGGCAGGGAAGTGCGCGGCCACGTCGTAGGCCACGCCATGGTCTTCCCGCAGGCGTTGGAACAGCAGGCTCGACATGCCCACCCCCAGGTGGCACTGCAACAGACGCAGCGCCAGTTCATCCGGGTGGCCATGCCCCAGCGTCGCCTGCCCAAGCATCAGAACCACCTGTTCGGTGTCCATCGGTTCAAGTTGGATCGTCTCGGTCCCAACCGCTTCGGCATAGGGGCGGCGTCCTGAGGGATCGTTGCTGCTCCCCTGAGGCCAGTCGCAAAAGTCCTCAAGCGAGCCAATCGTCTCGATGATTTGTGGCGGGACGCTGCCCGCCAGGGCGAGAATGCTCGATGCCCGCGGGAGCCGTTCGGCCAGCGGGCGCAGTGCGTTCCGATCCAGATCAACCAGCTCCTCAGCGATGCCCATGGGGTCGTGGCCGTAGCCCCCGTTGCCGTAGACCAGTTGTCTCCAACCGGTCGTGGCGCAATGGAAGGGGTCCTCTCGTTGGCGTTGCAAGGCCTGAATCGTGAGCGAACGCTCAAGGGTCACCTGGCCAGGCTCAAGTTGGGGAGAACGAACCATCTGTGCCAACAGGGGCAGGAGCTGCCCTGCGTCTTCCACCGTGCAGCGCAGGCTCAGCACAAGGGCGTCCTCCTGGGCATCGCAGCGCAGACCAGCTCCGCATCCCTCAACAAGGTCCGCCAGGTCCACGTGGTTGTGTTGTCCACAGCCGCGGCTGAGCAGGGATGCCAGCAGGTCATGGGCGCCCCGTGTTCCGGCAGGGTCGTCGGCGCTGCCGAAGGGAAGCAGCAGTTTCGCGGCCAGAATCCCCGGGCTGGAGACCGGTTCGATCAGCAGTTCGGGGTTGCTCATCCGTTTTTCGTCTTGGCTTGGGCGGTCAGCACAAATGCCTGTTCGGGTTGAAGCCTTGGAAACAGGTCTGAGCGAAGCCGCTCGGCCGTCCATGGCAACAGGAAGGCCAGGGGGTGGAGCAGATCCTGCTGTCGATCCCAGAGGGTCTGGCTGGCGCTGAGCCCAGACACCTGGCCCGTCGATTCCAAGGCATAGCGCAGTCCGTTGCTCACCAGCTGCTGGCCCCGTTTCAGCTCCTGATCGCTGACCAGCTCATCTGCCATGGCATGCAGCTGCCGGTTCACCTCGTCTTCCACCGCCTCCAGATGCTCGTCGGGGCAGATCACCTCCAGAGTGATCAGGCTTCCCTGCTCCAGAACCGAAAGGTCCATCGACACACTTTCAACGATCTGCAGTTCCTCCCTCAAGCGGTTCACGAGACGGCTGCGTCGCCCTTCCCCCAGAAGGGTTGTGGCGAGATCAGCTGCCATCACGCCTGCCTGATCCTTGGCTGGGGGTGCTTCCCAGAGCATCAGCAGTCGGGCGGATTCGAGCCGGTCCACAACAACGCTCTCGCGTCCAGGACGCACGCTCAGGGGTAATGACGCTGAAGACGGATCTGTGGCATCCAGGAGGCCCGCCAGAGCCGAGGACCCCGGGGCACTGCGCAGCTCAGTGGATGGCGGGCCCGCTATCGCCAGGCAGCAGTTGGAACCGCGGTACTGCCGCTGATGAAACGCCCGCATGGCCTCGGGCGTCATGCTCTTCAGGCTGCGGGGTGTCCCCAGGATGGGTCGGCCGTAGGGGTGCTGGTCACAGCCCTTGCTCAACAGCAGTTGCAGCACCTGCTCATTGGGTTGATCGGCGTATTGGGCGATCTCTTCAAGCACCACCCCACGTTCCGTGTGGAACCCGTCAGCCTCGAGGCTTGGTTGTAACACCAGTTCCAACAACAGATCCAACGCTTCGCGGGCTCGATCCGGTGGTGCCAATACGTGGAAGTGAACGTCATCAAAGCCAGTGGCGGCATTGCTGCTGCCCCCCAGAGCTTCGATGGCCTCGTCGAACGCCCCAGCCTCCAGATGCTCACTTCCCTTGAACACCATGTGTTCGAGGAAATGGGCCATGCCCTCTTCCCCTGGCTGCTCACTGGCACTGCCGGCACGGCACCACAGATCAAGACAGGTCAGGGGTGCATCCGGCATGTCGGCCGTCACGCAGAGCACTCCGTTGGGGAGGGTCCAATGGTCGAGTGGGGGACCGGAGAACGGAAGGTTCAGAACTGCGTGGCAAAGTTCCATTCTGTGCCTGCCCGTTCGATGCAGCCCAAGCCACTGGCGCCCCCGCCAGGACAGCATCCCCTCGTGCAGGCCTTGGCGGCGTCGATCCGTAGTGCCTGGGCGGGATTGCCCGGATTGGAGATCCTCCCCTGCGATGAGGATTTGCGCTTCATCCAGGGGCAACTCGATGGCGAAGGCCTGTCGATCGGCAACGAGCTTTTTCGTTGCATCGGTCTTCGCAAGCTTCATTTGGAGGTTGCGCGACTCGGCAACGGTCTGCAGATCCTCCACAGCGTCTGGTTTCCCGACCCCCACTACGACCTGCCGATCTTCGGGGCCGACATCGTGGCCGGCCCTGCGGGCATCTCCGCCGCGATCGTCGATCTCTCCCCCACATCTGATGCCCTGCCGGAACAGCTGATCCAACGGCTTGAGGCCAGGCCATGGCCGGTGTTCCGTCAGGTTCGGGAGCTGCCGGCCTGGGGCTCCGCCATCTTCTCGAACAAGGTGTGCTTCATCCGCCCAGATGGTGCTGACGAGGAAGCAGCCTTTCAGCAGCTGGTGAGCCACTACCTGCAGGTGATGGCCACCAGCGTGATCGAGGCGACTCCCGAACCGTCAACGGCTCTCACTACAGTCCGCCGGTACGAGGGTCAGTTGAACTATTGCCTTCAGCAGAAACGCAACGACAAGACCCGCCGCGTGCTCGAAAAGGCCTTCGATTCAGCCTGGGCCGATCGCTACATCGACATGCTTCTGTTCGACAACCCACCGGAACTCTGATGACCCCCAAGCGCTGGTCTGTTCTGGCTGGAAGTTTGGTCATTGCGGTCATCGGCGGATGGTTGCTGCGGCCGACGCCCGAACCCAAGCCGGTTGAACCAGCGCCTGCTCGCACGGTTCGTCCCGAAGCGGTTGCTGCCCTGGGGCAGCTGGAGCCCGCCGGGGACATCCGCAATCTGGCGGCTCCCAATGCGGGGATGGCAGGCACACCGCGGGTGTCAGCCCTCAATGTGAATGAGGGTGATTTGATCAAGCGGGGCCAGGTGTTGGCGTCCTTCGATCACCGGGATGGCCTGCTCGCTGATCTGGAGCGCGTCGATGCGCAGCTGCGCAGCCTCGACCAGGAGATACAGCTTCAGGCCCTTGAGGTGGAGCGCTTCAGCAAAGCCGCCTATTGGGGTGCGGCCGAATTGACTCTGGTGGACAACAAGCGTGAAGAGCTGGTGCGTCTTCAGGGAAAGCGGGATCAGGCCCTGGCGGAGCGCAAAGGGCTGCAGGCCGACATCGTGCTTAGTCAGCTGATCTCGCCCCTTGATGGTGTTGTGCTCAAGCTGCATGCCCGTGCAGGCGAGCGCCCCGGTGCAGAGGGGGTGATGGATGTGGGGGCCAATCAGGCGATGCAGGCCAGCATCGAGGTCTACGAATCCGATATCTCCCTGATCCGCCTCGACCAGTCCGTGCGCCTCATCAGCGAGAACGGTGGTTTCCGGGGTGAACTCGTCGGACGCGTCCTGCGCATCAGCCCGCAGGTGGAACAACGGTCTGTTCTCTCCACCGATCCCACCGGCGATGCCGACGCCCGCGTTGTGGCGGTTGATGTGGTGCTCAACCCTGAAGATGCCGCCAAGGTCAGCCGTCTGGCTGGTTTGAAGGTGATCGCCCGCTTCGATCCATGAACCGGTTCTGGCGGGGCCGTCGGATTCCCCTCTCCTGGCTGTTGCTGACGCGCCAGCCCGTGCGGTTGCTGGTGGCACTCGCCGGCATCAGCTTCGCGGGAATCCTGATGTTCATGCAGCTCGGATTCCGTGATGGCCTTTTTGATGCCAGCGTCACGGCGCACCGGCTGTTCGATGCCGATGTCGTTCTGATCAGTCCCCGCTCCGCCAGCTCCGTGAGCATGGAAGCCTTTCCAAGGCGGAGGCTGGTTCAGACCCTGGCTGATCCAGCTGTCGATGGGGTGACCCCGGTGCACTGGGGGCTGATGCTCTGGCGGAACCCTGAAACGCGGCGCAACCGGTCGATCCTCGCCTTGGGCTTCAACCCTGACGACCCCTTCTTCGTCGACCCCTCCCTGGCTGAAAAAACTGACGCTCTCAAGCAGAAAGGGCGGATCCTGTTCGATCAGCTGTCACGCCCTGAATTCGGACCCATTGCCGATTGGTATCGCGATGGCCGAGTGGTGGAGACCGAGATCGCTGGCAACCGCGTCCGGGTGGCGGGTTTGGTGAGCCTGGGCACCAGCTTCGGTGCTGACGGCAATCTGCTCACGAGCACCGAGACGTTTCTCGATCTGATGCCTCAGAAGCCGCCTGGGGCGATCGAAGTGGGTCTAGTGCGCTTAAAGCCAGGAGCGGATCCTGAGCAGGTGGTGTCCCGATTAAGCCAGCGGCTGCCCAAGGATGTTTCGGTGCTGACCAAGCAGGGCTTCATCGATTTCGAGCAGAACTACTGGAAGAGCAGCACTTCCATCGGTTTCATCTTCAGCCTCGGTGCTGCCATGGGCTTCGTGGTGGGCTGCGTGATCGTGTACCAGGTGCTCTACACCGATGTGAGTGATCACCTGCCGGAGTACGCCACCTTGATGGCCATGGGCTATCGCCTCAGCCACCTCTTGGGAGTGGTGGTTCGTGAGGGCTTCTATTTGGCGGCGATGGGGTACGTCCCCGCCTACCTGGCTGGTCAGGGGCTGTACTGGTTCGTTCGTGACGCCACCAAGCTGCCCGTCGGCATGGATTTGTCCCGGGCGTTGACCGTTCTGGTGATGATCCTGGTGATGTGCATGTTGTCGTCGTTCCTGGCCATGCGTCGTCTCATTGATGCAGACCCTGCGGAGATCTTCTGATGGCCGCTGTTGTTGTCGACAACCTCTTCCATGCCTTCGGTCAAGGGGAGATGCGCCGCGAGGTTCTTCAGAACATCAGCTTCAGCATCGAGCCGGGCGAAGTGGTGTTGCTCACCGGTCCCTCCGGCTGTGGCAAGACAACGCTGCTCACATTGATCGGCGCCTTGCGGACGGTTCAGCAGGGCCAGGTGTCTGTGCTTGGTCAATCCCTGGATGGAGCTGGTCGTCGTCGTCGCCAGCAGCTGCGCCGGCGCATTGGAATGATTTTTCAGGGGCACAACCTCCTGCGCTGCCTCACGGCTGAACAGAACGTGCAGATGGGAGCTGATCTTCTGCCTGATCTCAGCTACAGGGCCCGTCGGGATGAGGCCCGTCAGTGGCTCCGTGCCGTCGGCCTGGAGGACCACATGGCCAAAGTCCCCCATGACCTGTCCGGAGGACAAAAGCAACGGGTCGCCATTGCCCGTGCCCTTGCCGCCAACCCCCGTCTTCTTCTTGCTGATGAACCCACCGCTGCCTTGGACAGCCGTACGGGCCGGGAGGTGGTGGAGCTGCTTCGCCGACTGGCCCGTGAACAATCCTGCGCGGTGCTGATGGTGACCCATGACCCGCGCATCGTTGATGTTGCCGATCGCTTGCTCCAGATGGAGGACGGGCGATTAAAGAATGCTGTTTAGTAAGATGAATGTTGATATCAGAGCCCGCAGTTCCGCATGGCCAAGCGCAGAAACCTGAAGAAAGAAAAGCAGGAGCGGAACCGCGCCTACGCGCGCAAGTTCAAGAAGCGCAAGATGCGGAACGATGGCCGTGGTGAAGGCGCAGGTAACGGTGTGACCGGAACCGCCAACAACGGTGGTGCCGCCGACTGATCAGCGGTTCAAATCATCCATAAAAGGGGGCCTGAGGGCCCCTTTTTTGTTGTTCGTAGGGTGGGTGGCCATCTGCATCGGCTGTCGCGATGTTCGTCAGCGTCGTTATTCCGACCTACAACCGACGCCCGATCCTTGAGAAATGCCTCTCGGCACTGGAAGATCAGCAGCTTGCTGGAGCTCTTCAGGACTACGAGGTTGTTGTGGTCGACGACGGGTCCACCGATGGAACGCCGTCATGGCTGAGTGAGCAGGCCCATCGTTTTCCCCATGTACGCCTGTTTGAGCAGGAGCACGGTGGCCCTGCGGAGGGCCGGAACCGAGGCGTGGATCACGCCCGTGGCGATGTGATCGTCTTCATAGACAGCGACCTGGTGGTCACAGAAACCTTCCTGGCCACCCATGCACGGGCGTTGAAGCAGTGCTGGCAACGGCGGGGTGATCAGCTCTGCTTCACCTATGGCGCGGTCATCAACACCGCCAACTTCGAAGCACCCTGCTCGGAACGCCACAAATTACGTGACTTGTCCTGGGCTTATTTCGCCACCGGCAATGTGGCCATCGATCGGGAGGTGCTGGAGCGCTCAGGCTTGTTTGACACCGGTTTCCGCCTTTATGGCTGGGAAGACTTGGAACTCGGTGAGCGTCTGCGGCGGATGGGGGTTGAGTTGGTCAAGTGTCCGGACGCTGTCGGGTACCACTGGCACCCAGCCCTGAGTCTCGACCAGATCCCCCGTCTTGTGGAAGTGGAGGGAGAACGGGCGCGTATGGGGCTTGTCTTTTACCGCAAGCATCCAACCAGGCGGGTGCGCTTGATCATTCAGTTCACCTGGTTCCATCGCATCCTTTGGGAAGTGCTCACCCTCTGTGGGCTGATCAATCCCTCCAGCATTCGCCCACTGCTCCGCTGGCTGATTCGGCACGGCTATCCGGGAACGGCGATGGAGCTGCTTCGTTTGCCCCTCAATCGCATCGGTGTGCGTGCCCTGTTCCGCGAGGCCAGAGCAGCCGGACTTCGCTGATCAACGTTTTGATACCTTCTATAGGTCCTTTCACTCCGCACACCTGCCCGTTTCGGGTGCACCGTGAGACCAGCTCTGGCTGGTTGTTCAGGTCCCTGGCAGGTGGAGGCGAACCCGAAACCCTCAAGCCATGGCTGTCGTCACCCTCGCCGAGATGATGGAAGCTGGCGCCCACTTTGGGCACCAGACCCGTCGTTGGAACCCCAAGATGTCGCGCTACATCTATTGCGCGCGCAACGGCGTTCACATCATCGACCTCGTGCAGACTGCCGTCTGCATGAACAACGCTTACAAGTGGACCCGTTCTGCTGCCCGCAGCGGCAAGCGTTTCCTCTTCGTTGGTACCAAGAAGCAAGCCTCTGAAGTGGTGGCGCTTGAAGCCGCCCGCTGCGGAGCCTCCTATGTGAACCAGCGCTGGTTGGGCGGCATGCTCACCAACTGGACCACCATGAAGGCCCGGATCGACCGCCTCAAGGATCTGGAGCGGATGGAGTCCAGTGGTGCCATCGCCATGCGCCCCAAGAAAGAGGGTGCGGTGCTGCGTCGCGAACTCGAGCGTCTCCAGAAGTACCTGGGTGGTCTCAAGAACATGCGTCGCCTGCCCGACGTTGTGGTTCTGGTGGACCAGCGTCGTGAGTCGAATGCCGTGCTCGAAGCCCGCAAGCTCGACATTCCCCTGGTCTCCATGCTGGACACCAACTGCGATCCAGACCTCTGTGAGGTGCCGATTCCCTGCAACGACGACGCCGTTCGTTCTGTTCAACTGATTCTGGGCCGTTTGGCCGATGCGATCAATGAGGGCCGTCACGGTTCCAACGATCAGCGTGGTGGCGACAGCGAAGGCTGATCTCCTCTCACCGCTAAGTTCACGCCGCTGATTCCAAACAGGGAATCGGCGGCGATTCAATTTCCCTTCTCACTGCTCCGACCGATGGCTGCTGCCGTATCCGCCAAGCTTGTCAAAGAACTGCGCGACAAGACTGGCGCGGGGATGATGGATTGCAAAAAGGCCCTGGCCGCCACGGAAGGCGATGCCAACAAGGCCGTTGAGTGGCTTCGCCAGAAAGGCATCGCCAGCGCTGAAAAGAAATCCGGTCGCACCGCCGCCGAGGGTGCCATCGGCAGCTACATCCACACCGGTGCCCGCGTCGGTGTTCTGGTTGAGGTGAACTGCGAAACCGACTTCGTGGCCCGGGGCGACATGTTCCAGTCGCTTCTGCGTGATGTCTCCATGCAGGTGGCGGCATGCCCCAACGTGGAGTACGTCACCACCGACGAGATCCCCAACGAGATCCGTGAGCGGGAAAAGGCGATCGAGATGGGCCGTGACGATCTCGAGGGCAAGCCGGAGCAGATGAAGGAAAAGATCGTTGAAGGTCGCATTGGCAAGCGCCTCAAGGAACTCGCTCTCATGGAGCAACCTTTCATCAAGGACAGCTCCATCACCGTTGCTGACCTCGTGAAGCAAACCGCCGGCAAAATCGGCGAGAACGTGAAAGTTCGTCGCTTCACCCGTTACACCCTGGGCGAGGGCATCGAGGTGGAAGAGAACGATTTCGCTGCTGAAGTGGCGTCCATGCAGAACGCCGGCTGATTCCCTTGTCCGACCCGGACGTCAGGCCTGCTTACGACCCGTCAGAACAGCTGGCACGCCTTCAAAGGTTGTGCCGGCTGCGGGCCATCGCCCTGTACAGAGAGCAGGCTCTCTATCTCCAGGTGCTGCGGGAACTGCTGGAAGGAGCAACCCGTCAGGCTTTGTTCAATCTTCTCGGTGAGGTTGATCCCTCCCGTTTCAGTCGGCTTCCGGAGTCGACCCGTCAAAACTTCCACGCATCGGTCAAAGACTTGACCGATCGCTGCAGCGTCCTGCTCACGGTGGAGCAGCTGATGCAACTGGTGCGGCAGATGCAGGAGGAGCAACGGCGCCAGCAGGCCCATGCCAGCAGAAGCATGTTGCAGAAGCTCAGTCGCCAGACCCAGGACAGTGCGCCTGAACCCGAGCCACCCACGTCTGAGCTGCCGCGGGAGGAACCCAGTGGATCTATTCAGCTGAGCTTGGCCTCACCGCTTGAATCCCCCCAGATGACCTCTGCTCAGGATCCCATCAAAGAACCGGTTCCTGAACCAGCAGACAGCAATTCCTCGGGAGATTTGGATGTGCTCCGCTCACTGTTCGAGCTGGCCGGTGACGCGATGCAGCAGGCCCACCAGCCCCTTGAGCCCGGTGCTGCCCATGACCCATCGCTGGAAGAAAACCAACACTTTCTCCCGAATGAACCGGATGCGTTGTTGAACTGGATCCACGCCATGGATCAGGCGCTTGAGCGACGCCTGCGCAACCTGTCCCATGCGGTAAATGTGCAGATGCTGCGGTCAGGACTGGCCCAGACCCTTCTGCCCATAAGCCTGCTGGATGCTGTCTTAAAGGGACAGGTCGAAACGCAGCCAACGGCCACGAATGTGCTTCGCCTCCGCCTCCCTCTGGCTGTCGGCGAGCTCGACCAGGGAATGGATGTGCTCTGTGTGCTCTTACGCAGCAACGATCTGGAGTTCGACAGCCCACGTCTGCGTCAGTGCCGCAAACGATTGCGCGCTCACCACCATGCTCTGCTCACAATGGTGCGGCAGCAGCGTCATTGGCAGCGTCGCTCCCTGGATCGTGAGGCCCGGACCCATTGGCAGACCCCATCCGATTCAACGCAGCAGCTGAGCGGGGACTGACCAGCGAGCAGCTTTCGCTGCTTCTGGCCTGGATGCTTCCCATTCAGCGTTCGCTGGGGTTGGAGGCTGATCGTGGTTTTCAGAATCTGCAGGGTCGCCAGCAGCGCTTTCACGCTTTTCTGCAACAGCAACTCGCAGCGCCACCGGCCTTGCCCTTTCCCCAGGGGGTCAGTGAGCGCATGTCCAAGCTCAGCTCAGGTTTTGCTGATTATCCAAACCTCGCTGATCCCGCCCGCCGTCGCCTGGTCACCGATGCCCGGCAGTGGCTGCATGAACTGCGCCATCGCTTGGAACCCTCGGCTCCCATGGCACCGCCACGCCTGAAGGTTCAGGCGTCTCCCCAGCAGCGGACCAGCTCACCACTGCAGCTCGACAGTCCCATCACCCAGATCCGTGGTGTGGGCCCGAAATTCGCGGCTCGACTGGCCTCGATCGGCCTGCTTCTGGTGCGTGATCTGCTCCGTTATTACCCCCGCGACCATGTCGATTACTCAGCGATGCGCCGCATTGAGGCGCTGGTGTCGGGTAAAACGGCCACGATCGTCGCCACGATTCGCCGGTGCAACGGATTCGTCAGCGCGAGGAACACCAACCTCGCCATCATCGAGCTCCAGCTGCAGGATCCGACCGGGCGCCTGAAGGTGAGCCGCTTCCTGGCGGGCAAACGCTTCAGCTCTCCGGCCTACCTCAAAGGCCAGCAGCGCCTCTACCCCGTTGGTGCAACTGTGGCTGTGAGTGGTCTGGTGAAAGATGGGCCCTATGGCATCACCTTTCAGGATCCATTGATCGAGGTGCTGGATAGCCCCTCGTCTCCGGTCAAATCCCCCAGCATCGGTCGGCTTCTCCCCGTGTATCCCCTCACCGAAGGAGTCGGAGCGGACCGTTTCCGCAGCCTGATCGATCAGGTTTTGCCCCTGGCGGCATCGTGGCCTGATCCGCTTCCCGCCCTGCTGCAGCGGCAATTCCAGCTGCCGGCACTGTCGGATGCCCTGCAGGCCCTGCATGCGCCCAGGGACCGCGAAAGCCTCGATCAGGGACGCCGCCGGCTGGTGTTCGATGAGTTTCTGCTCCTGCAGCTCGGTCTGTTGCGCCGACGCCAGGCCCTGCGCTCCCGGACGGGACCGCAGCTGGATCTCCAGTCCAGCTCCAGCGGGCTTGTGGGGGAGTTCATGGATCTGCTGCCCTTCCGCTTCACCGCAGCTCAGCAACGGGTGTTTCAGGAGATCGAAGTTGATCTGGCGCGCAGCGAACCCATGGCCCGGTTGGTGCAGGGGGACGTCGGCTCGGGAAAGACGGTGGTGGCCATTGCAGCGTTGCTCAGCACCATTGCCTCGGGCTGGCAGGGGGCCCTGATGGCCCCCACGGAGGTGTTGGCCGAGCAGCATTACCGCAACCTCTGCCAGTGGCTGCCGCAGCTCCATGTCAGCGTCGCGTTGCTGACGGGATCCACGCTGCGGCCTCGCCGTCGGGAGCTGCTGGATGACCTGGCCAACGGTTCGCTGAAGGTGCTGGTGGGTACCCATGCCTTGCTAGAGGATCCGGTTTTTTTCAACCGCCTGGGGCTTGTGGTGGTGGATGAACAGCACCGTTTCGGTGTGCATCAACGGGATCGCCTGCTCAACAAGGGCTTGCAGCCCCATCTGCTCACCATGACGGCAACACCGATCCCACGGACCCTGGCGCTCTCGATGCATGGGGATTTGGATGTCAGCCAGATCGATGAATTGCCGCCAGGGCGAACGCCGATTCGCACCCGCATGCTCACGGCTGCGAAGCGGGAGAAGGCCTATGAGTTGATCCGTGAGGAGGTGAAGCTGGGCCAGCGGGCCTATGTCGTTCTGCCTCTGGTGGACGAGTCGGAAAAGCTCGAGCTTCGCTCGGCCGTGGAAGTTCACGCTGAATTGGCCTCGGAGGTCTTTCCTGATATGGCCGTTGGTTTGCTGCACGGGCGTCTCTCCAGTGCCGACAAGCAGGCGGTGCTGACCGACTTCGCTGCTGGCAAGACCCAGGTTCTGGTTTCAACCACGGTGGTGGAAGTGGGGGTGGATGTGCCTGAAGCCAGCGTGATGGTGATCGACCATGCCGAACGCTTCGGTCTGGCGCAGCTGCATCAGTTGCGGGGGCGGGTCGGCCGAGGTGCTGCTGCCTCCCACTGCCTGTTGATCAATGGCAGCTCCAACCCCCTGGCCCGCCAGCGTCTCGATGTGCTGGTGCGCTCCACCGATGGTTTCGAGATCGCCGAGATGGATCTGCGCCTGCGCGGACCTGGACAGGTGCTGGGGACCCGTCAGTCGGGCCTGCCTGATCTGGCTCTGGCCAGCCTCGCCGATGATGGTGCTGTTCTGGAGGATGCACGAACAGCCGCCCAGGAGCTGTTGAAGAGCGATCCTGAGCTCGAGCAGCACCCGTTGCTGCGCGAGACCCTGGATGCACAGCAGCGTCGTCTTAGCGGCGGCACCCCCTTGAACTGATCCCATCTGTTGCCGCCTCGATGCGTCCCTGGAGCCCGATTCCCATCGCAGAGTGCGGCGAGCCGATGCAAGAGCTGCCTCCAGCTTTGTTGCGGATGGAGCCTCATCCGTACATGGCGCTTGGGGCGCCCTATGGGGCATCGGGGACTCCCTTCAAACTGCGCCTGGGGGTGGTTCAGCGCCTGCTTGACGCCCAGCAGCAGCTGGTTGAGCACGATCCCAGTCTGCGCCTGAGCATTTTTGATGCTTGGAGGCCGATTGCCGTGCAGGCCTTCATGGTGGATCACAGCATTGCCGAACTCTGCCGTGAACGTGGTGTTGAACTGCCCTCGGGGGACGCCTTTGATCAGGTGGTGGCCGATGTGGGGCGGTTCTGGGCAGCTCCCAGTCGGGACCCCATGACACCGCCACCCCACAGCACCGGTGCTGCTGTCGACCTCACCCTCAGCAGCAGCGATGGAACGCCTTTGGCCATGGGGGGAGAGATTGATGCCATTGGTGCGGTGTCTGAACCGCAGCACTACGCCGGTCGGGAGGACTCGAATGCTCGGCGCTGGCATCAACGCCGGCAGTTGCTGGCTGAAGTGATGGGAGCAGCGGGGTTTGCCCAGCATCCGAACGAGTGGTGGCACTACTCGTTCGGAGATCAGCTCTGGGCCTGGCGAAGGGGTGCCGCTGTGGCGATCTACGCCGAGGCCGTCAACAGCTCGCTCACTTCCTGATCACCCAGCTTCTCGATGTGGTCCCCGAAACTGCGACGTCCACCGGCGGCTTTCCAGCTGAGCAGAAGCGGTTCAAGGGTTTTTTCCAGATCATCTAGGGGGAGTTTTTCCATGTAAGGGCGCGCCAGACGCTGGAGGTTGGGGGTGCCGCCGAGCCAGAGCTGGTACTGGTTGACCCCGTTGCCCACCAAACCCAGCTCGGCCATGTAGGGGCGGGCGCAGCCGTTGGGGCAGCCGGTCATCCTCACCAGCAGGGACTTCTCAATCTCAAGCCGCCGCAGCTGGGCATCGAGGCGATCGAGAACATCCGGAAGGATGCGCTCTGATTCGGTGATGGCGAGCCCGCAGGTGGGTAGAGCTGGACAAGCGATCGCATGCCTGGCCAGAGGTGCTGGGGCTTCAGGCACCTCAAATCCGAGGGCTTCCAGCTGGGTGCGGATGCTGGCCCGCTGGGAGGTGCCGATGTTGCACAGCAGCAGGTCTTGATTGGCGGTGAGGCGAATCTCCAACTGATACGTCTCCACGAGCTGCCTGAGGCCGGCCTTGAGATCTCCATTCAGGCGACCGCAGAGCAGGGGCAACCCCACGAACCACATCCCTGCCTTCTGGCGATGCCAGCCGAGGTAGTCCAAAAGTTTGGCCTTGGGCTCATTGCGCAGCCCCTTGAGGTCTCCCTTGAAGTAGGTCGCGCACAGGGTGTCGCGGAACCATTGGATTCCCTTGTCGTGCAGCAGGTACTTCATGCGGGAGTGCTTGCGCATCTCCCGATCACCGTGGTCCCGTTGCAGCGCCAGTATCGCCTGAACCACATCCAGAACGTCGGCGGCATCGACGTAACCCAATGGATCCGCCGTGCGGGCGAAGGTCTCCTCCTTGTTGTGGGTGCGGCCCATGCCACCGCCCACGTAAACGTTGCAGCCCCGCAGATCGCCGGAGGGGTCGGTGAAGGCCACCAGGCCGATGTCCTGGGTGAGCAGGTCAACGGAGTTGTCCCCGGGCACGGTGACGGCCACCTTGAATTTCCGGGGTAAGTAGGTGTCTCCATAGAGAGGTTCCTCAGTGCTGCCGGAAAACACGCCGCCTTCGCTCTGGCGCTTTCTGGCCTTCTGAACGGCTCGGCTGGGCTTGAAGCGATAACTCAGGTCACCATCCACCCAGAGGTCGAGATAGGCCCCTTCGGCCGCCTCGGGGCTGAGCAGATCGGCAATTTCATCGGCCAGACGCCGTGCCACGGGATAGCCGCCTTTCTCAAAAGGAGCTGGTGGTGCCATCACATTGCGGTTGATGTCCCCGCAGGCCGCCAGGGTCGAGCCCATGTTGCGAACGATGGTGCCAATCACCTCTTTCAAGTCGGCCTTGGCGATGCCGTGCATCTGGAAGGCCTGACGGGTGGTAGCCCGCAGGGTTCCGTCCCCAAGGCGGTTGGAGAGGTTATCGAGGGCGAGGAACAGCCGGGCAGGGATGCGTCCGCCCGGACTGCGCAGCCGCAGCATCATTTGCCAGCTGCGGATCTTGTCCGTTTTGCGCAGTTCGCGGTGGTGCTGTTGGTAGCTGCCGTGAAACTTCAGCAGTTGAACGGCATCTTCCGTGAAGCGCACATCGTCGTTGCTGAGCTCGCTCAACAACGGGTCGCGAAGATGGTCGCTGTCCAGCTTGCGCTGCTCCGCCTTGGACAGCGATTGAGTTCCTGTTTCCGCCACTGCCAAGGAGCCTTCCCCCACCCCGAAAAGGATTTCTTGATTTGAACGTAGCGAAACGGCTTCCAATACAGTCGCTTCCGGCTTTGACCTTGGCGTGACGGCAACCTTTCTTCTGGAAATCGGCACCGAGGAGCTTCCTGCTGATTTCGTCCGGCAAGCGCTTGACCAACTGCAGCAGCGGGTCAGTCGTGACCTGCGTGAGGCAAGGCTGGGCCATGGAGTGGTGTCGGTGTTCGGCACCCCCCGGCGATTGGTGGTCTCCGTCGCTGAGTTGGAGGACCGCCAACCCGATCTTCAGGAAGAACGCAAGGGCCCTCCCGTGGCTCAGGCCTTCAAGGACGGTGTCCCAGGGCCAGCGGCGATCGGTTTCGCCAAGCGCTGCGGTGTTGACCCCTCAGATCTTGAGCAGCGTGACACTCCGAAGGGGCCTTGCGTCTTCGCAACCGTTCTCACCCCGGGGCAAGCCAGTGTTGAACTGCTCCAGGGGCTGATTCCTCAATGGATTGATGCTCTTCAGGGTCGGCGGTTCATGCGCTGGGGCACTGGAGCCCAGCGCTTCAGCCGCCCCATCCGCTGGCTGCTGGCGCTCAAGGGTTCTGAGCTGATCCCTGTGGTCCTCGATGGTGCTGACCCCGAGGTCCGCAGCGATCGTTTCAGCCGAGCCCACCGTCTCCATGGTGACGAGCCACTGCCCATTGCATCAGCGGAGCAGTTTGGAGAAACCCTCGCAGCCGCCGGTGTTGTTGTTGATCGTGCGGAGCGGGCCAAACGGATCCGCACCAGCCTTGATCAGTCGGCTCAGGCCGCCAACGGAACACCCGACTGCCCGGCGTCGCTGTTCGAAGAACTGGTGGACCTGGTTGAAGACCCGAGGATTCTCGAGGGGACCATCGCTGAGCGGTTCCTGCAGCTTCCCCCGGAGGTGATCAGCACGGTGATGCAGGCCCATCAGCGTTATGTGCCGCTGCAGGTGCCTGGTCTGGAGGCAGACCCCCTGCGACTCACTGCTGAGGCTGTGCTTCGTCCCCAGTTCCTGTTGGTGGGTAACGGATTAGCCCCTGCGTCGTCCTTGATCGTTCGCGGGAATGAACGCGTGCTTGGAGCGCGCCTGGCGGACGCCGAATTTTTCCTCGATGTCGACCGGCGGCAGTCCAGCGCCTCCCGGCGTGAAGCCCTCGACCGTGTCACCTTCGCCGAGGGCCTGGGCAGTCTTCTGGACCGCTCCGAGCGAATCGAGCGGCTCACGGGCCTGCTGTTGAAGCAACTCGGCCTTGATCAGAGCGTGGCGGATGCGGCCCAGCGTGCCTCTCATTTCAGCAAGAACGACCTGGTCAGCCAGATGGTGGGGGAGTTCCCTGAACTTCAGGGCCTGATGGGTGGCAAATACCTCCTGGAGGAGGGAGAAACCCGTGAAGTCGCTCTCGCTGTGGTGGAACACTATTTGCCCCGGGGAGCCGGTGATGCTCTGCCCGCAACCCCCGCGGGAGCAGTTGTGGCCTTGGCGGAACGGCTCGAGCTGCTGCTCAGCATCTTTGCTAAGGGAGAGCGACCAACCGGATCTTCCGACCCCTATGCCCTGCGGCGGGCCGGTAATGGTGTGGTGCAGATTCTCTGGGGCATGGCCTGGCGCCTAGACCTCATGGCGTTCCTGAGCAAGGCCGTGGAGGAGTGGGCTGCTCTGTTCCCGGCCTTTGCGGTGGATGCCAGCCAACTGCACAACGACCTCTGTCAGCTGATGCGGCAGCGGATCGTGTCTCAACTGGAAGACGACGGCTTTGCGCCTGATCTGGTGCAGGCTGTGGCTGGTGATGCCGTCTCCAGCCAGCGTCTGCTCAGTGATCCCCTGGATGTGAAACAGCGGATTCAACTGTTGCGTGACCTTCGGGACAGTGGTCAGCTGGATGCTGTTCAGGCGGTGGTGCAGCGGGCCGCGAAGCTTGCTGAAAAAGGTGATCTGGCACGGGATCAGCTTGTGGCCAGCGATGTGGTTGAGCCCGAACGCTTCGAGTCCGCCAGTGAGAAGGATCTGTTCGCAGCTCTCGAGCAGCTGCAGCCACTGGCTCAGCAGCGGTCGTATCAGGCCCTTGCCGATGCGCTTGTTGCGGCAACCCCGGCTCTCCAGGCTTTCTTTGATGGAGAGACCAGTGTGATGGTGATGGTCGACGATTCCGCGCTGCGGCTCAATCGCCTCAACCTGTTGGCGGTCCTGCGCAATCAAGCCTCGGTGTTGGCCGAATTTGAATCGATTCAATCCAAATGAAGGTAGCCCTGGCCTCTGCGGCTAAGCAGGGGCCAGTCCATGCAGCCTCAATGTCTGATCAAGAGACGAACACCACCCAGCAGCCTGTGCTGATCCGCCAGGGAGGCAATGGTCTGGGAACCGTGCTTGCAGCCTTGATCATTGCTGGCGCTGGTATTTACGCCATCAACGTCTGGTCGACGACCAAAAAAGAAACATCCCCCGCCAAGAACATTGAGCAGGGGATTGAGCGGATCAAGGATGCCGCTGGCAAAGCGATCGAGTCGCGCAACTAACCAGCAGCTTCAACACAGATGTTGGAGTGATGTTGTGGGCCGGCCTCCGTCAGGAGACGCCGGCCTTTTCCTTCGACTCGGAACCTTTGGATTCGCCAGCCTGTGCCTTGATCTGCTGGGCAGCTTCCTCCGCCAGGAAATCGCCGTCGGAACGGCCAACGGCCGAAGGAACAGGGTTGTAATCGGACGGAGCTAGGGCCTCGCCCCGGATCAGGCTGCCCAGGGTGCGGAGGGTGAGCTTGATCTGCTGCCAGGGGTTCATCATCACCACCCGCTTGTACAGATAGCTGTCGAAGGTCAGCTTCTGCACGTCCTTGTCGTCGCACATTTCGACGAAGGCTTCCCGGGCAGCGTCGTTGCGGTAGAAGATTCGCTGCAGGATGTCGAGAACCGCATAAGTGGCGCCGTATTTGCGGTCCCAGCGTTTGAGGTAGGTCGACTTGATCTGCTTCTCAGTGGGGATGGAAGCACCGTTGTTGGAGATTTCCACAATCGCTTCGGCACACATCCGGCCGCTCTTGGCTGCGAAGTAGATGCCTTCACCGGAGCTCTTGGTGACGTAGCCGGCGGCATCGCCCACCAGCGCCATGCGGCCCACGACGCGTCGGGGACGGGGGTGCTCAGGAATTGGGTGGGCTTCCACCTTGATCACTTCACCCTGGAACAGACGCTTGTTGGCCCGCTCCCGGATGCCCCTTTGCAGACCCTTGATCAGGCTCTGGTTTTGCTGCATGGTTCCCGTTCCAACGGCCACGTGGTCGTATTTGGGGAACACCCAGGCGTAGAAGTCAGGTGAGACGTCTGTTCCGACGTACATCTCAGCCAGATCTTCGTAGTAAGTCATCTCCTCAGCAGGAAGCTTGATCCGCTCTTGGAAGGCGATGGCCACGTTGTAATCGCCGGCGTCCATGGCTTTCGCCACCCGGGAGTTGGCGCCATCGGCACCAATGATCAGATCCACAGCCAAGGTCTTCTGCTCACCGGTTGGGCCACCGCCGCTGTAGTCGGCGTAATGGATGGTGTAGGGGCCCTGACGGTCTGCGCCGGTGTCGATCTTTTGCACCAGGCCATTGATCAGGGTTGTGCCCAGATCGGCAGCCCGGTTGCGCAGGAAGGCATCGAACACCTCACGACGGCACATGCCGATGTAGGCGTTTTCGTCGTAGCCGAGGGGATCGAGCTTGATGTCCACCTCCCTGTTGGAAGGGGAAATCATCTTCATGTTGCGGACCTTGCGGTCGATGATTTCGTCGGGCAGGTCGAACTCCTCGACCATGCAGAGCGGAATGGCCCCACCACAGGGTTTGGCGTTGTCGAGTTTGCGCTCGAACAGCCAAGTCTCAATTCCCGCCTTGGCCAGAATTTCGGCAGCACAGGAGCCACTGGGGCCACCACCGATCACCGCAACTCGCAACATCTCAGCCCGTCTCCGCTGGATTGTTTTTTGAAGCTATCACTGTCACAACAACCATTGTGGGTTGACCTGGCTGTTGCCTTTACGATCGAAACAACACGCATCAGCGCCTTGGTTCGGGCCTCCTCTGCGCGACGCACCGAGCGGGAGGACATTCCGGTCGCCCGTCGAACACGACAGCCGCGACAACGCAAGGGAAACAGCGCGGCTGGTCTGCTGTTCGGGCTTGTTCTTGTCTGTGCCGGAAGCCTTGCTGTGGTGATGCTGGTTCCCACCCTGCTGTCACGGCGCCAGCCCACGCAGAGCCTCGAGATTTCAGGCTTTCGCGAACGTCCCGATGCCGATGGCCGTCTTCTGGGTCACTTCCCCTATGACGAAGCGGATGCCGATCAACTCATCGTCTTTGAGCCAGGGATTGAGCTGAATGTGGAGGCCGCCGATGCCCTCGACACGATGATGCGATCCGCCTCGGCAGACGGGGTTGATCTGCGTCTGCTCAGCGGATTTCGCTCCCTGGCCCTCCAGGAATCGATCTTTTTTGACGTGGCCTCCGAACGGAACCAAACCGCCGAAGAACGAGCTCAGGTTTCGGCTCCACCCGGCTACTCCGAACACAGCACCGGTTATGCCGTGGATCTCGGCGATGGCCGTTTTCCTGAGACCAACCTCTCCCAGAGCTTTCAAGACACCGCAGCCTTTCGCTGGTTGCAGGACCATGCGGCCCGGTATCACTTCGTGTTGTCCTTCCCCGAAGGCAACAAACAGGGTGTGATGTACGAACCCTGGCATTGGCGCTACCAGGGCAATGCGGATGCACTGCGATTGTTCGAGCCGGCCAGCCGGTTCTCCAGGCGCGACCCTTGAACGTCCCCGAACTGCTATCTCCCGCCGGCGACTGGGCTGCGATGAAGGCGGCTGCTGCCTCCGGTGCCGATGCGGTCTATTTCGGTGTTGATGCTTTCAACGCCCGCCAGCGGGCTGAAAATTTCCGACTGCAAGACCTTTCTGAGCTGATGCAGTGGCTGCATCAGCGGGGTTTGAAGGGATTCCTCACCTTCAACGTGTTGGTGTTCAGCGATGAATTGGAGGCAGCAGCTCAGCTGCTGATTGCTGCAGATCGAGCCGGCGTGGATGCGGTGATCGTCCAGGACGTGGGTCTCTGTCGCCTGGCCCAGCGGCTGGTGCCGAATCTCTGTGTGCACGGTTCAACCCAGATGTCGATCACCAGTGCAGCGGGCATCGCCCAGGCTGCTGCACTCGGTTGTCAGCGGGTGGTGCTGGCCCGGGAGCTGGCTTTGCGTGATCTTGAGCGCCTGCAGACACAACTCGTCCAGCGGAACCTTGCGATGCCGTTGGAGGTGTTCGTGCACGGCGCCCTTTGCGTTGCCTATTCCGGTCAATGCCTGACCAGTGAGTCGCTTGGGCAGCGCAGTGCCAATCGAGGTGAGTGTGCCCAGGCCTGTCGCCTGCCCTATGAAATGGTGGTAGATGGTCAAGCTCACCCGCTTGATGACCAGCGATACCTCCTCTCGCCCCAGGATCTGGCGGCCTGGGAGCTGCTGCCGGAGTTGCAGCGCATCGGCGTAGCCAGCCTCAAGATCGAAGGCCGCCTGAAGGATGCTGCCTACGTGGCTGCCGTCACCGACGCCTATCGGCAGCGCCTGGATCAGACCCCCGCTGCGGCGCCGCAGGTGCATCGCCAACTTGAGCTGGCATTTTCCCGAGGCCTGTCCACCGGTTGGCTGGAAGGGGTGAACCACCGCCGTCTGGTGCATGGCCGCTGGAGCAAGAAACGCGGCCCCCTGGTGGGGCAGTTGCTGCGGGTGGAACGGGGTGGTTGGTTGCATTTGCGCAGCCGGGACCAGCTGCAAGCTGGTCAGGGCCTTGTGCTGGAACAGCTGTCGTCCGACCCCCTGCAGCCGCCTCGGGAGATCGGTGGCCGGATCATGGTGTGTGAGCGGCTGGGCGACGAACGCTGGAAGCTGCGCCTTGGGCCCGAGCGCGTGGATGGCTCAGGCTTGAGACCTGGCACCTCGGTCTGGCTCACCAGTGACCCTGACTGGCAGTCCCGTTGGCAGCGTGCTGCCCGCCGCACGGTGGAGGCCCGGTCTCGGGATCTGTCGCTGCGGGTGTCCGGTCGGCTGGATGCACCGCTGGAGTTGCACCTCCTGGCGCCTCCGGGGCTGGATCTGAAGGTCAGCAGCTCCATGCCGCTGCAGAGTGCTTCGCAGCGCCCTCTAGATAGGGGTCGCCTAGAGCAGCAACTGGGACGCCTGGGGGGAACCGGCTGGTCGCTCCAGCATCTTGAGGTCCAGCTGGAGGGCGATCTCTTTCTGCCGGTGGCGGAACTAAACCGCATGCGCAGGGTGCTGCTGGAGCGGTTGGAGGCCTCGCTGCATGGGAGCAGTGATTCAGGTCCTGTCCCTGGAGCCACCAAAACAGCAGACCCCACAGAGTTGCTGGCTCAGATGTGCCCAACAGTTGTCGCTCCCCTCAGCGAGACCAAGCCAGGCTTGGTGGTGCTGGTGCGCAGCCTGGAGCAGCTGCAGGCCTTGGTCCATCTATCCGGCACGGACCTGCCGATTCGCTCGGTGGTGGCTGATCTTGAGCAGCCGCGGGATTTGCGGGAAGCGGTGGCGATCGGTAGAGGTTGCTGGCCGGAGGGTGTTTGGCTGGCTGGGGCACGGATCACACGGCCTGATGAACGCTGGACGCTTGAGCCACTGATTCGTGCTCGCCCCGACGGTTTCCTGGTGCGAAATGCCGATCAGCTGGAGGTGCTGACGCCGCTGGCCCCTTGCATTGGCGACTTTTCCCTCAACACCGCCAACCCCCTGAGCTTCCATTGGTATCGCGACCACTGGAAGCTGCAGCGACTCACGGCCAGTTACGACCTGAACCTTCAGCAACTGCTGGATCTGGCCGCCGCCGTTAATCCGGCGCTGCTGGAGGTCACCCTGCATCAGCACATGCCGTTGTTCCACATGGAGCATTGCCTGTTCTGTGCGTTCCTCTCAAACGGCAAGGACCACACTGATTGCGGTCGTCCCTGTGAGAAGCACCACGTCACCCTGCGAGATCGCAGCGGCGTTGAACATCCCCTGCGGGCTGATCTGGGGTGTCGCAACACTCTTTTCAATGGCACGGCCCAATCGGGCGTGGAGGCGCTTCCGTCTCTGCTGCGGGCTGGTGTGCGCCGGGTCCGGCTTGAACTTCTTGATGAGGATGCCGCTGCGACGCACCGGCGCGTCAGCCTTTATGCCGAGGCTCTGGCGGGTCGGATGGCCACCCAGGAGGTCTGGTCCCAGGAGCAAATCCACCACCAGCTGGGCGTCACCCGCGGCAGCCTGCGCAGCAAGGGTCCGGAGCGCACCAGTCGATTCTCACGTTGAGATAACCTGTCGCACTGCGCCTTTGGCGTTCTTCACAAATACTTACGGTCAGCCCGCATGAGCGCCAACAACAAGGCGATCCGCAACATCGCGATCATCGCCCACGTTGACCACGGCAAGACGACTCTGGTCGATTCGCTGTTGGCGCAGTCAGGAATTTTCCGCGACAACGAGGCCGTCCCCACCTGTGTGATGGACTCCAACGACCTGGAGCGTGAGCGGGGCATCACGATCCTGTCGAAAAACACGGCTGTCACCTACAAGGACACCCGGATCAACATCGTTGACACCCCTGGGCACGCCGATTTCGGTGGTGAAGTGGAGCGGGTGCTGGGCATGGTCGACGGTTGCCTGCTGATCGTTGATGCCAACGAGGGGCCGATGCCCCAAACCCGCTTTGTGTTGAAGAAAGCCCTAGAGCAGGGTCTGCGCCCGATCGTGTTCGTCAACAAGATCGACCGTGCCCGGGTGGACCCCGAGACCGCCGTCGACAAGGTGCTCGACCTGTTCATTGAACTCGGCGCTGACGATGATCAGTGCGATTTCCCCTACCTGTTCGGCAGCGGTCTTGGAGGCTTCGCCAAGCCCGACATGAAGACCGACAGCGACAACATGCGTCCGCTGTTCGATGCCATCTTGCGCCACGTTCCGCCCCCGGTTGGTGATCCGGAAAAGCCCCTTCAGCTGCAAATCACAACCCTTGATTATTCAGACTTCCTGGGTCGGATCATCATTGGCCGCGTTCATAACGGAAAAATCAAACAGGGTCAGAACGCTGCGCTGATCAAGGACGACGGCAGCATCAAGAAGGGCCGCATCAGCAAGCTTCTTGGCTTCGAGGGGCTGCAGCGCGTTGAGATCGAAGAGGCTTCCGCCGGTGATCTGGTGGCCGTTGCTGGTTTCGACGACGTCAACATCGGTGAAACCATCGCCTGCCCGGATGAGCCCACCGCTCTGCCGCTGATCAAGGTGGATGAGCCCACCCTGCAGATGACCTTCGTCGTCAACGATTCACCCTTCGCTGGCAAGGAAGGCAAGTTCGTCACCAGCCGTCAGGTGCGTGACCGCCTTCAGCGTGAGTTGCTCACCAACGTGGCCTTGCGTGTGGAAGACACCGATTCACCAGATCGTTTTGCGGTGAGTGGTCGCGGTGAGCTGCACCTCGGCATCCTGATCGAGACCATGCGCCGTGAGGGCTATGAGTTCCAGGTGTCCCAGCCGCAGGTGATCTACCGCACCATCGATGGCACCCCTTGTGAGCCCGTGGAAACCCTGGTGATGGATGTCCCTGAACCTGCCGTGGGCAGCTGCATCGAAAAACTGGGCACCCGCAAGGGTGAGATGCAGAACATGGAAACCAGTGCTGATGGCCGCACCCAGCTGGAGTTCATCGTTCCCTCCCGCGGTCTGATCGGTTTCCGCGGTGAATTCATCCGGGCCACCCGCGGCGAAGGAATCATGAGCCATTCCTTCTATGAGTACCGGCCGATGATGGGTGAATTCGACACCCGCCGGAACGGTGTACTGATCGCCTTCGAAGAGGGAACGGCCACGTTCTATGCCCTCAAGAACGCTGAGGATCGCGGCCAGTTTTTCATCAGCCCCGGCACCAAGGTTTACAAGGGAATGATCATCGGTGAATACAACCGGCCTCAAGACCTTGAAATCAACGTCTGTAAGACCAAGCAGCTCACCAACATGCGTTCCGCTGGCGCTGAGGAACTGGACACGCTGCAAGCACCGGTTCAGATGACGCTGGAGCGCGCGTTGGAATACATCGGCCCCGACGAGATGCTCGAAGTCACGCCCGAGTCGATCCGTCTGCGCAAACTTCCCGGGAAGAAGCCGGCCAAGTCCAAGCGCTGATGCCTCAGGCGGATCCTCGCTTTCAACAGGGAGTGGAGCTCTTCAATGCGGGTGAGTGGTACGCCGCTCATGATCTGTTTGAGGAGCTCTGGCATGAAACAGCTGATCCGGAACGGCGCAGCCTGCAGGGGATCCTGCAGGTGGCCGTAGCGCAGTTGCATTTGCAACGGGGCAACCGGCGGGGGGCCACGATTCTCTTTGGTGAAGCTCTGGGTCGTCTTAAACGTCCTGGAACCCCAGATCTGGGCCTGGACCTCGCGTCTCTGTGCCGTGCTGCGCATCAGCGGCTCGAGGCGCTTCAGCAGGATGGGGATCCCGAGTCATGCACTGTCCCTGTTCTTGAGTCCAAGCGCTGAAGCGCCGGTAATCTCAACAAACTTAAGCGAGTTGCGTGGCGGTTAAAGCGATGCTCCGTACCGGGGGCTTTTGTTTAGCTCTCCCCCTTCTGGCCATCTTTTGGCCCCTGGTGTCGGCCCAGGCTCAGCAAACGGCTGACGCAGGCGTCATCACGATTGAGTCCGATCTTCAATCGGCCGACAACGGCACGGGTGTGATCACTGCCAGCGGCAATGTTCGTCTGGTGCATGCCGGTCGTGGCTTGGTGGCCACCAGCCGACAGGCCCAGTACTTCACGGAGGAAGACCGGATTGTGCTGAGTGGTGATGTGGATGTGATTCAGGCCGACGGCAACCAGCTCCGCGCTGATCGCTTCACTTATCTGCTGGAGGAAGGTCGCGCGATCGCCAGCCCCGTTCCGGGCCAGCAGGTGTTCAGTCAGTGGTCGCTCACTCCCAGCCAACCCATGCTCGACGTTCAGGCCGAGACAACCACGGTGACTCGATGAGCCTGGAACTGTCGAATGTCTCCATCACCCTTGGGGGTCGCCAGTTGCTGAAGGGCTTGGATCTGAAGCTTTCCCCCGGTGAGGTGGTCGGCCTGCTCGGTCCTAACGGAGCTGGAAAAACTACCACCTTCAATCTGGTGATCGGTCTGCTCTCCCCTGATCAGGGTGATGTGACCGTGGACGGTGCGCGTGTCACCGACCTCCCCATGCCGGAGCGAGCAAGGCTTGGCGTGGGTTATCTGCCCCAGGAACCCAGTGTTTTTCGCAACCTCACGGTGCGTGAAAACCTGGATATCGCTCTTGAACAGACCGATCTCAGTTCCGAGCAGCGACGGGAGCGGCGCCAGCAGCTGATTGAAGACTTTCACCTCACCGCGTTCATCAACCGGCTTGGCTTCCAACTTTCCGGGGGGGAACGTCGCCGTTGCGAAGTGGCCCGGGCGCTGGCATCGGGTGCCAACGGACCGACGTATCTGCTTTTGGATGAACCCTTCGCCGGTGTTGACCCCCTCGCGGTGGCAGACCTGCAGTTGCTGATCGAGGGGTTGCGGTCCCGGGGCATGGGGATTCTGATCACCGATCACAACGTGCGGGAAACCCTGGCCACCACTGATCGGGCTTACATCCTCAACGATGGTGCGGTGTTGGCTGCAGGACGGTCCGAGGAGGTGGCGGCTGATCCACAGGTGCGTCGTTACTACCTCGGGGAGGGATTCCAGCTGTGATTGTGGATCGTCTCAAAAGGTCCACCTGGATGCGGCTGGATCTCCTGGATCGTTGGTTGCTCAAGGAGCTTCTGGGTCCGCTGCTGTTCTTCATCGCTCTCTTCACCCTGCTGCTGCTCACCGGTGGCGTGATGTTTGAACTGGTGCGGCAGATGGTCGATAAGAACCTGCCGATCACGATCGCGGTTCAGGTTCTGTTGTTCAGCATTCCCCGTTGGTTGGCCTTTTCTGTGCCGATCGGAACGTTGATGGCGTCGCTGTTCGTGTTCACCCGCCTTTCGGCGAACAGTGAACTCACTGCACTGCGAAGCCTTGGGATCACCACAGTGAGGATGATCAGCGCGGCCCTCGCCCTCTCCATGGTGATGACGCTGTTCACCTTCGTCCTCAACGACGTGGTGGTGCCTCGCAGCCAACGCTATGCAGAGGTCACCCTCAAGCGTTCATTGGGGCGTTCCCTCGCCAGTGAGACAGGACGCGACATCATTTATCCCCGTTTCGGGACCCGCTTCGACTCCGACGGCGAAGAAGACGGCAAGGGACTGAATCAACTCTTCTATTCGAGGAAGTTTCAGGACGGGGAAATGGTGGACGTGACGGTTCTGGATTTCACCCGATCCGGCTTCACCCAGATGTTGCGTGCGGATCGGGCGATCTGGAATGAGGACCAGGCCAGCTGGGACTTTCTCGATGGCCAGATTCTGACCCTGGCTGCCAACGGCAGCTCAACCAAGGCTGATTTCGATCGTTACGTCTATCCCCTTGGGTCAGGACCGGTGCGCCTGGCAGGAATTGAGAAGGATGCCGTCAACATGACCGTTGCTGAAGCTTTGCAGGCCCAGAGGCTGTATGAAGAGGCCGGCAGCATCAAGGAGGCCCGCAAGATTCGTGTGCGGATCCAGGAGAAGTTCACGGTTCCCATGGCTTGTCTGGTGTTTGGCTTGTTTGGAGCCACCCTTGGCGCTCAGCCCAGTTACCGAAGCAGCCGAAGCTTCTCGTTCGTGCTCACCCTCGGGATCATCGCTGTTTATTACGTGATCGGTTTCAGCTTCAGTTCCCTTGGGGTGAAGGGAACCCTTCCACCGATCCTGGCGGCATGGCTGCCGGTGATGTTGTTTCTCGGGGCGGGTGGTCTGTTACTGAAACAGGCCAGTCGCTGATTGACCGAGGCAGAATCGCCGTGTCTTTGGGAAATGGTGTGTTGAACACGCCTTTTGAGCTGGTCACCAGTCTTGGTTTTGCAGGCTTCGTGTTGCTGCTGCTGGCCATGCCTCTGGCTTTCTGGGCGGTGTCCAGCCAATCCCGAGCTGGCTTGGTTCGGCTTCTAGTGGCCGTCGCCAACCTTCTGTTCACAGCTCAGCTGATTTTGCGCTGGTGGCAATCAGGCCACTTCCCGATCAGCAACCTCTACGAATCCCTTTGCTTCCTTGCCTGGGCTTGCACCCTCACCCAGTTGTTGGTGGAACGGGCCTGGCCGTCTCCCATCGTTGCGGCAGCAGCCACCCCCATGGGCCTGGGTTGCATTGCCTTCGCCAGCTTCGCGTTGCCCGATCAATTGCAGTCAGCGGCTCCTCTGGTTCCTGCCCTGCGCTCCAGCTGGTTGGTGATGCATGTGAGCGTGATCATGGTGAGTTATGCCGCCTTGCTGGTGGGATCCCTGCTCTCCTTGGCGGTCTTGGTCACCGATCGCGACCAATCCCTGGAACTCAGGAGCAGTTCCATTGGCAGTGGTGGATTTCGTCAGGCGGCCTCACTTACCAACGGTGGTTCTGTTCAGCTGAAATCGGTTCAGCTGAGCACCAATGAACAACTCGACAGCCTCAGTTACCGCACGATCACGGTTGGTTTCCTGATGCTCACGGTGGGCATCGTGAGTGGTGCTGTTTGGGCGAATGAAGCCTGGGGCAGCTATTGGAGCTGGGACCCCAAGGAAACCTGGGCCTTGATCTGCTGGCTGGTCTACGCCGCTTATCTGCACACCCGCCTCAGCCGCGGTTGGCAG
Organism: Synechococcus sp. A15-62; assembly: GCF_014280075.1. Taxonomy (NCBI): domain Bacteria; kingdom Bacillati; phylum Cyanobacteriota; class Cyanophyceae; order Synechococcales; family Synechococcaceae; genus Synechococcus; species Synechococcus sp. A15-62. The sequence goes on from NZ_CP047950.1 coordinate 1,063,505, forward strand.
GGCCGACGCCCAGCTCTTGTTGCGGTGGTGGGTCTTGTGGTGATCGCTGTTTGCTACATCGGCGTGAATCTGCTGGGAATTGGCTTGCACAGTTACGGCTGGTTTTTCTGACCAGCTGCCTGCGTGTTCTCGATCAGGGCTCAACCACCATCGATCTGACATCCGACCAGGGCACCGCCAACGGCTCCAGCGGGAATGGACCAGATCCAGTTGTCCTTTTTGGCAAGCGCGCCTCCCAAGGCTCCACCAAGAACACCACCAGCGAGACTTCCCTCCAAACAGGAATTGTTGTCCTCAGCAGCAGGGGCCTCGACGACGGTTTTTCCGCTTGACGTTGTTGGTGGATGATCTGGATGGTTGTGGGCGCGGTGCCCCTGCTGGTGCTTATGGCTTTTGCCCCCATGGAAATGCAGGGTCTTGGGACAAGGGCGTTCGGCCCTCACCTCTCGACTGCTGACGTACCCAGGCTTGTCCCGCGTTCCGGGATGGTAAGTCTCAACGTATTGATTCTGATAGCAAGTCTTCGCCCTGGAGTAAGTGCTGTTGGCTAGGGATGGTTGATTCACAACTGTCGTCATCACGACTCCCGCAATAAGTCCAGAAAAAATATTCTTCATGACGGAGGAGTTGGTTTGTTGATTCATTCTGCATTCCAGAACGAGCAAGGGTCTGACAGCCTCAGTTGGATCTGTGACAGGATGCATCTGGACGTGAACTTATTGCTTTTTTGTTGTATTCATCGTAATCATTTTATTCTCTTGGATAATCCCCCAGATGAGGGATTTATTCCTTACGCTCATATCCCCCATTTCAGGGATGGTGTACGCCGGTTCAGTTTGTAAAGCCAGTACACCAACAGTGGAAGAGATTCTTGAGCTGCATGCCTGCAGCTGTGGCTGAACTGCATGGTGGAGATGTGGGTCTGGCAGCGAAAGCGGCCGCCACAAGGGGATCGAGGCCTTACGGACTCTCCCCACCACTCAGGGGGGATCGAGGTCCACATGGACTCTCCCCCCAAACTCTTCACAACTCCGATGAGAATCACTCTTTCGTTGGTGTCCCCTGTCGTCGGGCTTGTGTTGCTGGTCGCTGCAGGCTGTTCCCGCAACAAGGTCGAGAACACCCAGCCCAACCACGATGTTTCACCTGCAACGGAGAAGACTGTCGTTGGTCGGGCCACTTGGTATGGGCCTGGTTTCTATGGAAATAAAACCGCTAGTGGTGAGATCCTTCAGAGGAACACCCTGACTGCTGCTCACGGCCAGTTGCCTTTTGGGACGAAGGTGAAAGTCACGCGTGAAGACACCAATGAAAGTGTGACTGTGGTGATCAACGATCGAAAACCCTTCAAGGAGGGCACAGTCATCGATCTTGCCCATGGAGCTGCAGATCAGTTAGGGATCGATGAAGACGGTGAAGCCCGAGTAAGCCTCGAGGTTCTCGATTGAACCCAATGGCCAAACCGATCCATGAGGGAAGAGACCTCCTGGTTTCGGTGTCGCTTCCCACCCTGTCTTGAAGCGTTTAAGCCCTATTGAGATGAGTGCTCGCTGAGCACTGACGTTGATGTTTCGGACTCTTCTGCTTGTGAGCGGAGATAACGCTTCCGCTGCGCCGATTCCAGACCAGACAGCAGGGCCGCACGTCTGGTCGGAATGACCGTTTGAGGCCGGTCAAGACCTCGAAGAAGTGGATGAATTCCTCGTCTGCTCATGCCGTTTTTTCGGATATGCGTGAATCTCGCGTCGTGACCTGTGGTCCATCGCGTTATTAAATGATTTCATAATCGTCAATCTTGTTTTGTGATCCACGTCACTGATTGGCGTAATGGTCTTCCTGCGGTGGTTGTCCTCTCAGGACAAGCATCAGACCAGCGGGCAAAAAGGAAGGCCACCCCGCAGAGGGATGGCCTGAACCTTGTTGGCGTTCTTTGAAGCTGAACGAAGCGTCTGGCTGTTTGGCTTGTCAGGCCAGTCAGGCAGCTTCTAGATCTTGCTCAGTTGGACTGTCGTCACGCATTGGACGCCTCCGACTTCGACAATCCCAGCATCGCTCAAAGCAGATGCTCGCATCATCCGTATTTCAACTCAGCGGCAGGGAGAAAAAGCGGAGCAAGCTCGATCCTTAAAGTCAACAGAACTATTGAGCCAAATGTTGAAGAACGGCACCGATATTCATGCTCCCTTTGAGATAACCTGCAAAAGCCAATGCGATCACGCCTGCATTAAGCGCCAGAAATGCAGTAACCAGTTTGACGTCATCATTCATGTATTCATTATCGGAGGCTCGTTGGAGTTACTGTGGCCACAAAATCTTTGGAGATGATGAAACTTCTCAAACGCTTCGTTCTTTCTTGAAGGGATCACAAAAAAAGCCCGGCATGGGCTGCCGGGCTGGTGGTGTTCAGTTCATGGCTTGCTGATCAGGCAAGAACGGCTTCCTTGCTGCTGCTGTTGCGGATGCCTTTGATCGCTTCGGCGTAATCGGGTTGGTTGAACACGCCGGAGCCAGACACAATCGCGTTGGCACCTGCTTCGATCACCTTCCAGGCATTGCCGGCTTTGATGCCGCCATCCACTTCGATCCAGGGATCGAGACCCCTCTCATCGCACATGCGGCGCAAGTCGCGGATTTTCTGAACCTGGTTTTCGATGAAGCTTTGGCCGCCGAAACCGGGGTTGACGCTCATGACCAGCACCAGATCGCAGAGCTCGAGGCAGTACTCGAGGGTGTCGATTGGAGTTGAGGGATTCAGGACTGCACCTGCTTTTTTGCCCAGGTCTTTGATCTGAGCCAGGTTCCGGTGCAGGTGCGGGCAGGCCTCAACCTGCACAGAAATGATGTCGGCACCGGCCTTGGCGAAGTCAGGGACGTACTTCTCCGGCTCAACGATCATCAGGTGAACGTCCAGGGGCTTCTGGGTCACCGGACGCAGCGCTTCAACAATCAGCGGTCCAATGGTGATGTTCGGAACAAAGCGGCCGTCCATCACATCCACATGGATCCAATCCGCACCGGCTTCGTCCACGGCTTTCACTTCTTCGCCGAGGCGTGCGAAGTCAGCCGACAGGATCGACGGCGAGATCACCAGGGGCTTGGTGCTCATGGATGAGGAGCGCGAAGTGCCGGGAGATTTTAGGGACTCCTGCAACCACTGATACAGTGAGCCGCGCTCAGACGTCGAGATCCACTGCGGCGACGGCCAACTGCCCGTCCAGAAGATCTCGCCAACCCGTCCCACCTCATCCGGAGTCCCGTGGATCAGACCCTCATTCAGGAAATTCTCGAGATCGTCGAGCAGGCCGCCATCGCTTCCGCCTCGCTCTCCGGCAAAGGCCTGAAGGATGAAGCCGATGCATTGGCCGTTGATGCCATGCGCAAGCGCATGAATCAGATCCAGATGCAGGGCCGCATCGTGATCGGCGAGGGGGAACGTGATGAAGCCCCGATGCTCTACATCGGAGAAGAGGTCGGCACCGGCACTGGCCCTGGTGTTGACTTTGCTGTCGACCCCTGCGAAGGCACCAACCTCTGCGCCTTCAACCAACGCGGCTCCATGGCTGTTCTCGCCGCTTCCGATCGGGGCGGTCTGTTCAACGCCCCCGACTTCTACATGAAGAAGCTGGCTGCTCCTCCGGCAGCAAAGGGCAAGGTGGACATCCGCAAATCAGCCACTGAAAACATCAAGATCCTCAGCGAGTGCTTGGGTCTCCCCGTTGACGAGCTGAACATCGTTGTGATGGATCGCGCCCGTCACAAGGACTTGATCGCTGAGATCCGTGCCACCGGCGCTCGCATCCAGCCGATATCTGATGGAGACGTTCAGGCCGCCATCGCCTGCGGTTTCGCCGGCACAGGAACCCACTGCCTGATGGGCATCGGCGCTGCCCCTGAGGGTGTGATTTCAGCCGCTGCCATGCGCGCTCTTGGTGGCCACTTCCAGGGCCAACTGGTGTACGACCCCGCGATTGCTCAGACCTCCGAATGGGCTGATATGACCAAAGAGGGCAACCTTGCGCGTCTCGCTGAGATGGGCATCGCTGATCCCGACAAGGTCTACGAAGCCGAGGAGCTGGCCTGCGGCGAGCATGTTTGTTTCGCTGGCAGCGGCATCACGGATGGTCTGCTCTTCAGTGGCGTTAAGTTCGAAAAGGACTGCACCCGCACAAGCAGCCTGGTGATCAGCAATCTGGATAACACCTGCCGCTTCACCAACACCGTGCACATCAAAGACGGCGCCCAGAGCATTGCTCTGAGCTGATCGTCACCCATTGGTTGAGAGGAACGCCTTCATGCATATCTCCGTCGTCGGCCTCAGTCATCGCACGGCACCGGTGGAGATCCGGGAACGGCTCAGCATTCCTGAGCAGACCATGGAGACGTCCCTTCAATCGCTCCGCGGTAATGAGCAGGTGCTCGAGGCATCCATCCTCAGCACCTGCAACCGGCTTGAGATTTACACCCTGGTCCGCAATCCGGACCTCGGAGTGTCTGCTGTCAGCGACTTTCTCAGCAGCCACTCCGGTCTTGAAACGGGCGAGCTGACGCCTCACCTGTTCAGTTACCACCACGAAGACGCTGTCGATCACCTCATGCGGGTGGCGGCGGGTCTCGACAGCCTTGTGCTGGGTGAGGGACAAATCCTGTCCCAGGTGAAGAAAATGATGCGGCTCGGTCAGGAGCACAAATCTCTGGGACCGATTCTGAATCGATTGCTCACCCAGGCTGTTACCACCGGCAAACGCGTCCGCAGCGAAACCAATCTTGGAACAGGGGCTGTGTCGATCAGCTCTGCTGCAGTTGAGCTTGCTCAGCTCAAGCTCGGCCAATCCCGGGGACTGGACCAACTGGTCACCCTGGAAAGCGAGCAGATCGCTGTTGTAGGTGCCGGGCGCATGAGCCGTCTGTTGCTTCAGCATTTGCAGGCCAAGGGTGCCTCCGGTGTTGTTCTGCTGAACCGCACTGTTGAGCGGGCCGAGCAGCTTTCGGCCGATTTCCCCGATCTTCCTGTTCAGTGCAGGCCGCTCACGGATCTCGATCAGTACCTGAGCACCTGCTCGCTGATGTTCACCAGCACCGCCGCTGATGATCCGATCATTGATGCTGCACGTCTGGCTCCTCTGAACCGTCGCAGCAAGCTGCGCCTGATCGACATCGGTGTGCCGCGAAACATTGCTGCCGATGCTGCCGACGTGAACGGCGTTGAATCCCACGATGTTGACGACCTTCAAGAGGTCGTTGCCCGTAACCAGGAAGCCCGTCAGGCCATGGCTCGGGAGGCAGAGCAGTTGCTTCAGCAGGAAGCGCAGCAGTTCCTCGAGTGGTGGGACAGCCTTGAGGCCGTGCCGACCATCAACCAGCTGCGTTCCTCGATGGAGTCGATCCGTACGGAGGAACTCCAGAAAGCCCTCAGCCGAATGGGCCCTGACTTCTCAGCTCGGGAACGCAAGGTTGTCGAGGCTCTGAGCAAGGGCATCGTCAACAAAATTCTCCACACGCCGGTCACCCAGCTGCGGGCTCCCCAGACCCGTCAGGATCGCCAACAGGCTCTTCGAATTGTCGAAAGACTGTTCGATTTGGAAGCATCTTGAGCTCTTGAGCGATTCAGTCGCGATCTGAATCCCAGTAATCTCGACTGATTCTTTCCAAAGTCGGTTGCGAAGCCAAAAACTCCGGTAAGTTCTTGCGGCAACGCCGATTTGGGATAGCGGCATGAAGCGGGTCTTGGCCATCATTCTGGGCGGGGGTGCAGGCACTCGCCTGTATCCGCTCACAAAAATGCGCGCCAAGCCGGCCGTTCCTCTGGCAGGCAAATACCGACTGATTGATATTCCGATTAGCAACTGCATCAACTCCGACATCAACAAGATGTATGTGATGACGCAGTTCAACAGTGCGTCACTGAACCGCCACCTCAGTCAGACCTACAACCTCAGCAACTCCTTCGGTGGTGGTTTTGTTGAGGTGCTTGCAGCCCAGCAAACCCCTGATAGCCCCACCTGGTTTGAGGGCACCGCAGACGCTGTACGCAAATACCAGTGGTTGTTCCAGGAATGGGACGTTGATGAATACCTGATTCTTTCCGGCGACCAGCTCTACCGGATGGATTACAGCCTCTTCATCGAGCACCACCGCCGCACTGGCGCTGATCTCACCGTTGCTGCTCTTCCCGTTGATCCCCAGCAGGCGGAGGCTTTCGGTTTGATGCGGACTGACGAAAACGGCTCGATCAAGGAATTCCGCGAAAAGCCCAAGGGTGATTCGCTGCTGGAGATGGCTGTCGACACCTCTCGCTTCGGCCTGAGTGCTGAATCAGCCAAGGAAAGGCCCTATCTGGCCTCGATGGGCATTTACGTCTTTAGCCGTAAGACCTTGTTCGATCTGCTCGACAAGCATCCTGGCCACAAGGATTTCGGTAAGGAAATCATTCCCGAGGCTCTCGCCAGGGGCGACAAGCTCCAGAGCTACGTCTTCGACGACTACTGGGAAGACATCGGTACCATCGGTGCGTTCTATGAAGCCAACCTTGCGCTGACCCAACAACCCACGCCCCCTTTCAGCTTCTACGACGAGAAGTTCCCTATCTACACTCGTCCTCGCTATCTGCCCCCCAGCAAGCTGGTCGACGCCCAGATCACCAATTCGATTGTTGGTGAAGGCTCGATCTTGAAGTCCTGCAGCATCCACCACTGCGTCCTGGGTGTGCGCAGCCGCATTGAAAGTGACTGCGTGCTTCAAGACACGCTGGTGATGGGAGCCGACTTCTTTGAATCACCCGACGAACGTGCCGTCTTGAAGGAGCGTGGAGGCATTCCACTTGGCGTTGGCAAGGGCACCACGGTGAAACGCGCCATCCTCGATAAGAACACCCGCATTGGTTCGGGTGTCTCGATCATCAACAAGGACAACGTGGAAGAAGCCGACCGTTCGGATCAGGGCTTCTACATCCGCAACGGCATTGTGGTCGTTCAGAAAAACGCCACCATTGCCGATGGAACGGTGATCTGAGCGCTTGTAGAGCTCCCAGGAATGAGTCGACGACAGTCGATGGTTCATTCCTGACAATTATTGGTTGATTTGCGGTCGAGACCAGCCGAGATCAACACACTGAGAGCAGTCGTTAGTGGTCCTTTAGGCCATGTCCAAGTCTCACTTCGGCCTTATCGGTCTTGGCGTGATGGGCGAGAACCTCGTCCTCAATGCGGAGCGCAACGGTTTTTCCAGCGTTGTCTACAACCGCACCTACGCCAAAACCGAAGACTTCCTCGAGGGGCGTGGCAAGGGCAAGAACATTCAAGGCGCCACTGACCTCGAAGATTTCGTCGGCAAGCTTGAACGCCCCCGCCGGATTTTGATGATGGTGAAGGCGGGGCCCGCCGTCGATGCCGTTGTTGATCAGCTCTCTCCCTATCTCGAGGAAGGCGATCTGCTGATTGATGGAGGCAACTCCGATTATCACGACACTGAACGTCGGGTGAAGCAACTCGAAAGCAAGAGTTTTGGCTTCATCGGTATGGGTGTGTCCGGTGGCGCCAAAGGTGCCCTGGAGGGTCCGAGCATGATGCCCGGTGGAACCAAGACTTCCTACGAGGCCATCGAGGGCCTCGTGAACAAGATGGCGGCCCAGGTCGAAGACGGCCCTTGCGTGACCTACATCGGTCCAGGCGGATCAGGACACCTGGTTAAAACCGTCCACAACGGGATCGAATACGGCATCGAGCAGATCCTTGCCGAGGGCTACGACCTGATGAAGCGGGTCAAGGGAATGAGCGGTGTGCAGATGGCCGACGTTCTCGGGCAATGGAACGCCACAGAAGAGTTGTCGTCGTATCTGGTGGAAATCACCGAGGTGTGTCTTCGCACCAAGGATCCCGTTGATGGCACGGACCTGGTGGAAAAAATCACCGATCAGGCTGGCCAGAAGGGCACGGGACTCTGGACTGTGGTGACGGCGCTGCAGATGGGTGCCTCCGTGCCCACCATCTATGCCTCCCTTAATGCGCGGGTGATGAGCTCGATGAAGCCCCAACGCATGGCGGCTGAATCGATCCTTAAAGGTCCTGCGATCAAGGACTTTGACCTGGGAACACCTGACGACGCCATGGCTCCGTTGATGGATGCCACGGTGCTGAGCTGCATCGCCAGTTATGCCCAGGGAATGGAGCTTCTGCGCATCGCCTCGCAGGATCTCGATTATGAGCTTCACATGCCGTCCATCGCTCAGATCTGGAAGGGAGGTTGCATCATTCGGGCCCGTCTGCTGAAGCGCATTCAGGATGCTTTCCACGCGGATCCCCAGCTGCCCAACCTGATGGTGGATCCCTGGTTTGCTGAGCAGATCAACCGACGTCTCCCCGGACTGGCTCAAGTGGTGGCGGGTGCCGCCGAAGCCGGCATTCCCGTTCCCTGCTTCAGCAGCACCCTCGACTACATCAACAGCTACCGCTCCGATCGCCTTCCTCAGAACCTGGTTCAGGCGATGCGCGATTGCTTCGGCTCCCACACCTACCAAAGGGTCGACAAAGAGGGCACGTTCCACACCGAATGGCTCAGCTGAGTGATTGAGCGATGACCAACTACCGCATCGAGCGGGCGAAGGATGCTCAGGACCTCGCCCGCCAGGCCTGTGAAACTGTTGCCGCCCAAATTGATCTGGCCTTGGATCAACGGGACCGCTGCCAGATCGCTCTGTCCGGTGGGAGCACGCCCGCCAGCGCCTATTCCCTGCTCGGTCAGGAACGGTTGCCCTGGGATCGGGTTGATGTCGTCCTGGGTGACGAGCGCTGGGTGGCTGCCGACGATGCGTCCAGCAACGCCGGCATGCTGCGTCGCACCCTGCTCGCACCCGGGCCAGGAGCTTCAGCCGCTTTTCATCCTGTGCCCACCGTGGAACTGGAGAGTCCTGAGGCCAGTGCCCAGGCCTTTGCTGACCAGCTCTCTCAGCTGTGCCCAGGAGCACCACCGGTGTTCGATGTGATGCTGCTGGGCCTGGGGGATGACGGCCACACCGCGTCCCTTTTCCCCGGCACTGAGGCTCCAGCGGTGCTGGATCGCTGGACGACCATTGGTCGCGGCAAGGGGTTGGATCGCATCACCTTGACGGCTCCTGTGCTCAGTGCCGCCCGTCAGGTGATCTTCCTCGTCAGTGGGGCTGGAAAACAGGAGGCCCTCAGGCGACTGGTGGATCCCTCTGAATCCTCTGATCGCACCCCCGCTCGGCTGGTTCAACCTGCTAGTGATGTGCTGGTCCTTGCCGATCAGGATGCAGCCGCCGGCCTCTGAGCAGATTCTTTTCCAGGGCAGCGACTTTGCTGACTGGGCCAGCCTGAACGACACAATCATGGGCGGCCGTTCCCGTGCCGGTTGTCGCATGAGCCCCGACGGACTCGTGCTGGAGGGGGAGCTGGTGGAGACCGGCGGTGGCTTTGTGAGCTGCCGTTCCCCCCGCCTGCTGCCTCCGCTCGATCTGTCCCCTTATTCGGCGCTTCAGCTGGATGTGGAGGGCGAGGGACGCACCCTGAAGATTGCCCTTGGTTGCCGTGATGGAGCCATGGGGCTCACCGAACTGATTCCCGGTGGTCTCCGCTGGGTGGTGGATGTTCCGACTCAACCGTCTGGCGTGACCCCTGTTGTGGTGCCATTCGCCGACCTCAGACCCACGGTGCGTGCCAAGCCCGTTGGCTTACCGCTGCGCTTCGATCCCAGTGGCATCACCCGCATTCAGGTGCTGCACTCGAAATTCGGCGATGCTGGAGATCTCAATCCTGGTTTTCGCGCTGGCTCCATCCGGGTGGTGATCCGCTCAATTCGCGCCTTGCCTTGAGTCGATGGACCTTCTGGTGTTGATTGCCAAGGCGGCTGACGTCTGCCTCAAGCCCTGGAGCCATGCTGTTGTTCTGATCGATCCTGCGGCTCCAGAACAAATCGACGATCTGCACGTGCGGATTGAATGCCGCGATGGCGACGGCCAGCGTTGCTCCGATCAGGACCTTGAGCTGGAGATCTACCGGAGTGGCGACGAGATCAATCTGATGCTGAGCTGGTGGGACCAACCGGAACGACCGATGCTTTGGCACGGGCGCCATCCGGTCTGGATGGATGGCGCTTCAGGTCAGCGTTGCTCTGCTCCGCAGGATGCCGCCCCGCTTGAAGCATTGGGTCGGCGCCTACGGGCTCTGGTGCAACCGGCGTCTTGATTCCACCGAATTCAGTCGGCGTGGTCGGTGGTTGCACCCCGGCTTGAGCTGGAGACGAGCCGCGCGTACTTGCCGAGAATTCCGTTGCGGTAACGCGGTTCCGGCTTGCTCCATCCCGCACGACGGCGATCCAGTTCCACTTGATCCACGTTGAGTTGGAGCAGCAGCTGATCAGCATCAACCGTGATGCTGTCGCCTTCTTGCACCAGGCCGATCGTTCCACCGATAGCACCTTCAGGAGCCACGTGACCCACCACCAGGCCATAGGTGCCGCCGCTGAAGCGGCCATCGGTGATCAGGGCGACCTTGTCCCCCAGGCCCTGACCAACAATCGCTGAGGTTGGAGCCAGCATTTCCCGCATTCCCGGGCCACCGACGGGACCCTCGTTGCGGACCACCACCACATCCCCGGCCTGGATCTTTTTGTCGAGGATGGCGGCAAGGCAGTCTTCCTCGCTTTCAAACACCCGCGCAGGGCCAGTGAGCACAGGGGTTTTCACACCGCTGATCTTGGCCACGCTTCCTTCGCTGGCGAGGTTGCCCTTAAGGATGGCGAGGTGCCCTTTGGCGTACAGCGGATTGCTGAGGGTGCGGATCACGTCCTGCCCGGCGGGCGGCTCCGCCGGCACATCGGTCAGCAACTCCTTTAGGCTTTTGCCCTCCACCGTTCGGCAGTCGCCGTGCAGCAAGCCGGCATCCAGCAGCAGCTTCATCACCTGGGGAATGCCGCCGGCATTGTGCAGATCAACGGTCACGTAGCGGCCGCTGGGCTTGAGATCACAGATCACCGGCACCCGCTGACGAATCCGTTCGAAGTCATCGATGCTCAGGTCGACGCCGGCGGTACGGGCAATGGCCAGCAGGTGCAGCACCGCATTGGTGGAGCCACCCACCGCCATGATCACGCTGATGGCGTTCTCAAAGGCTTCCTTGGTGAGGAGGTCCAGAGGCCGGATATTGGCTTTCACGGCCTCCACCAGCACCTCAGCGGAGCGAGCGGCACTGTCGGCCTTTTCCTCGTCCTCGGCAGCCATCGTGGAGCTGTAGGGGAGGCTGAGCCCCATCGTCTCGATGGCGGCACTCATGGTGTTGGCGGTGAACATGCCGCCGCAACTGCCAGCCCCAGGGCAGGCATTTTTCTCAACTGCGGTGAGCTGCGCTTCGTCGATCTTGCCGCTGGTGAGTTGCCCCACCGCCTCAAAAGCGCTCACCACCGTGAGATCACAGCCCCCGAGCTTGCCCGGTTTGATCGTGCCGCCGTAGACGAACACCGAAGGAATGTTCATCCGAGCCATGGCCAGCATGGCGCCGGGCATGTTCTTGTCGCATCCACCAACGGCCAGCACCCCATCCATGCTCTGACCGTTGCAGGCCGTTTCGATGGCGTCAGCAATCACTTCACGGCTCACCAGGGAGTACTTCATCCCTTCGGTGCCCATGGAGATTCCATCACTCACGGTGATGGTTCCAAACATCTGGGGCATGCCTCCGGCCTGGCGGGCTGCTTCCTCAGCCCGTTTGGCCAGGTCGTTCAGCCCGATATTGCAGGGGGTGATGGTGCTGTAGCCGTTGGCGATGCCCAGGATGGGCTTGCCGAAATCGCTGTCTCCAAAGCCCACGGCCCGCAACATGGCGCGGTTGGGAGACCGCTGGATCCCCTTGGTGACGGCGTCGGAGCGAAGCATGGAACGGAGCGGACCAGTGGCAATCAAGCCAACCTACCGAGCGCTCAACCTTCGTTTCCGAGTCCCTCGAGCTGGGCTCGAACGCGGGCAATCTCCGCATTGAGTTTTTCCACCCGCTCCTCAAGGTGCCCGTTGGCTGAACTGTCCATCACTTCGGAACCGTCCTGCATCCGCGGTGCGTGCAGCATCGACTTCTGCGCGCCGTAACGCCTGCGCCTATCGGCTTCATTGAGAAGCCACCAGGCCAGGCCTGCAGCACCGAGCACTGCTCCGGTGACCAGAGTTGCCAGGGTTCCTGAGCCCGTGTCGTGCTGCTGGGCCATGGGTGCAATCAACCTGCCTGAAGGTTAGTCACGCCCTCAGGATCGGAGGTTCAGCCGTCGCACAGGATCACCGATTCCCGGGCGAATCTCGCCCTGCTCTCCCAGGTCTTCGTCGATGCAGGCGGTATGCAGCGTTAGATCCGGAATCGCTTCACCCAACAGCTTCAGTCCAGGACTGGCGCACAGGGCAGTGATCAGCCGCAGCCGCCGTCCATCCACACCCTTGCTCTGGAGCTCCCGCAGGAGCTTGAGGGTGGCCTCGCCATCGCTGATCTGATCAACAAACAGAATCACCCCGGCGTTGGCTTCAATCTCCTCTGGGCACGGCCCCAGGCAGAGGGATGCATCGGGAAGGACGGATCGTCCTCCCTGCCAAAGCTCTAGGCCCGCAGGCAGCACTGGCATGGCGATCAGCGGTACTGATGCCTCAACGAGGGTGCCTTCGCTGTCTCCATGGATTCCGGGCACCATCTCCCGGCGATGGGGCAGCCAGTCCCGTAGGGCTTCGTAGGTGAGCCACCGGCCCAGCTCCTGCAGAGCGGTGGCGTAGAGGGCAGCAGGGGTTTCCCGGTGCCGCAGCATCGTCAGCCAATGACCGATCAGGGGATGGGGTGGAACCACCACCCGCAAGCTCATGGCCATATCGACTCGCTCCGCTGACAGTTGCCATAACGTGATTGCTCAAATTACCGGTCTCATGGGCGCCCTTCGACGTATGGCCTCGCTGCTGGCGGTGATCACGCTGGCGTTCAGCACCGTTGTCTGGGCTGAACCAGTGCAGGCCATCACCGCTCCCGAGTTGCGTGGTCAATTCGCGGTACAGGAGATCAGCGCCGACATGCACGGCCTCGATCTCAAGGAAAAAGAGTTCCTCAAGGCCGATTTACGGGAGGTGAATCTCAGCGGTACGGACCTGCGCGGTGCTGTGATCAACACCTCGCAACTGCAGGGGGCCGATCTTCGCGATGCCGATCTTTCCGATGTTGTGGGCTTTGCCAGCCATTTCGAAGGCGCCGATCTGCGGGGGGCCAACTTCACCAACGCGATGATGATGCAGAGCCGTTTCACGGACGCTCAGATCGATGGTGCTGATTTCACCAACGCTGTGATCGATTTGCCGCAACAGCGCGCCCTTTGCGCTCGGGCGGATGGATCCAATCCGATTAGTGGTGTCTCAACCCGTGAGAGCCTGGGTTGCCGCCCTTAATCGTCATGGCTAAGCGTCTGCCGGTGACCGTGATCACCGGGTTTCTTGGGGCCGGCAAGACCACGGTGCTCCGCCATCTGCTGACCCGCGGAGGTCAGCGGTTGGCCGTGATGGTCAACGAATTCGGCAGCGTTGGGCTTGATGGTGATCTGATTCGCAGCTGTGGCTTCTGTCCCGAGGAGGACGTTGACGCGCGGTTGGTTGAGCTGAACAACGGTTGCCTCTGTTGCACGGTTCAGGACGACTTCCTTCCGACCATGGAGACGCTGCTGGAACGGGCGGATCAGCTGGATGGGATCGTCGTCGAAACCAGCGGTCTTGCTTTGCCTCGGCCTTTGCTCCAGGCCTTGGATTGGCCGGCCATCCGCAGCCGTGTGCATGTGAATGGTGTGGTGACGCTGGTGGATGGCGAAGCCTTGGCTGCAGGCAGCCCAGTGGCTGATGCTGAAGCGCTTGAGCGGCAACGGGCCGAGGATCCCAGCCTCGATCACCTCACAGCGATCGACGAGTTGTTTGAGGATCAACTCCAGGCCGCAGACCTGGTCTTGATCAGCAGGGCTGATTGCCTGGATGCATCAGCGTTGGCTGATGTGCAGGGACGGATCCAGGGCAAAGTGCTTCCGGGTACCGCTCTGCTTCCTGTGTCTCAGGGACAGGTGGAGACATCCGTTGTGCTGGGACTGGAGCACAAGCCAACTCCCAAAGCCCATGCCCATCACGACCACGACGACCACGACCACGACCACAATCACGACCACGACGACCACAGCCATCACGACCACAGCCATGTCGCCATGGTCGGCAGCAATGTTCGCGTTGAAGGTGCATTGGATCGTCAGGCCCTCGAGCAGCTGCTGCCCAGCCTCGTGAGCAATCACCAGGTGGTTCGACTCAAGGGTCGTGTCTGGTTGCCCAGCAAAGCGCTTCCGCTTCAGATCCAGATGGTGGGTCCGCGCTTGAACAGCTGGTTTGAAGCAGCTCCCAGCCATGCCTGGCGTCCCGATCAGGGCTGTGGTGCTGATCTGGTGGTGCTGGCCTTGAACGAAGCCGCTGCTCCGGCACTGGAATCCGGCCTTCAGAGGCTGGTGCAGGCCACACCGGCCAAGGCCAGCCCCGCGGCAGCCACGCCGGAGAGCTGAATCGGGTCTCCCTCCATTCGTCCCACAAAAAGAGCCATCACTGGCGCCGTGGCCATCAGCGTCACCCCTTCTCCAACGGGCATCGTTTGCAGCACCACCTGTTGCAACAGGATTCCGCCGTTGGTTCCGACCACAGTGGCGAGCACAAGTTTCCATTGCTCCCGTCGCTTCAGCTTGGTTTGTCTCCAGATCCCGCTGAGGAAGGGGAGCAGACCAAGCCAACCGCCCAGCAGCCGGATGGATGCCGTCTGCAATGGGGTGAGGTCGCTGCTGATCAGCACATGACGGGCCAGAAAGGCTCCGCTCAACCCGCAGATCACGGCTGCGAGAGCCAACAGCAACCCTGGGCTGTGCTCAGCAGCGATGGCAGCCCGGCTCCGTTGGCTTGTCTCTTTCGCCTGCATGGCAATGAGAACCACCGCGCTTGAAACCAAAAGCGCACCGACAGCGTTCCTCACTCCCACGCTGTCACCCATCACCAGCACCCCAGCGATGCTGGCCAGCACCGGTCCGCTGGCTTCCACGGTGAGGGTCCGTCGGGTGCCGAGCCGCCGCAACGCCCCGAGATAGAAACTGTCGCCGGCCGCAATGCCGATCAAGCCGCTGATCAACAGCAGCAGAACGGCATGGGCTTCGGTGTGGTGCGGAAGTGTGAGCAGAACCGGCAGAAACAGCAGGCTGGCCAAGCCGTTTTTCATGGCGTTAAGCCGGATCGCCGACATCCGCCCCGATAGCGACCTCCAAAGTGCACTGGCTCCCGTCCAGGCCATGGCCGCTCCCAGGGCCGCCAGTACACCCGTCATGTTGTGGTGGTGATCGTCGTGCAGTCTGCTGCGCTGTTTAGAACTCTGTGCACAATTCAGGAATGTGAGGCCTGGAGACGTGCACAGTGCTGGGGCAATTGCTGGAGAGCCTGTCGGGACATTTGGCGGTTCATCTTGAAAGTCGTGTTCCGTGCACGGAGCTGTACGAAGCGCGGATCGCCTCATCCAAGCCGTCACTTGGTTTTTTCATCCTTCTGATCAGTTCTGCGGTGATCGCCACCCTGGGGCTGATTTCCAACAGCACGGCAGTTGTGATCGGGGCCATGATCGTCGCCCCGCTGATGGATCCCATCCTCAGCCTGGCCTTTGGTTTGGCGGTCAGTGACGGAAGATTGATCCGCCGTTCCGCCGTCACCGTTGGTTTTGGCGTATTGGCGGTCGTCGGAACCGCATCGTTGATCAGTTGGGGGCTTGGCGTCAGCTATGTGCAGTCGGAGATCACTGGCCGCACGTCTCCGAACCTGATCGATCTCGGTATCGCCATTGCGGCCGCTGTTGCCGGGTCGTTTTCGATGACCCGCAAACAATTGTCGAATTCGATTGCCGGGGTGGCGATTGCTGTTGCCCTGGTGCCACCGCTGTGTGTCAGCGGCATCGGCCTCACCCTCGGCTCGGAAATGGTGGCTGTGTTTGGTCGTGGAACGGTGGCAGGTCTCACCAATCAGATCGCGGAAGGTTCGTTTCTGCTTTTTCTGGCAAACCTGATCGGCATCACCGTCACCAGCCTTATGGTGTTTTTGGTGCAGCGTTACGGCTCATTGCGCACTTGTTGGCGCAACCTTCTGGTTTGGCTGGGATTGCTCAGCATGCCGCTGTCATCGGCATTGCATGATTTCAGTGTGCGGCAGCAGATGGATGCCGTGTTTGCTCATGTCAAATCTGGGCGACTCAAACGTGTTGCCATCGCCCAAGGAAACCCGAGATTGTGGTCAAGGGTTCGTCTGACGTACAGCAACGTCAGCGTTGTTGATAACAAAGCAACGCTTGATCTCGTCCTAAATGCGCCCGAAGACTTCTTGAATCAGTCCGTGATGAATTCTCTTAATCAACAGATGTTGAATCGTGCTAAAGAATTTGGCGTCGATGATCTTGATATGAACATCAGTGTGATCCCCAATCGTGTGTATAAGTTTGACAATTAGTAATTCAGCCTTACTGCCCATGCTGCGGTTGGTTTGATGGGCCCAGTGATGCGTTGATTAGATCGTTCGACAACATCCAGAGCATCGTCGATTTGTCGCTGTCAATTGCTTCCTCGGAGGGTTCCGTTGGTTTGAATTGATGCCGGCCAGGGCCCAGCAGCGCATTGGTCCAGTAACTGAATCCCGGCTGGTGTAGCTGTTCATCGATGAGCTGCACCAGCAGTGCCCCAGCCTGCTCAACGCTTTCCGTCAATCGCAAAAGATCCCGGGCGATCAATCCAAACAAGGCCTGTCCCAGGGGATTGGCCTGGCGACTGTTTCTGAAAAATCCCCCTGTCGTCCGTGGAATTACAAGCCCTGGACTCCAGGCCAAGACAGGCAGCTCAGGACGTTGTCGGTGGATCTGCAGGGCCATCAGCAGATTGCAGAGTTTACTGTCTTTGTAGGCCTTGTCTGCATTGAACGGACTTTCTCCGTCCACCATGGGGGCCCCGGGACCCTGGCGCAGTCCCTTCAGCATGCCCAGGCCGGCAGGCTTCCCAACCCGTCCTCCGCCCGTGGTTGGGTTGTGCACCTCAGAGGCGGTGATCAAGAGGGCACGGGTGTGCTCTTTCAGTCCTTCAGCCAACAGTTGATGGGCCAGGTGGTTCACCGCAAAGGTGAGTTCAATGCCCTGTGCGCTCCAGCGGGGGGAGTCATGGCCGGCGTATTGCAACCCAGCATTCAGCACCAGTGCATCGAATGGCGTCCCGTCACAGCGAAGTTCTTCAATCGCCCTGGCGACGGACGCAAGGTCTGCCAGATCGGCAATACAAGTCTCCACGGAATCCGACAGAGCCGTGCGGGTCAGCTCTGCCCGTTCTGCATTGCGGCAAACAACGATGAGTGCATCACCACGGGCCAGCAGGATCTTTGCCGCTTCAAGGCCAATACCGCTGCTGGCACCGGTGATCAGAACGCGGCGCTGTTCAGCCGTCGTCATGGAGCCTGAACACATAGAGATCCCCGTCACGATCGCTCACTACGTACAACCTGTTTCGATCAGGATCGAAGGCAACACCCTCCGGTTTTCGGATCCGTTTTGGCTTGTCTCCCGTGCTGATGGTGAGATCGAGGCGCTGGAGCACAGTGTCGCGTGCCCAGTCGTATTGGAACAGGCACCGGCCCTTGTCGCTCACGATCCAGAGGGTGTCGCTGCTGCTGTCGTAGCTCAGGCCCGAGAAATCCAGCTTTTCGGCCTTCAGTTCGGGATGGATGAACCCTTGGCTGGGCTGCAGCACGCGTGTGGAGAGGATTGTCGTGAGCGAGGAATCCAGTTCAATCAGCAGACCGGGGTGGTGTTCTTTCACCACAACCACATGGTCGTTCCTGGTGTTAACAGTGATGCCCTCCAATCCGTTGTTGTCTGGCGGGTTCGGAAAGTGGTGCGCAATCGTGTCGTAGTTGGTCATGGCTGACAGGGGGCGTCGAGAGCGTTCCCTTCGGGTGTTCAGATCCACCACCACCACAGAATTGCTTCCCTCCTGCACCACGAGCAGCTCGCTGTCATCGCCACGGATTGCAATGCCCTCCAAGTCGTCGAGGCCGATGAAGAACGAGTCGCTCACCGACACTCTGCCTTTGAGATCCAGACGAAAAATCGCCTTGGTGTCATCGCTGACGGTGTAGAGCGCTGAGCCATCTCCGTTCAACGTCAGCCCGGATGGTTCATTCAGGCCGAGGCCTGGGTCTCGAATCCGGTGACGGTGCAGCAGCTCGAGGCGCATCGAGGTCATCCTCACAGGGACCCATTCCCGGTGATTCTTGATGTTTGGCTCGTTTTTGCCAGCCATCGCAGGTGAGGATGAAGGGATCACGGCCAGGCGCCATGCATCGGATCGCTGTGTATTGCGGCTCCTCGAGCGGCGACTCGAGCCTGTTCAAACGTGCTGCCACTGAGCTGGGTGCCCTGATTGCCTCCCAGGGCATGGCCCTGGTTTACGGCGGAGCTCGCATTGGCCTAATGGGCGCTGTTGCTGATGCAGCTTTGGCCTCTGGAGGGGAGGTGATCGGGGTGATTCCCGAGGCACTAACGCAGGATGAAGTGGTGCACACCGGTCTGACCCATCTCGAGGTTGTGGCATCGATGCACGAGCGCAAAGCGCGGATGCTCGATCTGGCCGATGCAGCCGTTGCCATGCCCGGAGGCCTGGGAACGTTCGACGAGTTGTTTGAAGCATTGACCTGGGCTCAGCTTCGTTTTCATGCCAAGCCGATCGGCATGCTCAACATCGATGGCTACTTCGATGCGCTGCTTGGCTTTCTCGATCACAGCGTTGCGACGGGATTTCTTTCGGAGCGGAATCGCCAGCTCCTCCTGGATGCAACAACGCCAGAATTGCTCATCGATCGACTCCTCAACGCGTGCTGATGCAACGCACGGTTTTGCTCACCGGAGCCAGTCGTGGCATCGGACGTTCCATCGCCAGACGGTTGCTCAAGGATGGTCACCGCCTCAGCCTTGGGCTGCGGGATCCAGAGGCTCTTAGGGGAACAGATCTAGATGGCGAGACGGTGTTGCTTCACACCTACGACGCCAGCGATCCAGGCAGTGCTGAAACCTGGGTCAGTGCCACCGATCGTCACTGGGGTGGCATCGACACTGTGATTCATTGCGCAGGAATTCTGCATCGAACACCGCTGTTGTTTGCCGATGGCGAAGAGCAGCAGCTTGATGAACTCTGGGCAATCAACGTGAAGGGGCCCTGGTGGCTTACCCGCGCAGCCTGGTCACACCTGGTGGCCAGTGGCCATGGACGAATCCAGGTGCTGGTGTCGATGAGTGGCAAGCGAGTTAAAGGTCGAATGGCGGGCTACCCCGTCAGCAAATTCGCCTTGATGGGGCTTTGTCAGAGTATGCGCAATGAAGGTTGGGACAGGGGGATTCGGGTGACCGCCATCTGTCCCAGTTGGGTCAACACCGATATGGCTCGTGCGGTGACGGCCGTTGAATCTGCCGCGATGACCCAACCCGAGGATCTTGCGTCTCTCTCGAGCAGCCTGTTGTCGATGCCCAACGCCGCCGTTCCGTTCGAGTTGGCGATGAATTGCTCGCTCGAAACCTGAATCTTCCAGTGAGGACGATGTCGCCTTCAGATGATGTCGCTATGGATGACTCAGCGTCCGTGCCTTGCGATGTGTCTTCTGGCGGCGATTGGCCTGCTGGCTCCACGCCTGGTTTTGGTGTTGATGTGGCTGATCAACAGCAGCTTCGTGCTGCAACCTTTCAGTGCAACCAATGTACCTAATCCGGTGCTGCCGGTTCTTGGACTCCTGTTTCTCCCCACCACAACCCTCGGCTATTGCTGGGCTGTGTCCTCGTTCGGAGGTGTCTCGTCGTTCAGTGGCCTGTTGGTGGTGTTGATCGGACTGATCATTGACTTCGGCTTGATCGGTAATGGCCGTGGTGCTGTTCGTCGTTGAAGATCAACCCCGTGGATACCTGCGCCATCTGTCAGCTGCATCTCGACCCACAAGCGCAAGAGCGGTATGAGATTCAGCGTTCTGAACTCTGGGTCTTGCGCCATCACCCCGACCCAGCACCTCTGCCTGGCTGGCTTCTGTTGGATTCACTGAGGCACTGTTCCGGGCCCATGGATTTCACGGAGGCCGAGGCTTCCGGTTGGGGCAGCGCAATGCGCGATGCCAGTGATCTCGTGAAACAGATCACCGGATGCGAACGCGTGTATGCCATTGCCTTCGGTGAGGGAGCCCAGCACCTTCATCTGCATCTCATTCCGCGCCATCTGAATGATCCGGCCTCGAAGGCCTGGGCGGTTGCAGACTTGTACCGGGCGATGGATCGTGGGGATCGAGCCGCTGCCGATCCTGATGCTGTGGCCGCGATGGTTCAACGCTGCCGTGCGTTGATCAGCGTTCCGGATTGAAACGTTTGTGTGTCTTGGTGCTGTTGGCGCCTTGCTTGAAATTGCCCAAGGGCCAGCCGAGGTGCCTGAGATGCTTCACCGTGTTCTGCGATGCGGTGAAGCAGTTTTCGCTGTAACTGCTGGCAATTCCGATCTCTTTGAGGGTGAGCAGCAGCAACCTTTGCTCCCGGCGTGTGCCCCGCCGGCTCGCGAGCAGCACGAAGTCGCGTTCGTGAAGTTGTTCGGTGATCGAATCGATGTTGTCGGAATAACCCAAGGAGAGGGTCTGATCAATGGCGCGATAGGCGGTGTAAATCCGTCCCTCAGGATTGGTCTCAAGGGTTTGAACCCTTTCGCTCAGGGCGATTACGGCGTCCATCACCGGTGCTTGAAGCGCCTGCTCGATCTGTTCAAGCTGCACGATCACAACCCTCCCACGGCCAAACGTTCATCACAGGCAGCCTCGTAGGCGCGGATGGCTGCGCTTGGAATAGAGCCATTGCTCTTGAGTTGGCGCACCGAGAGCTCCACGCACTGGAGCACAACACTGGTGAGCTCACGACCTTCACACAGGGCCCAGCCGCGAAGCAACACATGAAGGCTCGGGGGTACGGAGACCGTGAGCTTGACCTGGGTCTCGCGGGTTGAAGTTTTGATCATGGCCCGTTTGCTGCCAGAGCATCTCCAAAGTAGCTCACTGGCTACTGCTAGGCAACTGCTGAGTAGCTGCTGAGTGTCTTAGGGGCTTCTTCGTGGTTGCTTGGCAGTGGTTCTGCGCATTGCTGAGTGCTGGATCAGTGAGCCCTGTTGATTCGGTCGCGGTTGTTATGTCTTTGTGTCGTCAATCCAGCCATTCATGGAATGCCACGTCTTGCTCTCTAGGTGATTCGAGGTGGTGAGGTTTCTCTGCCTGGCTGCAGAGCCTTTGATGCAGATATTGCATGAATATGGATAAAATGGAGCCATAGAAACATCGGCTTCGATGGGTACTGCTTCTGTTCAGGCTGACAAGGTGGTCAACGTCAGAATGTCTGAATCGGAGCACACTCTGTTGAAGGCCTATTGCGCTTCGTTGAACCGCAGCATGCAAGATGTGCTTCGTGATTTCGCGTTAATGCAAATCCAAAAGCAACGCTTTTGTTGCCGGCTTGTGCGCTCCCTGATGGATGAGCATGGGATCGAACAAGACCCCAGAGTTGGCAAGCCTTGCTTTGGTTATTCCTGTTATTACTGCCGCCATGCAGAGGCATGCACGGCTGGAGAGACTGATCTGCTTTATGTCCCCCGCCAGGAGATCCGTGAACTGGTTGCTGAGGAGTCGTCCTACATTTTCGACTTCGATGGCAGCAGTATCGAGCCCCCGAACCAAGCTGGTTGATCGAGTTTCGACCCGCCAATCACTTCACCTACTGAGGAACGAGCCTTCGAGTCAGGGGTTCGATTGAGGCGCTCCTGGAAGGAATCACTTCGAGTCTTGGTTGCAATTTGTGGAAGTCGAGAAATCTGACCACTACCCCTTCAAAAATCCGGACGATTCGGCTCATAGTGATCTTGCCAAGTCGCTAATCGGGCTTGGAAGCCGGACAGAGCGATGTCCGGCGCCTTGGTGTTTGACTCCTGCCCAAGCAGGAGTCAAATCCATTTCTTTCTTAAGAAATCTGGTTGTGTATCCTCTTGAACGGATTCGTGCGTCAATGTATCGACGTGGTCGAATCGCTCCGGTGATGCATCACCGTCGGCCACACAACATTCCCTGATTTCAAGACGAACGACCGTCAAGTTCGTAGGTTTAAAACGGAGAGGGTGGGATTCGAACCCACGGTGCCCGTTAAGACACGCTGGTTTTCAAGACCAGAGCCATAAACCACTCGACCACCTCTCCAGAGGGTGTCAGGTGTCCCGCAGGACACCCAACAACTGTATCGGGACGTGCTCCCAGTTCAGTTTTCCGGCTTAGCCAGAGGCAGCAGGCACTTATCGGAATCACAACCAGCGGGGCCGGCTTCCGTCAGCTCACCCTGGTCGTAACGCTGCAGTGCTTCGAAGAAATCACTGCTGACGCGACGCTTCACCACAGCCGATTGCAGCTCCTCATAGGTGGCTGCATCGATCGGCTCAAAGGGCAGGCGCGGGAAGGTGGCGTTGGCATCGAAGCGGGCCAGAAGTGCCGCTGAGATGTAGCCCTCGCCCTTCTCCATGGCCTGATGCAGAGCATCAGCCAAGGGTTCGATTTCGTGCTCGCGGAATTCGATGGTGGCTGAGGTGTTGTGGGCGGTGTAATGCCGCTGAACCTGCATGTAGAAATCGAATTGCGCCATTGCACTGAAGCCGTTGATGTCAACGGCATCAGCTCCGGGCAGGTTGGCCCAGCTCACCTCGGTGGGAATCTCAACCAGCCATTCGGTGCAGCGGGGATCGAAGGGGTCATTCAGCAGACGACCTTCCTCATCCTTGTCGGACTGGGAGGGAACGATGGTGTAGCCGTAGTCCATGCAGGCCATGGCCACGGGGTCGTTCTTGCGGAAGGTGATCCGGCGAATGAAGCGCTGAGCTTTCGGCGGATGCCAGCCGGGGGCAGCTCCGGTGAGCAGGCTCTTAGTGCCTGCAGGCTGCACGGTTGTGCAGCGGTTGGGACGACGCAGGCCATGGCGGTCGCAGTAGTCCCAGACCGTTTGATTGACGATCTCCTTCCAACGGCTCAGGTAAGCGGCTTCCTGCTCCTTGAAGCGCAGGCCTTCCTCGGTGTCAGGCCGGCCGGCCTCCCACCAGCTCAGCCATTCCGTACCGAAGGCATGGACGAAGAAGTCGAACAAACCGGTGAAGCTGACGCCCACGATCGGATCCCACTCACGGCTCTGGCGGTAGCGCTCAACCTCGAAGCGATGGTTGAGCAGACAAGCAACCGAGAGAGCACCTGCTCGGAATGCATCGGCCTGGCCTTCCTCGTCGCTGGGGTCGATCTGGTTGAGGTGCACCTCGGCCAGATTGCAGTGGAAGTCGGCACCCAGGATCTCGCCGCAGGGATTCAAGCCATAACGGCTGAGGCGATGCTCCAGCTCATCAGCTCCGATGGGGCCATGGTTGTCGGACAACCAACGACCTGCTTCCTCACGCCCCTGATCGCAGTAGATCTCAATGAATTCCGTTCGCAGCTCAGGGGTGGTGAGCAGATCGGCATTGGAGCGAGCGATCGCTTCGGGAGCGAACTGAATGGCACCTTCACCGGAGTGGAACTGCTTGGTCACCGCTGCGTGCACAACGTCCTTGCTGGGACGGGTGTGATACACGCGGGTGTGGTTGGCCATCCGCAGCGCATCACGCTCAGGGTCGATCCTCCAGTTGCCCTCCTCGTCTTGTTGCCAGAGGTTGTCCTTGGAGGATGCAGCAGCCTGGTCGTCCGAAGCGAACTGGCGCATGCCGGCGCTACGACGGATGTTTCCGGCCACGATCGTGACGGCGGCTTCGTCGATCAGCAGGCAGCACTCCACTGAGGTGAGCCGACGCCCCTGGGCCTTGTTCAGCAGTCGAGCAACGCGCCCGTAGAGATCCTTCAGTTTGACGGGGTTGGCCATGCCACCGAAACCCTTCAGCGTTTCCCCAACGGGACGCACATCGCTTAGGTCTACTTCGATCTGAATGGGACCGCCGTTGAACCGTTCATCGCTGCTGAGCTCGAGCATCAGCTGGTAGCTGTCCACCCAGCCACGGCGGGTGTCACCCACCTTGATGGTCACCTTGTTGCCATCAATGCTGTGGGTGCAGTCGTCCTGGCGCTCAGCCGCAGGAGTAATGCCGATTTCGCTGACGCTGAGAACTTCAAAGCTGTTGCGCACCACCGGAAGCCGGTCGATCAGGTGCGGCTCGATGATGGCCCCGGTGCCGCAGCCCATCATCGCCAGGTCCATCATCAGACCGAAAGCCTGCCAATCCACCAGGTTGGTGGACGTGCAGTTGTAGGAGCCCGAGAAATTTTCGGGCTGTTCGATCCAGCGGGTGCCACCGATCCAGAGCCAGCGGCCTGAGGGGAGAGCTTTTTTCTCGGCCTGCATGCGAGCCAGCAGGGCTACTTCCGCATCGCTCAGGTTGCCCAACTGACGCAGGCCTTCCAGGTTCCGCGCACTCACCTGACTCCAGCTCTCACGGCCACTGGGGGTTTTGCGGCTGTAGGTGCGATAGAAGACCGGGTTGGCAGCAGGAGCGGTTGCGGGGAAGTCGCCGAACCCGGCGACAGCTCCCGCAGAGGTCTCCACACGATTTGGAGTAAGGGTCACGTGCGGTGCTGGGGCAAAGGACAAGTATCGAAACCCTAACGCCACAGATGGGGGTAGCAAGGTCTCTTTACCACCATCAACAGTGTCCCGTTCAAACTGAGCCCTGAATTGGCAGCGAATGATGCAGCGGCGGCTGGAGCCTGAGTTGATGAACGGCGATGCACAGGTGCAGGCCTATGCCGCTGCCGACTTCAGTGCCGGCGATCAAGCCACCCTTGAGGCGATCCAGCAGCTTCTCTTCACCACATCACCGTTGCCGGCCGATCCACTGCTGGTGGATCTGGGTTGTGGGCCGGGAAACATCACGCTTCGGCTGGCCGAACTCTTCCCCAGGGCTCGAATCATCGGCATCGACGGTGCCGAATCGATGCTGGCTCTGGCCCGGGGGCGAGCGCAGCAACAGCAACTGGAGATCTCATTCCTCTGTCAGACCCTTCAGGAGGTTCTGGAAGGTCCTCTTCTTGGCCAGGCCGATCTGATCGTCAGCAACAGCCTGTTGCATCACCTTCACCAACCCGATCTGCTCTGGACGGTCAGCCGAGCCCTGGCAGCACCTGGGTGTCGCGCCTTGCATCGGGATCTGCGGCGTCCGGCCTCCGACGCTGAGCTTGAACAGCTGCGTCTCAAACACCTGCCATCGGCGCCAGAGGTGTTGCAGCACGACTTCGCTGCCTCGCTGGCGGCGGCCTTTGAGCCTCATGAGGTGACTGCCGAGCTCCACAGGCTTGGGCTCAACCAATTGAGGGTGTCGGCGGAAGACGACCGTTATCTGGTGGTGTCAGGCTTGGTGAAGTCCTGAAATCCGATGAGCGGCAGTCAAGCGACCACTGATGGTGATCTAGCCCAGGTTCTGGCCTCTGAGGTGGATCGCCGTCGCAACTTTGCGATCATTTCCCACCCCGACGCGGGAAAGACGACACTCACCGAGAAGTTGCTGCTTTACGGGGGTGCTATTCAGCAGGCCGGTGCGGTGAAAGCCCGCGGTGAGCAGCGCAAGGTGACCTCCGACTGGATGGAGCTTGAGAAGCAGCGAGGCATTTCGATCACCTCAACGGTGCTGCAGTTCGATTACGACGCCACCACGATCAATCTCCTGGACACACCAGGGCACCAGGATTTTTCCGAAGACACCTATCGAACGCTGGCAGCTGCGGACAACGCCGTGATGCTGGAAGACGCTGCTAAGGGATTGGAGCCTCAGACCCGGAAGCTGTTCGAGGTCTGCCGCATGCGCCAGATCCCGATTTTCACCTTCATCAACAAGATGGACCGCCCGGGGCGGGAACCGCTCACCCTGCTCGATGAAATCGAGTCGGAGCTCGGCCTCACCCCCTGGGCTGTGAACTGGCCGATCGGCAGTGGCGAGCAATTCCGCGGCGTGATCGACCGTCGTAGCAAGGAAGTGGTTCTGTTCAGCCGTGCAGAACGCGGAAAGCAGGCCAGTGAGCAACGCCTCTCCCTGGACGACCCTGCCCTGCGGGAGTTGGTGGAAGAGGACCTTCTGGATCTGGCCGTTGAAGAAATGGAGTTTCTGGAGGCTGCTGGCGCCGAGCTGGACATCGAGATGGTTCATGCCGGTGAGCTCACCCCGGTGTTCTTCGGCTCGGCGATGACCAACTTCGGGGTGCGTCCCTTCCTTGATGCCTTCCTTGAGATGGCGCAACGGCCGATCGCCCGATCCAGCAGCGAAGGTCTGGTGGACCCGTTGCGTGAAGGGTTCAGCGGCTTCGTGTTCAAGCTTCAGGCCAACATGGATCCCCGGCACCGCGACCGGGTGGCCTTCGTCCGTGTCTGCAGCGGCCGCTTTGAAAAAGACATGACGGTGAAGCACGCCCGCACCGGCAAAGCAATCCGTCTTTCCCGTCCTCAAAAGCTGTTCGGTCAAGACCGAGCCGTGGTGGAAGACGCCTATCCCGGTGATGTGATCGGTCTCAACAACCCCGGCATGTTTTCCATTGGCGACACGCTTTATGTGGGTTCGAAAGTGGAATACGAAGGCATTCCCTGTTTCAGTCCAGAGATTTTCAGTTGGCTGCGCAACCCCAACCCTTCAGCGTTCAAGAACTTCCGCAAAGGGGTGAACGAGCTGCGGGAAGAGGGGGCTGTGCAGATCCTTTATGACACTGACGAGAGCAAGCGGGATCCAATTCTTGCGGCCGTTGGGCAACTCCAGCTTGAGGTGGTGCAGCACCGGCTTGAAAACGAATATGGCGTTGAAACCCGCCTTGAGCCAATGGGTTTCCAGGTTGCCCGTTGGATCAGCGGCGGCTGGGCTGATCTTGAGAAGGTCGGCCGGATCTTCAATTGCAAAACCGTGCGTGATGCCTGGAATCGGCCTGTGCTGTTGTTCAAAAACGAGTGGAATCTCAACCAGCTTCGGGAGGACCACCCCGACCTTGAACTCAGCAGTGTTGCCCCGGTGGTGAGTGGAGTGGAGCCGATCAGTCTCTGAACCGGGCGGATCACCCCATCCACACCTCCACGGCTGTCTCGCCAGAATCCTGTGGAGCCTCCAACTTCCGTGAGTACGTTCTGGCTGCTGAGGAACAACGCTGACGGCGGCACCGAATACGTGTGCTTCCGCGGCGATGATGAATCAGTGGAAATGCTGGAGGGTTACCACCTTCCTCCGCAGATGCCGTTGATCAAACGGCGCTCGTGGATGAACCGGGTGGATGCCATCAGCTGCCGCAGCCGGCTTGAGCGGAGCGAGGGTTTTCGTCACGGTGCACCCCTCTTCTGAACAGGCCCCGATACGCTCTTCAAAGGAACCCGATCGACGCAATGGCAGCCCTGGGTGAATCTGGTCCCGATGCAAACGCAGATGATCCATTTGACCGTCTCGGACTAAGCCGCGACGCCGGCTTCGAGCAGGTTCAGGCGGCCAAGGCACGTTGTCTCGCCGAGGTTTCCGGTGATGATCAGGCCAGAGCCAAGATCGAAGCGGCCTACGACGCCGTCCTGATGGCGCGTCTTCGGGACCGGCAACAGGGTCAGGTGAGTGCTGCTGCAGCGACAGCGTCCGAGCGGGAGGCGATGGCGGGTTCGATGCCTGCTCCGCCAGCTCAGGCACCGATGGGCAATGTGTTGTCGAACCTCCGCAACAAGCTGCCCGACCCCTCCCAGTCCCTCTCCGGGCTGAAGCCGGATTGGGCCCTGGTGGAAGGGCAAGGGCGTTCCGTGCGCCTCATTGCCGGGATCATCGGCATTGCTCTTTTGCTGATCTCCGCCGGCAGCATCCAATTGGTGCTGGCCCTTGCAACCATTGGTGTTTTTCTCAGTCAGGTTCGCCGTGGTCGCCGCCCACTGGCATCCCTGGGGTGGACGTTGTTGGTGCTCAGTGTTGGTTTGGCGGCAGGCTCTTTGCTGAACCTTGCGCTTTCCCCCACTGCTGTTGAGCAGCTGGCTCTCAGTTCGCTGCAGATTCAAGCCCTGCCAGCCGCTCTTCTGCTGTGGGCTGCAGCTCTGTTCCTGGCCTGAACTTCAGGCCGCCGCCGGTAGACCGTCAATCAGCTCCTGGAGCTCCGCAGCGCTCACGTCATAACGGTTGTTGCAGAAGTGGCAGGTCAGTTCTGCCCCGCCATCTTTGTCCCGCATGTCAGTGAGTTCGTCTCTGCCCAGCAGGACCAGGGCTGCTTTGCTGCGCTCATGGCTGCAAGGGCAGAAAAAACGCAGCTCCTGACTGGCCTCGGCATCGTCGAGGGGTTTGGGATCAAGGTCGGGGAAGACGTCTAGAAGCAGATCCTCTAGCTGGTCTCCACTTGCCGCCAGCCGCTGACTGAATCCAGTGATCTCGCGGCAACGCTGTTCAATCAGCTCCACCAGGGCCGGCTCTTCCGCCGCTTTGGGAAGAATTTGAACCAGCAGGCCACCACTGGCGTGGATGCCGGCGCTGTTCACCTGCTCACCCACAAACACTGCGGAAGGGGTTTGTTCAGAGTGGAGCAGATAGGAGGCAACATCCTCACCAATGCCTCCGCTAACGAGCTCAACGGTGCTGTTGAAGGGCTCGCCCTTGCCGTCATCACGCATCACGTGGAGGTAACCGGTTCCAGCCGCCTCCTTGAAGTTGAAGCTGAAATGGCCTGCTTCGTCCTGAATCGGGTCGAGTTCGAGGGCCGGCTCGCCGACGTAGCCGCGCACAGTTCCGTTGCGGCCGGCATCCACCATCAGGTTCTTGATCGGACCATCGGAGCCCAGACGCAGATTCACTCGGCCGTGGCTCACCTTCATCGAACTGGCGAGCATCAGTCCCGCCGTCATGGCCCGTCCCAGCATCACGCTGGTGAGGAACGACAGCCCATGGCGCTCCCTTGCCTCACGCACGATGTTTGTTGTCGATACCGCCACCAATCGGATGCCACCTGCAGCGGCTGTTGCGCGAACCAGCCGGTCGGCCATATCCCCTCGGAATCTCAGGGCAATGTAGTCATCGGTTCGAGCCGCCCGCTCTGCAAACGCAGGCGTTCGCAGTCCCAGTCTTGAAACAGCTCGGGTTCATGGGTGACCACGATCAACACCTGTTCACGGGCCAGGCCGGCAAGTAGACCAAGCACGTCGCGTCTCACCGACCAATCCAAACCAGCAGTGGGTTCATCCAGGAGGAGCACTTCAGCGCCGCGAAGCATCTGCACCGCGAGGGCAAGCCGCCTTTGCTGCCCGCCGCTGAGCCGTTCTGGTGCCGTTGTTGAGGCGATGGTGTCGAGGCCAACCCGTTCGAGCACGCTCTGTTCGCGCTCATGACCGAGCCGCCGATGGCCCAGCCGCAGTTCCTGCGCCACGCTCAGACCGAGGAAATGGCGCTCGGGAAACTGGAAAACGATGCCGCACAGCCAGCGCAGCTGCCGTCGTTTCATCACGCTTCCGTTCCAGCGGATGCTGCCGGATGTGGCTGACGCCAAGCCGCTGATGATCTCCAGCAGCGATGTCTTTCCGGATCCACTGGCGCCAGCGATCAGCAGCGGCCGTCCTTTCTGTGCGTGAAAAGCGACGCCGTCGAGGATGGGTGCACCGGCCGTTGCAGGTGCATAGGTGATTCCGGAGAGCTCGAGCATGCGATCAGCTTGAACGATGATGAAAGCGTCGAGATGGCCCCATGGACATTCGTTTTCGTGAAGTCGATCCCTTTAATTGCTGGTTATGGATTCGTTTTTCGGAACCTCCTAGCCAGGGGGAGCGGAATTACGTCGATGGAGTCTTCGACAGCTGGTACGTGATCGGGCGTTTGGGCGGCTTCAACGCAGAAAACCTGCAGGTGCATGACGCAGGTTCTGATCTCAGTTGGATGACCTACGACAACGATGGGGCGGAGTCGGCGATGCCCGCCCTGATGCACAACATGGGGCAGCTCGAATACCAGAACGACTGGGGACGGTGCTGGGTGGATCTCGGTACGTCGGATGGTGTTGCCATCGATGTTCTGATCAATGCCCTGCGTCAACTTGACTCCGACGTGGTTCAGATCGAAGAGCTGGTGGTTGGTGGGGTCAATGAAAATTGGCCGGTTGAAGATCATCCCGACAGCGTTTTCCCTGCCGGTGGCTGAACGCCGGCGCTTGCTTCTGTCGCCGGATCGCCTGGAGCAGGGTGGATCGGTTCTGCTCAACACCGAAGAGCAGCACTACCTGCGGAGAGTGTTGCGTCTGCGCTGTGGCGAGCAGGTGGATGTGATCGATGGCTGCGGCCGCCTCACTCGCGCAACCCTGATGGAGCCGCAGTTGCTTGGGCTCGACAGTTCAGTGCAGAACATTGAACCCTCGCCAAAACCTCAGCTGGGCCTGGCCGTGGCCTTGATGCGGCGGGGGATGGATGAGGTGGTCCGAATGGCCTGTGAGCTTGGGATTGATCGGATCCAGCCCCTGCGCTGCGATCACTGTGTTCCCCAGGCCGACCACCGACCCGAGCGCTGGGCCACGATCATTCGTGAGGCGGTGGAGCAGTGCGAGCGGTTATGGATACCGCAGCTGCATGAGGTGAACGGTTTATCCGAATGGATTGGAGAACAGGACGGTCTGCGTCTTGTAGGGGTCACACGCGAGTCGGCCGCTCCATCGTTGGATCAATGTTTGCGCCAACAGGGGAATGCAAGCAAGACCACTTGGGTGGTGACCGGTCCTGAGGGGGGATGGACTTCAGCAGAGCAGAGTCTCTTTGCCCAAGCGGGGGTCCGGCCTGTGCGGATGGGAGCAACCATCCTGCGCAGTTCGACAGCAGCGGTGGCAGGCGCGGTGGAACTGGTGCGTTGGCGCGATGACCTGATCAGCTCTTGAACAGATCCTGAGACATTCCGCGGAAGGATTTCAGAGCTGCACCGGGTCGACGGCTGCGCTGACGCAGGCCGCCACCAGGCATCAGGTTGCTGGGAGCAAAGGTGGAATAGGTCACGGCCGGGCGGGCTGCCTCCGCTGCAGCCAGTTCAGCGGCGATGGCTTCTGCAGTGGTGAGTGAGGTTGCGGGCTGGGAGCTGGGCTCAGCGTTGACTTCGGAAACGGCCTCTGAGGCAGAAGGCTTGGCTGCAGCTGAAGGCTCGGAAGGTGCCTCAGGTGTTGCAACAGCGTTTGCGGCGACGACAACTGCCTCAACCGGCGCTTCTTCGCTTGCTGGAGCCTCCTGTTGAGGCAGCTCAAGGGTGGCCGGAGCGGCGGAGTCATCCAGGGTGAGGAAAAAACCCTTGTTGCTGTTGAACACCATCCGGTCGACCAGAGAACGAACGCCCCCGATTCTCCCTCTGCAATGGCCGCAGGCAGGAGATGCTTAGGGCACTGCAACACGGTGTGATGTCCCCACTCTGGATTCAGGCCCTGCTGGTGAATTCGGTTTTGATTGCAATGGCGCAGCGCACAACCGTGCTCACCCGCAGTGGATGGGTCCATGCGGCTGCATTGGGCACGATTCTTTGGGGTTGCTTGGGGTGGTCGGGCTGGTTGGCCGTGGTCGCCTACCTCTGCCTGGGAAGTCTGGTCACCAAGATCGGCTTTCAGAACAAGCAGAGCCGCGGTCTTGCCGAGGGCCGCGGTGGGCAGCGGGGCCCAGAAAACGTCTGGGGTTCCGCTGCTGTTGGAGCCTTCCTGGCACTGCTCATCGGTGCCGGCGTCGAGCCCCATCAGCTGTTGTTGGTTGGTTTTGCTGCGAGTTTCGCCGCCAAGTTGGCCGACACCTTCGGCAGTGAGATCGGCAAGCGTTTCGGTCGAACCACTGTGTTGATCACCAGCCTGCGGGTGGTCCCGCCAGGCACCGAGGGGGCCATCAGCCTCGAGGGAACCCTGGCCAGTGCCGCTGGCAGTATCGCCATGACCCTGGTGATGCTGACCCTGCAGCTGGTTCCCTCATGGCCTGTGGCGGGGCTGGTGATGCTGGTTGGTCTGGTGGCAACCCTTGCCGAAAGCCTGCTTGGCGCTCTTGTGCAGGATCGCGTGGCCTGGTTGAGCAATGAGCTAGTCAATGCTCTTCAGACCCTCTTGGCCGCAGTTTTGGCGATGCTGCTGATGGCGCTTTAATCAGCTGCTCTGGATTGGGATCAGACCATCGCGTTGGGCCCATTGCCGCAGCAGTCGAAGGCCCTCATCGAGATGAAGACGCAGGCTTGAGCGGCTGCAATTCAGGACTTGAGCCAGATCCTTGAGGCTCTGGCCTTCGATCAAGTGGCCTTTCAGCACCGTGCCGGCCAGGCCATCCACCTGATGCAGCACGCTCTTCAGCCAGTCCAGGTGTTCGTCAACCTCACAAGCTTGTGTTGGTTCCAGAGGGCTGGCACTCAGGTCGACGACCTGGCTGACCCCATGGCTCCTCACGGCCTCGGCCCACCGCTCCGGACGAACCAAGAGAGTGTCAGCAAGCTCCTGATCGCTGAGGCTCGGTTGCTGGTTTTGTTCGCGTTCGCGCTGAATCTTCATCCCGGCTGCGTAGAGATCACGCAGCCTCCAGGGAATTCGAACCATGCGTGATCGATCGCGTCGGTAGTGAAGGATTTGACCGGTAGCCCGCGACAGCAGATAGCTGCTGGGTTTCACCCGTCGCTGCGGATCCAACCGATCCACGCCTCGGATCAATCCAACCCGGGACTCCTGCAGCAGATCGTCGAACTCCTCAGGCCCGCGTTGCTGTTGGCGACGGGCCGCGCAGTGGGCCAGACCTAGGTGTTTGAGAGCCTGCTGATTGCGTCGTGCAATGCAGGGCGGCAGTCCGCGACGAGACTCGTGCCGCAGGTGGCGTTGAGAAATCAAGGGATCAGTGCAACTGATCCAACGGTTCAACGCTCAGCCCCGAAGCGGTTGCCCCTTTAGTGCCGCAGATCGGCACTTTCGTGCCGGATCATGGGTGCAACAGTTTTGGATTGATGGACTGGCAACCAGAGGCCCTGGCAGCACTCAAGAAAGATGTTCCGTTCTTCGTTCGGCCTGCTGTGCGTAAACGGGTTGAGGCGATGGCGGATTCAGATGGACGGTCCGACATTGACCTGGATTTCTACAAAACCGCCAAGCAGGCCATGGCCCCGAGCTAACCCTCAGGAGGGGTCGAGATCGCAGCGCTGCAATTCCGGCTGGGTCAAACGGTCAACGATGCGTGCCATATCGAGGGCGGTCAGTTCACCGTTTTCATCCCACTTGAGCGTGGTTTTGCGCTGGGCAGGGGGGTGGCCGGCAGCGCGTTGTGCAGAGCGGTCAGGTCCCAAGTCTGATCACCAATGTCAGGAGAGCCACACATTAGTCGCCGCTGCGGGTCTCGTTTACATGCTGATAGGAGTTGATGTGTTAAGTGGAGCAAGTCCGGCCCACTCCCGCAGAGGCGCCCACTGATCCAAGCGCTGGTCCAGCCAGCGGTGGCCGTCTGCATTGAGATGGATTCCGTCGGGTTCCATCCAGGTCAACCAGTCGGGCTCCTCCTGCATCTCCTGATGCATGGGCAGGAAGGGCACATCAGCCTCACGGCACTGTTCGGCCATCACGGCCTCCGTTGCCGCGATCTGCCTGTTGCCGTACCAGAGGCAACCGGCAAAGGGCATCACGTGCTCATCCACCGCTGTGAGGCCCAGCACAAACACCTGCACTTCCTGGGTCAACTCCTTGAGAAGTTGTCCCAGGCCGAACGAAAAGGCCTCTACATCCAGTTGGGGTCTGCCGTCGATTCGACCAACGCGGGCGGTGTCATTCAGCCCGACACTGAGCAGCAGCCCGCCAGGTGTTTGGCGACGCAGTTCGCCGCGGCAGCTCCACTCGCTGCGCCAGCGGGCGGCCACGCGTTCCAGGCCATCGCCGCGCACACCAAGCGGGTACACCACCGGTGCGTTCGGCAGGTTCATCCAGCGCAGGCGCAGCCGTTGGCACCAACCACCTGCTTCACGGTCACCCCAGCCATGCACGCCACTGTCCCCGAGCACGATCAGCTGACGGGGGACCTCGTTCGCACCGCTCATAAAGCCATCGCCCGGCTGTTCCAGCTCCCCTGAAGTTGTTCCCCCAGGCTCTCACCCAACAGTGTGAGCACCGCGGAAATCAGCACGATCCAGAGCACCAACCACCAATGAAACGAGCTGAGGGCTTCCATCAGCTGCCAGCCAAGACCGGCTCCCCCAACCATTCCGATGATCGCGGTGTCGCGCAGGATCACATCCAATCGGTAGCTCGCATAGGTGAGGTAGGCGCGACTCACATCCGCCAGCGGGCCGTAAAGCCAGCTCACCCGAGGGGAGGCGCCGCAGGCCTTCATGGTCTGGGCGGAACGTAATCCCGTGCTGCGGATGTCGTCGATCAACACCCGACCCATCACACCCCCGTGGTGCAGCCCTAGGGCCAGCCCCGCCAGGGCCAGGCTTGGTTTGGCCAGCATCAGAAGCAGCAGTGCGGTGAGAGGAGCCGGGATCAGTCGCAACGCTCCCCACACCACTCCCTGCAGACGCAGGCTGGCCTGGCTGGGCCAAACCAGCAGCAGCAGTGGTGGAAGGCCGGTAGCAACACAACCGGCGATCAGGGTGATCAACACCGTGGCGCCAATCACCCCGGGCCAGGAGATCTCAATGGCAGCATTGAATCCCTGGGATCCGTCGATGAGGTTGCCCATAACCATCGACCACTCCGCCACTGGCCAGGTCAGCTGCAGATCCAGCTGTGTTCCCCAGCCGAGGGCGACCCAGGGGCTGCCCATGGCCACCAGGAGAATCAGCATGCGCGACCAGCTGCGCAGCGTTCGAAGCAATCGGTCGAGCACCACCATGGCGATGGCCAGCAACCACAGGCCACTCCACAGTTCCTGAAATTGAAGTGAGCGCAGGCTGAGGCTGAGGTCTGTCCCCAGCCCACCAAGACCGAAAACGCCCAGAATCAAGGCTGAACGAAGCGCGCAATCAAGGCGGTGGCCGATGTGGTCGCTGATCGGCTCTGCCAGCGGAGGGACAAGCCCGGTGAGCATCACGGCCCATGGCGTGGCGCCGGCTCCCTTGAGGACGGGGATGGCCGGCGAAACGTGGCAGTCCACCTGATCGGCGATCACCCTTGCCATCAGAACCGTGTATGGGATCGCAATGGCACAGATCGCAACCCAGCCATTCAGTCCGAACACCTGAAGCAGCAACAACCCCCAGATCAGTTCATGTACTGCGCGTAGGGGTGCCAGCCAACGGCGCAAGATCAAGGCAGGCCAACGCACGTCCGCCAGGATTTCCCAGAAGGTGCTTGAGCTCAGCAGGCCGAGACCCACGCCGAGAACACTGCTGATGCCCCAGGACATCACGGCAATCACCAGGGTGATCTGAAGTCCGTTGAGCAAGCTGCCCAGAACGATGGGATCGATGCAGGGCTGCACGGCCCCAGCAACGAACCGTTGCAGCAGAGACAGTCCCCCGCCGTGCCCATCGCGCAACAGCACCACGAGAACGCCAACCAGGCTGAGGCCCGGCAGCAATGGGATCAGCGGCAGGGCTGGCTTCAGGCCGATGCGTAGAGCCATTCCAATTGATCCCGGTGAATGGTCTCTGGAGCCGCATCGATCACCAGGGCACCACCACGGAGCCCCAGAACCCGATCAAAGCGGTGTATCAGATCCGGTCGATGCAGGCTGATCAGACAGCCCGGCAAGAGAAGAAGGGTGTTGAGAACGTCTTCGGCAAGGCTGGGATCAAGGGCGGAGAGGGGTTCGTCCGCCAGCACGAGTTCAGGCTGCTGATGCAGCAAACGGCCCAGAGCCACCCGTTGGCGCTGCCCTCCGGAGAGTTCACGCACGGGCTGTTCAAGCAACTCGGCCTCCAGTTTCACCTGGTGCATCAGTGCCAGGCAGGTTGTCTGGTCCAGGGGACCCAGCAGGTTTCGAATCGCCCAGAGCAGCCCATGGCGTCCCAGGGCGCCGCTGTTGATGTTCTGGATAACGCTCAGTTCCTCCACCAGGCGCAGGTCCTGCCAGAGCGTGCCGATCTGACGCCGTTGCCGGCGGGACAGCTGCTGATGGGGACGACCACACCAGTGCACCAATCCTGCATCGGGGCTTAGGGCCCCGTTGCAGAGCTTCAGCAACGTGGTTTTGCCAGCGCCACTGGCACCGAGCAAAACCACACGCTGGTCCGCACGAAGGGTGAGGGTGATCGGTTGGAGCCGTTGCCCCAGGCAGGCCTGGTGCAGCTCCAGCAGCGCCGTCAACGGATCTTTCCGAGTTGGCGACCCACCGTTTCAATCATCACGTAGTCCTCGTCCTTGACGGGGATGAAGCGTTCGGCACCGAACAGCTCAAGAATCGTGGCGCCGTTCTCTGTGTCTGCCGACAGGTCCAGCAAGGCGGTCTGGAGCTTGTCGGTGAAACCATCGCCAAAGCGCTCATCCAGCCCAGGCCTTACAACCCAGTGGTAATCAACGTAGGGCGGTGTCCTCCAGATCACCGACACCTTGCCTGGATCCACGCGGCCGTCCGCCAAATTGCTGCGCCAGACCTGCTCGTTCAAGGCGCCCACCTCGTAGGCACCGCTCTGCACCACAGCAATGGTGGCGTCGTGGCTTCCGCTGAAGCCAGGTCCGCCCCCCGCCAGATCCTCAGGTTTCACGCCGTTTTTCCCCATGAAGAACTGGGGCATCAGGCGGCCGGAGGTGGAACTCTCCGAACCGAAGGCCAGTCGGCGTCCCTTCAGTTCAACCAGTTGGTCGGCACTGGTGAAGGGGCGCAAACCACTGGCGCCATTGGCGATGAACACACTGGTAAATTCTGCATCGATGTCCCGTTGCGCCAGAACCCGGGCTCCAGGCGTCTGCAGCCTGGCCTGCACACCGGTGAGTCCCCCGAACCAGACCAGATCAAGGCTGCCGGTGCGAAAGGCACTGACCGCCGCCGTGTAATTGCTCACTGGCGCATACCGCACAGGAACATCCAGCTTTTCGCTGAGTTCCGAAGAGAGCGTGCCGTAGAGGCGATTGAGTTTCTCGGGGTTCTGGTCGGGGATAGCACCGATCTGCAGAACAGCCTGTTTGGTGTCGTTTTGGGGTGCGCCGCAACTAGAAACACTGGCCGTGAGTGCGAGGCCGGCAATCAAACCGGTGGCCACCACGGCCCTGCGTTCTCGTACAGACATTCAGAAATAGGAAGTCATCGAATCGGATCAGAAGGAACGAAGCAGCCGCTTCAGTCGCATCAGTCCATCGTTGATCGTCTCATCCGCTACGGCACAGGAGAGTCGAATGCAGCGGTCATTGCCGAAGGCCAAGCCCGGAATCATGGCCAGACCTTCCTGTTCCAGGGCTTGCCGGCAGAACTCCATCGAATCGGCAACGCCGTCCGGCAGGCGGGGGAAGGCGTAGAAGGCCCCTTGAGGGGGCGTCAGGGTGATGCCCTCCAGAGCCTGCAGCCGTTCAGTGAGCAGAGTTCGGCGGCGGTTGTAGCTGATTGCCATCTCGCGCACGCAATCACGGGGCCCTTCGATCGCCGCCAGGGCACCCCGTTGAGCAAAGCTGCACACATTGCTGGTGCTCTGGCTCTGCAGGGCTGAAGCAGCCTTGATCACGGCAGCATCTCCAGCCAGATAACCGAGGCGCCAGCCGGTCATCGCCCAGCCTTTGGCAAAGCCGTTCACGGTGAAGCAGCGCTCACGGATCCCATCGGCAATGGCCGCAAAGCTGCAGTGCTGCTGACCATCGGCCAGAAGATATTCATAGATCTCATCGCTCATCACCATCAGCTGGGGGTGACGGACCACCAGCGAGGCCAGGGCCTCCAGTTCGGCCCGTGTCATCACCTGGCCGCTGGGGTT
This sequence comes from Synechococcus sp. A15-62, assembly GCF_014280075.1. Classification (NCBI taxonomy): domain Bacteria; kingdom Bacillati; phylum Cyanobacteriota; class Cyanophyceae; order Synechococcales; family Synechococcaceae; genus Synechococcus; species Synechococcus sp. A15-62. Next base: position 1,101,416 of record NZ_CP047950.1, read on the forward strand.
TCCCGGGGAATTGATCACCAACAGTCGGCTGCGGGGGGTGATCTGCTGCTCCAGCAGGTCGAGGTCAAGGCGGAAGCCTTCCTCCGCTTTGGTGGGAATGATCCTGGTGCTCGCCCCGGCCAGGGCGGCCATCTCGGGATAGCTCAGCCAGTAAGGCGCCGGCAGCAGCACTTCGTCGCCGGGATTGAGCAGCACCTGGAACAGGTTGTAGATGGCTTGCTTGCCACCGTTGGTGACCAGCACCTGCTCCGGCTGGGTTGGAATTCCGTTTTCGACGCTCAGTTTGTGGGCCAGAGCAGCACGTAGATCGGGGTCCCCCGCGGCGGGGCCATAGCGGGTGAAGCCGGATCCCAGAGCACGCTGAGCCGCTTCAACGATGAATGGTGGCGTCGCAAAGTCCGGTTCGCCGGCACTGAGGCTGCAGATGTCCTTGCCGCTGTCGCGCAGTGCTTTGGCCTTGGCGCTGATCTCCAGCGTCAGAGACGGTTTGAGGGCGACAGCCCGGTCGGAAAGTTCTGGCGGGCGCGGCATCGGCAACGCACCTCCCCGCGGTGCGTTTAAAACGTCATCATCCTGCCGCAGATGGTGTCGCAGACAACCTTGATTTCTCAGCGCCCATGAATGCGATACAGATCAGCTGGGTCTTGGCTGCGGAAGACAGCGCCCGGTTGGCGACCTTCTACAGCGAGCTGTTTCAAGCCACGTTGAAGCCTGGAGTGGCGGAGCACCACTGCATCGTTCAATTCAGCGATGGAACCCAGCTGGAGATCTATCAGCCCTCACGCCGGCGCCCTTTCCCTGACCGGGGCAAAGCGCTGGCTCCCTGTTTGAGGCTCTCCCCTTCTCAGGAGCCCCTTCCTCAACTTCAGTGGTTGCTCAGCAACGCTCTGCAGCGTGGTGGATCGCTTCTCGAGGAGGCGCGGCTTGAGCCCTTTGGTGCTGAGGCCTGGATCCACGATCCGGAAGGCAATGCTCTGTTGCTTTTGGTTCCGCTGGCCTCTACCGCATCGGTGTCATGACCCTCTCCACCCTGGAGGCCTGCAGTGCCTGCACAGCCTGTGACCTCGCCAGTTCGCGCCAGACCGTCGTAATCAGCCGCGGCAATCCCAAAGCGGATCTGATGCTGATCGGTGAAGCACCAGGTGCTCAGGAAGATGCTCAGGGCGTCCCGTTCGTCGGCCGTTCAGGACGTGCTCTCGATCAACTGCTGCGGGATGTGGATCTGGATCCCGAGCATGACCTTTACATCTGCAATGCGATCAAATGCAGGCCTCCAAACAACCGACGACCGAAAAAAACTGAGTTGGCCGCCTGTCGGGCCTGGCTTGACCTGCAACTGGAGGCCGTTGGCCCCAAGGTGATCGTGCTGACGGGAGCCACCGCTGTGGAGGCCATCCTTGGCATCAAGGGGGGCATGACCCAGCTTCGTGGTGAGTGGCAGAGCTGGAATGGACGGCAGGTGATGCCGATTTTTCACCCCTCCTATCTGCTGCGCAATCCCTCCAAAGCAGCCGGCGCGCCCCTGGATCTGACACGGCAGGACCTCTCCGCAGTGCGGCGCAGGCTGTGCGAACGTTGACGCGCTTCACCACCGCCCCCATGACTGCCCTGGATCGGCGCTACGACACCCAGATCCACCGCCGTGTGACCCGCACTGTGATGGTGGGTGTTGTGCCAGTAGGCAGCGAGCACCCGATCGTGGTGCAGTCGATGATCAACGAGGACACCCTCGATATCGAGGCTGCTGTAGCCGGCATCATCCGCCTTGCCGAAGCCGGCAGTGAGATCGTGCGGGTGACGACGCCCTCGATGGCCCACGCCAAGGCGATGGGACAGATTCGTCAGGAGCTTCGTCAGCGCGGCTGCAGCGTTCCCCTGGTGGCGGATGTCCACCACAACGGCATCAAAATCGCCCTGGAGGTCGCCAAGCATGTCGACAAAGTTCGGATCAATCCCGGGCTATTTGTTTTCGACAAGCCCGATCCCGATCGGCAGGAGTTCAGCAAAGAAGAATTTGCCGCCATCGGCCAGCGCATCCGTGAGACGTTCGAGCCTTTGGTGACCCTGCTGCGGGATCAGAACAAGGCGCTGCGAATTGGTGTGAACCACGGCTCCCTGGCGGAGCGGATGCTGTTCACCTACGGCGACACCCCGGAGGGGATGGTCGAGTCAGCGATGGAATTTGTGCGGATCTGCCACGAGCTTGATTTCCACAACATCGTGATTTCGATGAAGGCCTCGCGTGCACCGGTGATGCTTGCGGCCTACCGCCTGATGGCGGACACCATGGACAAGGAAGGCTTCAATTACCCCCTGCACTTGGGCGTGACCGAAGCCGGTGACGGTGATTACGGCCGCATCAAGAGCACCGCAGGCATTGCCACCCTGTTGGCCGATGGATTGGGAGACACTCTCCGGGTCTCCCTGACGGAGGCTCCTGAAAAGGAAATCCCCGTCTGCTACTCGATTCTTCAATCCCTGGGTCTGCGCAAGACCATGGTCGAGTACGTCGCCTGCCCCAGCTGCGGTCGCACCCTGTTCAATCTCGAAGAGGTGCTGCATAAGGTGCGCGATGCCACATCCCACCTCACGGGTCTGGACATCGCCGTGATGGGATGCATCGTCAATGGCCCTGGCGAGATGGCCGACGCTGATTACGGCTACGTCGGCAAAACCCCTGGCGTGATTTCGCTGTATCGCGGTCGTGATGAAATCCGCAAGGTGCCTGAAGCTGAGGGCGTTGAAGCCCTGATCCAGTTGATCAAAGAGGACGGTCGCTGGGTGGAGCCCGCCTGATCTCGTTAGTCTGAAGAATCAGTCCTGAAGGGCCATGGTTCGGAGTCAGCGCCTGCGTTCTTTGGTTCGTTCGACTCCGTTGCTGTTGATGCTCGGCGTCGGCGGTGTGGTCACCGCCATGGGCATCAGCTCACCAGGCCTCTCCCTTCCATCGGCATCCGGGGGATCGATACACGACAGCCCTAAGGAGGTGATTGATCAGGTCTGGCAGATCGTTTATCGCGATTACCTCGATTCGACGGGCTCCTACGACGAAGCGACCTGGCGCCAATTGCGGAGCAATCTGCTGAGCAAGTCTTATGGAGGCAGCGCCGAGTCCTACGAGGCGATCCGGGGCATGCTGGCCAGCCTCGATGACCCTTACACGCGTTTCCTTGATCCGAAGGAGTTCAAGGAGATGCAGATCGACACCTCCGGTGAGTTGATGGGCGTGGGGATTCAGCTCAGTCTCGACAAAGACACGAAGGAGCTGATTGTTGTCTCCCCGATTGAGGGCACCCCTGCTTCCCGTGCGGGCGTTCAGCCCAAGGATGTGATCGTTTCCATCGATGGTGCCTCCACCAAAGGCATGACCACCGAGGACGCCGTCAAGTTGATTCGTGGCCCGGAGGGCACCGATGTGGTGCTGGGACTCAGGCGCCAGGGTCAGGTGCTGAATGTGCCGCTGAAACGGGCCCGGATTGAGATCCATGCAGTGAAGGCCATGCTCAACACGGCGCCCAACGGCCGCAAGGTGGGCTACATCCGTCTCAAGCAATTCAATGCCAACGCCACGCGTGAAATGCGTGCTGCCATCAAGGATCTGGAATCTCAGGCTGCTGAGGGCTATGTGCTGGATCTGCGCAGCAATCCAGGCGGCCTGCTCGAGGCCAGTGTGGACATCGCCCGCCAATGGCTTAATGAAGGCACCATCGTCAGCACCCGAACCCGCGAGGGCATTCGCGATGTAAGGCGCGCCACGGGCAGTGCAATCACCGACAAACCCCTGGTGGTGTTGATTGACCAGGGATCCGCCAGTGCCAGCGAAATTCTTTCAGGGGCACTCCAAGACAACTCCCGTGCCCAACTCGTTGGACAGAAGACCTTCGGCAAGGGACTTGTCCAGGCCGTTCGCGGATTGGCTGATGGATCCGGTCTGACGGTCACGATCGCCAAGTATCTGACCCCGAAGGGAACTGATATTCACAAGAACGGAATCCAACCGGACATCGAAGCAGCGATGTCGAAAAAAGAGATCAAGAATTTCTCGGTTGAAGACCTGGGAACCCAGAAAGACAGTCAATACAAGACCGCTGAGGGGACCCTATTGAACCAATTGAAGAGAAGTCAGGCAGGGATGACCTATCAACCTGGCCGAGCCAACCTCAGCTACGCGCTGCAGTAACTCAGGAAATCGGCTGCATCAATCCGCCGCCGCCGCCGCCGTTGGAATCGTCGTCATCAGAGGCGCCGGGTTGGAAGAGGACGTACACACCGAGAGCCGTGGCACAGAAAACGCCGCTGATCAGTTCCAGAGAAACGCCACCAGCACCGATCTCGACGAATTCACCCATGTCCAACGGATTTCGCTGAGAACAATGTAACGAAGAATTGCGTGGTTGGTAACGTTTTTCTCAGAATTGGGTTCAGGCTTCAGACCTGAACCACCTCTGCGTTCTTGGCGCGAAGCTCCTCCTGCCGCTGTGCCTCGGTTTTGCCGTCGGCGTCGGGAATTTGGGCTGCCATCAGACGCAGCCATTCCATCAGTTGTTCCAGTTGCTTCTCCATGGGGAGAACACCGAGACCGCGGGCCATCACCTTGTGCTGGATACCGCTGCCGGCCTGATACACCAAACGGCCATGCAGATGCTGGGGCAATCCCTGGCGCAGCAAACGGAACGCCGGTTCCTCCATGGGAGTTTCAAGCACGATGTTGGGCTTCTCCGGCTTGATCCTTGAAAAGCCGCACCGCTTCGCCAGAAGTTTGAGTTCCATCAGCTGCAGAAGCGACACCACGGCAGCGGGCAGCGCTCCGTAGCGATCGGCCCATCCCGCAGCCAGCTCCACCAGGGCCTCGGCGGTGAGACAGTCGGCTGCAGCTCTGTAGGCCGCGATCTTTTCATCGGGGTCAGTGATCCAGTCCGCAGGCACGAAGGCTGTGACGGGGATGTCCACCTGGGTGTCTTCAACGCTGGGGATGTCTTGACCCTGAATTTCAGCCAGGGATTCCTGCAGCATTTCCATGTAGAGGTCAAAGCCGATGGTTTCCATCTGGCCGCTTTGCTGCACGCCGAGAAGATTGCCGACCCCACGGATCTCCATATCCCGCATGGCGAGCTGATAACCACTGCCCAATTGGGCGAACTCCTGGATAGCGCGGAGCCGCTGACGGGCGGTGTCGCTCAGTGATGCGTTGCCGGGATAGAACAACCAGGCGTGGGCCTGAATCCCGCTGCGGCCGACCCGTCCCCGCAATTGGTACAGCTGGGCCAGGCCAAAACGGTGGGCGTCCTCAATCAGGATCGTGTTGACGCGTGGGATGTCCAGGCCGCTTTCCACAATCGTGGTGCACAGCATCACGTCGGCTTCGCCGGCGTTGAACGCCACCATGGCGTTCTCCAGCTCGCCCTCGGCCATCTGACCGTGAGCCACCAAAAGCTTCAGGCCTGGCAGCATCTCCCGTAGCCCTGCGGCCACCTCCTCAATTCCCTCGACCCGGGGAACCACGTAGAACACCTGGCCCCCACGATCCAGTTCCTGGCGGATGGCGCTCCGCACCGCCTCCGGATCCAACGAAGCCAGGTGCGTCTTGATCGGACGGCGCAGCGGCGGTGGTGTGGTGATCAGACTCATCTCTCGCACCCCCGAAAGGCTCATGTAGAGCGTTCTGGGAATCGGCGTTGCCGACAGGGTGAGGACGTCCACGTCCTTCCGCAGCACTTTGATCTTTTCCTTCTGGTTCACACCGAAGCGCTGTTCTTCATCCACCACCAACAGACCAAGCTCTTGGAATGACGCTCCTTTGCTGAGCAACTGGTGGGTTCCCACCACGGCGTCGATGGTTCCCTGCTTCAGGCCATCGAGAATGGATTTGCGTTCCGACGCTGTTCGGAACCGATTGAGCAGAGCCACCTTGATCGGATACGGCGCGAAGCGTTCCGAGAGCGTGCGCCAGTGCTGCTGAGCCAACACGGTTGTAGGAGCCAGCATCGCCACCTGCTTCCCAGCGGTGATGGCTTTAAAGATCGCGCGGATCGCAACTTCGGTCTTGCCGAAGCCAACGTCCCCGCACACCAGACGGTCCATTGGTTCCTGCCGTTCCATGTCCCGTTTCACGTCGGCCGTGGCCTTCAGTTGATCTGGCGTCGGGTCATAGGGGAACGACTCCTCCATTTCCACCTGCCAGGGGCCGTCGGTGGGGAAGGCAAAGCCAGCAGCCTGTTGCCGTTCCGCGTACAGCTTCACCAGATCAAGGGCAACCTTGCGAACCGCCTTCTTGGCCCTCTCCTTGGCCTTGTTCCAGGCCGTACCACCCATGCGGTTGAGCTGCGGAGGTGTTTCGCTCGTGGCGCGATAACGGCCCAGGCTGCCGAGTTGATCGGCAGCAACCCGAAGGATTCCATCGGCGTACTGCACAACGAGGTAGTCCCGGATGTCGCCTGAGATCGCGAGTTTTTCCATGGCTTTGAAGCGGCCGATGCCATGGTTCCGATGCACCACGAAATCGCCCGGCCGCATCTTGTTGGGATCAACCGTGCGGCTGGCGGCCTTGCGGCGACGGCGCACATAACCACTGGAGCTCAGGCTCTGCTGGCCAAAGAATTCACGGTCGGTGACCAGGGCAATCCGCCAGGCCGGAAGCTGCAAACCCTCAAGTTCGGCCGTGCCCCTCACCTTCAACGCGACGGGGGTGTTCTGCTCAATCAGACGAGAAATGGCATTGCTGTCTCCCGCGTTCGGCACAAACCGACTGATGCAGTCGTGCTCCTCCAGCAGAGCAACAGCTCGGCTGGGTTGTGCAGACACCAACCAAACCGCCGTGCGCTCAGTTTGAAATCCCTTGATCAGTTCCCCGAGTTTTCCGAATTGGTTGGGGTAGGCCGCAACAGGGCGGCTGGCGAGGTCGAAGCTGTTGGGGTGCTGGTCAACTTCCAGCAGTTCTGCCATGTCAAAGCCATGGAAAACCTCCGTCAGGGCGTAGGCGGCTTCAATCTCTCTGTGCAGAACCGCTGGCCAGAGCCGATCACGATCTCCATCGTCCAGGCCCGCCTCAGCAGCCATGTCGTGGTGATGTTCCTCCACATGGCTGAGCCACTGTTGTCCGTGTGCCAAGCCCTGGCGTCGCTCATCGATCACCACCGTTGTGGTGTCCGGCAGGTAGTCGAGAAGCGAGGAGGGTTGCCCCCAGGCGAGACCCATCAGCCGGCGCATACCCTCCGGTGTCCCCCCGTTCAGAAGCTGCTCCGTGCCCGCAGCACCAAGCAATGGCTCCAGTCCATCGGGCATCGTCTCCCTGAGCTGGTCCGCGATCAGAGGCCCAAATCCTGTTGGTGTGAGTCGGAGCGCATCGACGGGGTCCAGGGAGCGTTGGCTGGCTGGATCGAATTCCCGCAGCTTGTCGAGCTCCTCTCCGAAAAATTCGAGTCGAACAGGCAGCTCACTGCTCACAGGGAAGATGTCGACGATGTCGCCGCGACGGCTCCAACTCCCCTCCTGCTCAATGGTGGTGACCCGCTCGTAGCCAAGTTGAGCGAGCGTCTCACCCAATGCCTCCAAATCAACTTGATCCCCTTTGCGCAAGATGCGCGTCTTCGTTTTCAGAACGTCCGGTGGGGGGAGATGGGGCTGCAAACAACGTTCCGTGGCCACGATCGCCCAGCTCGAAGCATCCGGGTCTCCAAGCAGGTCACTCAGAACCTGAAGTTGCCCCCAGGTGATCTCACTTGTGGGATCGAAGGGTTCATAGGGAGAGCCTTCGCTGGTGGGGTACAGGCTGGCCTGGCTCCACCCCATCAATTCCAACAGCGCCGTCCAGCGTCCCGCTTCCTCAAGTGTTGGCACCACAACAAGCAGAGGTGCGCCGCGTCGTTGTGCCAGCGCGCTGGCCACCAGAGCTCGGCTGCACCGACCTGCTCCGCGCATTAACAAGCGTTGGGCGCGGCTTGAGCGCTCATCAAGCTCACCGGTGAGTGCAGTTCCCTGCAACTTGGTCACCAGGGAACGGAGCGGCATGGAGCAGACCTCGGCAATCCATGATCCTCGCAATAAGGTGCCAGCAGCTGCGTTTCACCGGTCGATGCCGCGCTACCGCTGCCCTTCCTGCTGTTGCGGCCCGGCCTTGGTGTTGCATCCACCCAAGGGGGTTATTCCGCTCTGCTCCAGCTGCGCGACACCGTTGCAGCGTCAGCCCCCGGTCCGGCCCATTCCCCTGCTGGTGTTGCTGACTGTGGGCGGCGTGCTGGTTGCTTCCTCGATCCCCATCCTGTTCACCCCCGAACCAGCTCCCAGCTCAAGGCGCGAAAAACTGGCCTAAGGCGGTGTTTTCGTTTCAATACGTCGGTATTGGTGCCTTCATGACCCTCGGCCGTTTTCTGATTTTCTTTGTGATTGGGCTGGTGCTCGCATTCACCATCCCTCAATTGAGCTGGTTGCTTTGGCCTCTGGCTGCTTCAGCGCTTGTGGTTCTTGTCCAACTCATTCGTGCTTGATCGGATGTGCTTGAGGCTGAACAGGACCTCAGGACAACCAGCAGGCATCCACTGAAAAGGTGAGCACGTCGTGGGCATCACGATGGTCGCCGGACGTGATGGCAACACAGGCCAATTGCCCATCCGCAAAACAGGTTTTTGACTTGAGCACAAATTTTGCGGCGTCACTGTGGGACCAGACCGCTAGACCCTGCTGTTGGGCTTCGTCGTTGTAAGTGTCCCAGAGTTCAGCGAAGCGTTCCGCCTCAGCCCCCTGCAGGAATTCGTCCAACGCTTCATCAGCACCAACTTCACGGAAGCGCTGCAAAAAAGAGCGCATTAAGGGATCATCGATCACATTGCTGGTGGCAATGGCACCGGTGATGCCACGCACGGACGTTCGAATAACCCGGTTGGGGTCAGTTCGGGCGTCAATAATCACGACGGGGCATTGAAGATCCCAAGCGCTTCGATTCCTGAGTTCACGGCCTGCTTCGGACATATCATCCCGAAGTTCACTGATCAGTTGCCGTACAACAAGAGTGGGATCGCCCATGCCTGAACCTATCGCGAAAACAGTTCAGGAATTTGGCAGGTTAAAGATTCAAAACGCTGAGCCTTGAAGGCCACTCTTGTGGCGAATAACGTTCTTAAATCAGCCTCCTTGAGGCCGCGAGACCACCGTCCTAGTCGAACCGCAGTCCAATCCATCTCCTTCAATGCTTTCCGAGACTTTGTTGAGGCGTTCTTGTGCTGGGCTTGCCGGTTTGACCCTGCTGCTTTGTGGTGAAGCTACCCGAGTGCAAGCTGGTGCTTGTCAAAGCTATGAGGCAGCATTCAATCTTGAAGCGGGAATGCGGGATGGATTAACCCTGAAACAGGCCAAAGCAAGCATTTTTGAAGATGGCTACACAGATGGCTCGGCTGCCTGCTTTGCAGCCATCAAGAATGAAATCAACCAAATGCCCTATGCCTTTCCACTCGTGAATCAAGCTCTCTACAAAAGAACGCGCCGCTAGAGAGCACATATAAGTGAGCTTTCTATTGGAAAAGCATGCTGTACAATTATCGCAGCGGAAGCGAAGTCCATCACAACGGCAATATCTTCAAAGGCAGCTAATCAAAAATCTCATCATCTGGCGAAAGCTGCTGAGTACTACTCACGAGCCAAGCAATTGATCGAAGATGATCAAGACTGGCAGGCTTCAGGCTCAATGATCCTCAGAGCACTTGCCGAAGAGAGGAAGTCCGAAAACACCGGTTTGCAGGTGATGAACGTAATCAAGTATCAAAAGCCCAAAACCAAGCTGGAGTTCAATTTCCGCAGCTGAGTTAGGAGCTCTGCAACCCTTCACCTCTGGGCTGACCTGACCTCGCTACTGCCCCATAGGGGCCATTTCCCCCTTCAGAAAGACGCGGAGGAAATGACCGGTCTGCGCAGAGTGTGTAGACGATTCACTCTGCCGCAATCGGCATGGACGCCGTATCAGTCCCTGCCGCAAGAATGTTGTAAACCATCCTTTGGGCCCATTCCTGAGTGTTCGTACTTATTTGGCAAGGCTCAGTGTTTGCTCCTCTAGCAGCATGTTGAACTGCAGCAGTTGTTCATCGCTCAGCTGCTGACGACTGGTCGCCCCCAATTGCTGTTGGAGGAAAGCCCTTGCTTGATCGGAGCTCCAGCCCAGCTGCTTCAACATGACGTCTCCCTGCTGCAGCAGGTCACCACGTCGGATCGGCGCTGGTGCTGTGGACGCATCGTCGTTGGCTTGAATCAACTTCAGCTGACGCAAATAGGCCACGAGATCGGCATAGCGGGTGAGCTTGTGGCGGCTTCCAAGCCCGAAGGCTCGGGTCAAATAGGCCTGCTCTTGTTCCCGGGACCAACCGATACGTCTGATTTCCATATCGATGGCGGTCAGCTCATCACTCCAATCGTCTGGATCCGTTGGGGTTTCGGAGGGGACGTTGTCATCAGCTGTGACGGGAGGTTGTTGGATGACAGGGGGTTCTGGAGCTGAAGGGGGCTCGCTTTGATCAATCTTTCTGGGTCGCTCGACGGTCTGCCGTTGTGGGTCCTGTTGATTCGACTTGGATTCAGAGCGAGCCGAACTCTGTGTGTGTTCTGGTCGCCCAGTGGTATCGAGCCTCGTGTGCAACCGTTGCAACGCCCTTTCCTCAGCTTCTTCAGCAGTCGCGGCTTCACCGAGGGCGCTGCCCTGCAGAGAACCGTCGTGCCAGGCCTCAACCCGCACGATGCATCTCAGGGTGTCGACGTGACACAACTCGGCCCGGATCTGCATCGCAATGGAACAGCGCTTGCACTTTCTAGGCTGCCGCGATGGACATCACTTCGCTTCCTTCACTGTCGGATTTCTTCGAAGGTGCCGATCAATGGGGAGAGGTCTTGGCACTGCTGCCTGTTCTGGTGCTGCTGGAGCTGATCCTGTCGGCTGACAATGCCGTGGCCCTTGCGGCCATCGCCCGCAGCAGCCGCCAACCGGAGCAGGAAAAATTAGCCCTCAATCTGGGCATTGGCATTGCCCTGGTCTTGCGGATTGCCTTGATCATTGTGGCCCAGTGGGTGTTGCAAAACGCTTGGGTACAACTCCTGGCGGCCGCTTATCTGGTTTGGCTGGTGGTTGATCACTTCAACAATCGATCAGTCGCAGAAGCGGAGTCCATCGAGGGCAATGAATCCAGCGGTCTGTCCCGCCCCTTTCTGAACACGGTTCTGTTGCTGGCTTTCACAGATCTGGCGTTCTCCATCGATAGCGTGGCCGCAGCCGTGGCCATCAGTGATCAGATTGTGTTGATCAGTACGGGTGCCTTCATCGGCATCGTGGCGCTGCGTTTTACATCCGCCCTGTTCATCCGCTGGCTTGATCTGTATCCACGGCTGGAAACAGCCGGATTTCTCGCTGTTGCTTTTGTGGCGCTGCGCTTGATAGTTCACGTTGTCCTCCCAAGCCTCAATCAACCCGACTGGCTCACCCTGTTGGTGGTGCTGATGCTGTTTGCCTGGGGAATGTCGATCCGCAGCAACGATCTCGATCAGGACGAAAGCCATGCTTGTTGAATTGCGCCATATCAGTGGTGATCGTTTGATCCATCGTGTTGACCTTGAGGATCCACCACAACCGGGGCGTTGGTTTGTTGTTGAAGAGCAGTCTTTTCTTGTGATCCAACGTCGTCATCGTTATGCGCTTCGCAACGGTCGCTATGTGATGGCTTCGGTGGCCTTGTTGGTGAAACCCCAGGCTCGCCCTGCGGATGCAACACCCTGGCGACACGGCTGGGTGATCGGCGACCCGAACTGTCGTTTCAATGCCCGCAGCCCTTTGCTCCGCTGTGCCGTATGGCCAGAAGGGCCCTGCGACAGCTGCAGCCACCGTGAACCTCGCTGAGCCATGAACCCTGAATGGCTCACAGGGCGTCTCTGCGCTGGCCATGGAGTGGCCTCCGGCACAAGCAAGGAATCTCCATACCCAGATGGAACGATTCGAATGCAGTTCCCTGTGTTCAAGGGCTTAGGGCTTGATCTCTCGAGCTGTTATTTCGGCACGCTGAATCTCGATTTTGCGCCGCTCGAGGTTTCGCTCACGAATCCAGACCACCTGTTCGAAAAGGTGCAATGGACCGAACTCCACCCCCCTGAAACATTTTCGTTCTGGCGAGTGGAGATCAAGACCACTGAAATCGAGGTTGTGAGTGGTTGGATCTACTATCCCCACCCAGAGACCAAGGAACGTCATTGGCAACCTCCAACAACAGTGGAGTTGCTTGCACCACATCTAAGTGGGGTTGATCCAGGCTGCACCATTTCTCTCCGCGATCAACGCAGACGGATCAAACTTGTGGACACGATTCGCCTGCGTGCAAGGCTGCTTGAATTTCTGAAGTTCAGAGTGCTGGCCTCACAGCAAACATTTTTTGAAGCCGACGCCCTGATGAATCGCCGACAATGGCTGTCGACAATGTTCCCGGAAGCCCTACAACTCTCCGAACTGGATCTCGATCTGGTCTGGACTCAAGCGCGTTCGTTGTACACGGAATCCTGAATCAACCCTCGCCCAACCGATCTCCTGGAGTGGCGTTGAGTTGCTGCAACAGAACGGGGGCTGTGCTGCGTGCTTTTCCTTCCAGCTGCGCCTCCCGGATCAGAAGGGGACAACCTGAACTGCTCACCACAAGCCCCAGATCCTCGATCACTGCAAGGATCGTCCCTGGGCGATGCCCGCCGGTGGGCCATTGGCCCACGAGGGTGCGCCCCTCAGCGCTGAGTTGATCCTGCAGGCGCTCGATCAACGGCTCCGTGCGCAACACCTTCAGGCGTTTGCCCTGCCAGTGGGTGAACGCTCCGGGATGAAGCCCCATCACCTTGCGATGAATGCTGAGGGCAGGGGCTGACCAATCCAATTGGAAATCCTGTTTCTCCAGCATGCGGGCATAGGTCGACCCTTCGGCCTGAACCCGCACGTTGAGCCTGGCCAATCTCTCGTCTTCTGGACCCGTACCCGTCGATTCAATCAGCGGCATGGCCTGCACCATCAGCTCTGCAGTGAGAGCACTGAGCCGTTCGGCCAAGGCGATGGAGGTATCCAGGAGCTCGATCGAGGTGCGTTGTTCGAGCAGCACAGGGCCGGTATCGAGCCCTTCTTCCATGGCCATGATCCCCACACCTGTTTCCTGATCCCCTTCGAGCAGAGCCCACTGGATGGGACCAGCACCGCGCCAACGCGGTAGAAGTGATCCGTGGCCGTTCCAGCAGCCCAGAGGCGCCTGCTCCAAAACATCCTTGGGCAGGATCTGTCCAAAGGCCACAACCACCGAAGCATCAGCACCGAGGGCAGCAAGCTTGGCTTTGCAATCGTCATCCCGCCGGATCCGTTCAGGGGTGAACACCGGTAGACCGAGTTCCTCGGCTCTCGCCTTCACCGGTGATGGAACCAGCTGTTTGCCTCGACCCCGCCGCCGATCGGGCTGCGTCACCACTCCAACGACGGTGTGACCTGCCCCATGCAATGCATCAAGGGTCGGCACCGCATAGGCCGGTGTTCCCCAGAACAGAATCTTCAACGTCAGGCTTCGCCGGTGATGGAGAGACCATCCACCCAAACATGGGGGCAAACCCCACGGTGGGTAACTTCTGAATCAGTTTCCAGATGAGCGATGCCGTTGAGAACAGAGCGGATGTCGCCGGCAACCGTTGCTGCTTCAACCGAAATCCGTTCTCCGTTGTTCACCAACCAACCATCGAAGGGCAAGGAGAAGGAACCTTGGGTGGCCTTTACTCCGGCATGAAGCGCTGATAGATCCTCAATCAGCACGAAAGGGCCAGACTCGGTGCGGTGGTCGAGGCTGTTGCCACTGCTGACCTGCGGGTTGGAACCAACCACGAACCAGTCTGGACCCACCGAAACCTTGGCTCCAAGCCCAGCATGGCCGGTGGGTTGAACACCGAAGGCTCGGGCCGTGGCTTCCGAGTGAAGGAAATTCCGCAGTGTTCCGCCCTCAATCAATGAGAGGCGCCGGGTTGGTGTTCCCTCGCCATCAAAGGCTGCCGCACTGATGTGTCCCGGGTGGAGGCCGTCATCGTGGAGATTGAAGAAGGGAACCGCCAGATCGGATCCAATCGAATCCCGCTGGCTCAAGCTCACCCCATCGAGCACGGAACGAGCATTGAACATGCTGCTAAAAGCACCGAGCAGAGAGAGAAAAGCCTCAGGGGTGAAACAGACCCGATAGGTCCCTGTTTCGATCGGTTGATAGTCCAGATGGCTGACGGTGCGGTCAACCGCTTCGCTGATGCAGCCCTGAACATCCAGTTCGCTGCTGCCAAGGCCCAGACGAACTGCACCGCCACTGCGGGGCTTGCGACCTGTTTCTTCCGCCCTTGCGTAGAGATAGAGGCTGGCTTGGGTGCGCTCCATCTGGCGCAGTGCCCCATCACTGTTGAGATAGAGGCTTTGAGACAGGGATTCCGCCAGTCCGTTGTAGGGGACTGTTTGGATTGCGGGGTGACGTCCGAGCAGATCGGCTTCTGCTTCCCGCAGGGTGTCCAGAAGTGGGAGGATTCCCTGGCGTGGTTGAAGCGGTCGATCGAGCTCTGGGAGTGGGGCTGTCGAGAGTGGTGAGAACTGAGGGATTTCCTCTGGATTGCCGAAACGACTGGCCGCATGCGCCCCAACCAGAGCTTGTTCCAAGCCGCTGTCGGAGAGGTCGGTGGTGCTGGTGATGCCCACCAGGCCATCGCTGTTCCAAACCCGGACGGTGATTGAGCTGCGCTGTGAGGCCTTGAGTTGTTTGGCTTCACCGCGATCCACCTGAACGGAGCAGTCGTCACTGCATGCGGCACCAAGGTCCCAACGACGAATCCCTTCGCGTGAAGCAAGGGTCTGAAGGCGATCCCTGAGATCTTTGGCGTTAAGGCTGTTGTTGCTGCTCATCATCAACGGCCCCCAACCGTGATCGAATCAACCTTGATGTGGGGTTGCCCCACGGTGACGAACACACTTCCACTTACGGATCCGCAAAACCCGGCAGCCAGTTCCAGATCGTTGGCGCACATGGAAATGCGAGGCATCACCTCCTTGGCATCACCGATCAACGTGGCGCCTTTCACGGGTTTGGTGAGTTTGCCGTTTTCAATCAGATACCCCTCTTCAACGGAAAAATTGAACTGACCCGTCGGGCCCACACTTCCCCCACCCATGGCCTTGCAATACAGGCCTTGGTCGACGGATTCAATCAACTGCTCTGGAGTATGTGATCCCGCGTCGATGAAGGTGTTGCGCATCCGGCTCGCTGCGGCGAAGGCATGGCTCTGACGCCGGCCGCTTCCGGTGCGTTTGTGGCCTGTGCGCAGTTCACCGGCCCGATCACTGATGAACCGTTGGAGCACCCCGTCTTTGATCAGAACGGTGCGCTCCGGTGCCATTCCCTCGTCATCCATCGAAAGGGAGCCGAAAGAGCCACCACTCAGCCCTTCATCGATGGCGGTGACAGCAGGGTGAGCGATCAGTTCAC
This sequence comes from Synechococcus sp. A15-62, assembly GCF_014280075.1. Taxonomy (NCBI): domain Bacteria; kingdom Bacillati; phylum Cyanobacteriota; class Cyanophyceae; order Synechococcales; family Synechococcaceae; genus Synechococcus; species Synechococcus sp. A15-62. The sequence continues at coordinate 1,116,904 of NZ_CP047950.1, forward strand.
CAACGCGGTCAGCGAAGGGAGTGGTGCCCCGTTCAATCTGGGTTGTTTCGAGCAGATGGCCACAGGCCTCGTGGAAAATCACGCCACCGAAGCGGTTGGCAAGAACAGCCGGCATCTGTCCTGCATCCACGTAGTCGGCCCGCAACATCGTTCCAGCGCTGTTGCACACTTCAGCTGCACTGGCCTCGGAATCCCAGTCCCGAAGATCGTCCGGACGATCGGAGCTTCCGTAGCGTCGGCCAATGCTGGATCGGTGATCTCCGTCGGCAGCGAGAACGGAGAGACCGGTTGATTGATGCAGGCGAATGTCGCGGGCGAACGTGCCATCGGATGCAGCCACCAGCACTTCCTGCCAGTCACGGGCGTAACTGCCCCGCCGCACCTGAAGGTGCTGACCAAGACGATTGAGATGGGCTGTGCCCTGAAGCAGGCACTGGCTCGCCTGATCGAGAGATGGACAACGTTCCAGCCAGTCGGCTTTTGTCACTCCGTGGTCGGTCAGCTGCTTCAACCCTTCAAAAGCTGAAGGGGAAGTGAGCTGTTGCGCCTCCAGACCGAGCATGGCCATGGCCTGGTCAAGGGCACGCTTGAGGCCAGCTTCGCTCAGATCGTTGGTACTGACGAAGCCATCTCGGCCATCACGAAACACCCTCAGGCCAGCGCCACGGGCAAAGGACGGGTTGACACTAGTGATCTGATCCTGTTCAGCAAGCAAACCGATGTGGTCGGTGCGCTCGAGAAACACCTCCACCAGGTCGGCTCCTGCGGAGCTACCACGGTGCAGCAAGGACTCCAAGAGTCCTTGCCACTGATTCGAAAAGGCGTTGGTCAAGAAATCTCCTCGATTGGGCTGGGGGAGTCCCCTCAGCGCACAGCTGGCTGGAAACGATCGCTGTCGATCGCGGGCATCAGGAACAGCTTGGCCATCTCGGCACCGTTACCGATCCAGAAGGGCAGCTTCCGCAGCAACTTCACAGGAGCGATGGCATCGCTGGCATCAGCCTTGTCCAGAGCGGCATTGTTGGCAACCAGGCGTTCGAGGCGCGTCCAGAACTTGTCGTTGTTGACATCAAGAACAACAGGGAAAACGCGCGCAGACGTCTCATTGGTTTTCTCAATCACCATCTTGTCGTAGGTGCGAGCGTCCAATCCGAGAGCCTCGTAGAACTCCTTGCGGGCTACGTCGCGCACGTACATGGTGGCGAACACCGCCAGCAGGAAGAAGCGGCACCAGAGTTTGGCGATCGGGCCACGAACCGTATCCGGTTGAGCCTTCATCAGGGCATCAAAGAAATCGCCATGACGGTTTTCGTCCTGACACCAGTTCTCGAAGAAGTTGAAGATCGGGAAGATCTTGCTGTCAGGGTTCTTTTCGAGGTGGCGATAAATGGCGATGTAACGCCAGTAGCCGATCTTTTCAGACAGGTAGGTGGCGTAGAAGATGAATTTCGGCTTGAAGAAGGTGTAGTCCTTGTTGGCTGTCAGGAAGCCGAGATCCAGCTGCATGCCGAAATCACTCATCGACTTGTTGAGGAAGCCAGCGTGGCGAGCTTCGTCACGAGCCATGTGAGCAAAGCACTCGGCCAGAAGAGGGTTTTTGGCCTTGATCCGGCGGCTCAGCTCTTTGTAGAGCAAGAATCCTGAAAATTCCGATGTGCAGCTCTGCTCAAGGAATTCGATGAACACCTTGCGGGTTTCAGGATCCAGCTTGTCGGCAGCACCCTCAAACTCCTCGTTACGAACGAAGTGGTGGCGGTTGTAATCCTTCCGGAACTCCTCACAGATGGCTTCCAGTTCAGCCTCATTGGGCCGAAGATCCATCGCCGCCATCGCTTCGAAATCCGTGGTGTAGAAGCGAGGGGTCAGGATTGTGTCCTTGACAGGATCCTTGATGGCTACAGCGCTGCCTTCGGCCACGGCGGTGGGAGGGACCATCAGTTGCGTTTCACGATCCTGCCAATGTAGGCGTGTCAGCCCGACCCCTGAGGCCAATGCGGGCGGTTAGTTACCTCCCAGCCACTTTTGGCCGTTGAGACGTTGCAACAGGCGGGAGACGAGAAGAGGCAAAGACATCCGCTTCTCATCGATCAGAAAGCTCTCCAGCAGCGTCGGCTCACTGCCTGCATCAGCCAGGGCAATCACCTTGGAGCTGTTGATGTCGGCCTTGGAGAAACAAACCCAGAAGCGGCGGCCCCCAGGAAGTTCACCGACCACCATCGGACATTCACCGCCGACGACGGGACGCTGCCCCTCGACGCGCTCGAGCCGATCAGCTGTGATGTTGTGTTCGGCGAGCTGTTTGGCGACAGCCGGCAGAAACAGTGTGTCGATGAATTCAGGGAAGGGCTTGTCCTCCGGCTTGGGCGGCTTGGCTTTCGGCGCTGGTTTGGCAGGGGCCTCTTGACCTGAAGACTGCTTCTCGACTGGGGTTTCGCTCACCGATCCAGCATTGCTGGGGCAACTGTAAGCAGCTTGGTGCGTTGCTTACCAGTTCGCCTCCGGATCATCTCCCCAATCACTGATCTCCTGTGCAGGAGAGCCCACAGCTGAAGCGCCTGATGAAGCGTCTGACGGCGGGGGGACTGATGAAGGGCGTTGAATCACGCGGTAAGCCACAGAGACCGTTGGAGCCGGTTCCCTCACATCTCTTTCTGGACCTGGGTTTGCACTGGATCTGGGTGCCGGTTCGTTGGCAGGGTTATCTCTCTCATCAAATTCCGGTTGAAGGTGAGAACGTCTTTGGCGACGCAGGGGACGTTCAGCAGGCGAGACCAAAACCGCTGCGACGGCGGCTCCGGCTGCACCACCCACGCCAGCAAGCGCTGTCCATGCCCCAACGGGGAGCGGAGGTGTTGTCCACACCAGCAGACGAATTCTGGTTTTCTCGCCAACGTTGCTGGCCGACAGCACCAGCAGCACCAGCAGTGGTGCCAGGCAGGGAATGAGCATCAGCCGCTGAAACATGCTCATTCCAGGGGGCCGTTCCAGCGGTTCAGGGGTGCGAGTTCGTCCTCCAAGCCATCGAACAGTCGCACCACCAGAAAGTCCACCATCTCCTCCAAGGAATCGGGCCTGGTGTACCAGGCCGGAATGGGAGCGGCAATGGTGGCTCCAGCTTCAGCGAGGCCGGTGAGATTGCGGAGGTGAATCAGGTTGAAGGGCATCTCCCGGGGCGCAATCACCAGGGGACGACGCTCCTTGAGGTGCACATCCGCGCAGCGTTCGATCAGATCAGCGGCAATGCCGGCATGGATCCGACCGACGGTTCCCATGCTGCAGGGAACGATGACCATCGCCCGGGTTCGGTAACTACCACTGGCGATGCAGGCGGCTTGATCATTCCAGCGATGGCAGGTGAGTTCGCCGCTCTCGACCCCAAGCCTCTCCCTCCAGAACTCGCGTTGCTTCAGAGGATCCACGGGGATCGATAGCCCCTGTTCCGCACGAAACACCTCATGGGCGCCATGGCTGAGCACGAGATGAACAGCGCGCCCGCGCTGCAAGAGCAGCTGGAGGGCACGCTCGGCCAGGGGTTGGGCGGATGCACCGGTGACCGCAAGAACGTAGGGATGCATCACTCAGCGCTCGCTGAGGGCAACAGGCAGCGGCTCCGATGATTCAGGCTCGCTGGAGGCATCGGATCCCTGGCTGATGACCTCAAGGTCGATCTGATTGCGCAGAACATCCACATTGATCACGCGCACCTGAACGGCATCACCGAGTTGATAGGTCTGACGGTTCTTGCGACCGACCAGGCGATTCTGGCGTGATCTGTACTCGTACCAGTCATCGTTGAGGGAGCTCACATGAACGAGCCCCTCAACGCGACTCTCCCCGACTTCCACGAAAAAGCCATAGCTCTGCACACCGCTGATGCGCCCCTCCACTTGTTCGCCGATCAGGGGCTGGGCTGAACGGGCCTGGATCATCGACAGCAGATCCTTCTCCAGTTCCAACACCTGGCGCCGACGGGTGTTGAGCCGTTGCACCGTGCGCTCACTCACCAATCCGTTCAGCTTCTCGTCCTGTGATGCCGTGAACAGGGGCCATGTGAGATCAGCACCGGCACCCTTGAGCCCAAGCTTCAGACGCGTCTTGTGACGCACGGTTGGACGATCCTTTGCATCGGTGAGCAGCGCAACGATCACCTGTTGGTTCACCAGGTGGGCGTAGTGCTGAGTTGCACAGGTCCAGGGGGTCAGTGAAGTGTTCGGGCGGATTGGAGCAGCATCTTCCCCATCGGGATCTGCTGCCGCTGAGGTGGCGTCTGTGGATGCCACAAGGCTGAGCGGTGGCAGAGCATGACTGAGCTGCTGTTCAAGCACGCGGCGTTGACTGCTGTCCTTGAACACCTGAATCAGTTCCGAAGCTGATGGGCAACCGTCGTCATCCAGTTCCAGTGGAAGATCTAAGGCAATGGCCGTCTTCGCCACATCGGTCAGCACGCTGCCATCGGGTTCATCCGCCTCGATGGTGATTCCAGGCAATTGGAGATCGAGTCGTTGTGCGGTCCATGCACGGTCGGCAGCCCTCAACAGAGGCTGAAGGAACGCATGGGGGTCCACCGGGTTGAACGCATCAACCCAGCGATGCCGCAAACCGGATGGATCTGCGCTGCGCAGGTCACCAAGGGCTTCCAGCTGTGGAGGGCAGAGATCGAGTTGTACAACTCCGCTGCTGCTCTCATGCTCCAACAGCAGGGTGTTGCAGAACCGCAGGGTCTCTAGCTGACCGAGCTGGTCTTTGATCGGTTTGAGAGCCACAGGAATGCTGCGTGCCTTGGGTTTGCGTTCCGCAAGGGCGGTCAACTGATCGGCGCTCACGTCGGCGACGGGGCGCACCGAACTCAGCATGAACTCCCAATCGGTCGCCTCACCGTTGGCTGCAATATCGATCCGAACGCTGATGGCGTCAGCCTCGGAACCGGCTGAGAAGCTGGTGACCTTATTAAGGGATGGAGTCAGCAGGGGTTGCCAGACCTCACCGAGGCAAAGCGCTTCGCCGCGATCACGCAGGCATGCATCAAGGCTGTTGCCTATCCCGATCCGCTCGCCCACGCTGGGTGCATGGACCCAGAGGCGACATCCGCCGTCCTTGGGTTCAACGTGCACGGCAGGCAACCCCGGCGCGTCCTGCTGACTCCATCCTTTGAGAAGCAGCGAAGGCTGGTCGGTGAGATCAACCCGACCCTTGGCCGCAGGTGTTTTGCCAGAGCTTCGGGGTGCTGCAGGTCGGTCCTGAAGCCCAGTCTTGGTCAGCAGCAGGTCTCGATCTGCCACCGGTCCGCCATTGAGCGGGAGAGATCGAACAACATGGCCGGCCGCAGCATGCTGAGCCACGGGATAGCGGTCGATCCGTACCTCAACAACGCTGGAGACCTCATCGCCGGGCAGGTGCTTCGCATCCTCTGCTGGCAATTCAATGCCAGCAAGCACCCGGTCATCCAAAGGTGAGGCCAGCAGCTGTTCAGTCTGCTGCTCCACCTGCGCCAGGAGCGATTGCGTGGCCCGTTCCAGGATGCATTGAACGCCACCTTCTGGAGAACGGCGGCGGCCGCCCTCCCGCGTCACCCGCACCAGCACTCGATCACCGTTCCAGGCGTGGTTCAGCTGATGGTCACGGATGTAAATGTCCTCACCGCCGTCATCGCGAATGGCAAAGCAGAAGCCTTTGCTGCTGCAGCGCAGGCGAGCATCAATCAGATCACTCTCTGGGGGCCGTGTAAGTCCACCCTCACTCGTCTGCTCGATCACACCGATTTTCATCAGTGATGAAACCGCAAGTTCAAGCGCCGCTTTGTCCGTCTTGTTGCTGAGCTTGAGGATCTTGGCCAGTTGGTCTGGCTCAGAGGGATGCTCTGTCGAGAGCTGATCCAGCAGATCGGCAACCGTAAATTTCATCGTGGCGTACGCAGAAACCGACCATCAGGGCCGGGAGAGACGGAAGGGGTGGCCGACGCTGTTCAGCAGGCCGTGCGGAGTCAGCCCTTCAAAACCCACCTTAAGACTCAGGAGTTTGATCCCGCTCTGTGGTGGGTTCCGCATCACGGAAGAGAGGAACCAGCAAGCGGCCACCGATCACGAGAAAACCCAAAGAGGCCAACAGCTGCAGCAGGTCGCTGGGAATGACTGTCGCGACGGAACCACCGGCAAAGGCCCCCAGCAAACTGGCAAGAACCAAAGCGGATGATGAACCGAGGAACACGGCCAGGGGGCGATTGGACGTCCCACTGATCGCCACTGTGGCGAGTTGGGTCTTGTCACCGAGTTCAGCCAGAAACACGGTGAGGAAGGTGGAAATCAGGAGCGGAAAATCCATCGTCAGCTCGCGGCATTGAGCCAAAGGGAACGGGTAGCCTGGAGACCCAGCCAGATGCCAAGCGCCACCATCAGCACTCCGGCCATCAGTTCAAGACGCTCAGGTGGCAGGGTTTTGGCCAACCATTGACCAACGAGAACGCCCACAAGGCTGGAAGCAATCAACGCCAGTGCGGCACCGATGAACACCAGAACAGGTGAGCCGGACTGGGCAGAGAGCAACAGCGTCGCCAACTGTGTTTTGTCGCCAAGTTCAGCCACAAAAACAGTGGTGAACGTGCTGAAAAGCACTGCAGCAAAGCTGCGCGACTCGGGGCTGGTTTGCTCACTTGTCAACAGAACCTCCCGCGTTCTGAGCGCGATTGAACCTACGCATCACCCCACTGCGACCGCCGTAGGTGCTGCGAATCTGCTGATGGCAACAAGCGATGGCGAAGGCGTCGAACTGATCGTCGGGAACGTCAAAAAGACGGCCCAACCCACTGACACGACAGAAGTCAGGACGCTCGTCATAGATCCTGCAGCGCTGACTGCCCGTGTCGTAGTGAATGCACCATCCGTCGGGTCCAACCATGGCCAGATAGGTCCGTTGTTGCTCTTCGCTCAAGGCCTCTAGGGCATCAGCCCGTTCCTCCGGAGCCAGTCGGCAACAGGCTCCGCAGTGTTTGATGCAGGTCCATTGCGGCGTGTCACGACTCATGACTGAGGCTGTGACAAGCCATCACAGAGATCAGAACAAATCCGTCGCTCTCGGGACAGAGCCCCGTAGCCTGGGAGGCGTAACGATTTCGGACAGCGCTGCAACGCCATGGGCTTTGACATTCACCTGATCGCCAACTTTGCCGCCCTGGCGATGATCACCATTGCTGGTCCTGCTGTCATCTTCATCCTCTTCTACCGTCGCGGCGCGCTCTGATCGCCCCGTTTCAGGGACGAAGTCCTAAGCCCAAACAGGCTTCCTCCAGCAACTGAATCACCCGCTGATCCCTTGCCAGGTCGTTGTCACTGGTGAGGGATTCTTCTTGTTTGATGCTCGCCTGCAGGGTCTCACCATCGCCATTGGTAAGCGTCAGCCCTGAGCTTTGCGTCCACCGGGCGGTGTACTGGCGTGTGCCTCGGTCGATCAAGACCAACTCGGAGTGGGCGCGGATGGCTTTGAGCTCCAGTTGGAGTCGCTGTTCTCCCTGCCAGCGGTTGATCGAAATGCTGTAGGCCACGTCACAGCATTCGGGAACAGCTGCAGATGAATCCCATCGCCAGGCGATGGCGCGACGCTCACTCTCCCCTTGGCGCAGCGTCAGCGCCAGATGCCCTCCCTTGAGGTCTCGCCGATCCCCAACGCTCACCCCCCTCGACCAGAACAGAGGTTTGGGATGACCGATCCCGAAGGGTGCCAGGGATTGCAGGTGGCGCCACAGATCCCAGTTCACATCCTTCAACTGCAGCAGAGCGTCGGGTTGCACGGGACGCCCCTGGGCCTGGGTCATCAGCCAGCTGTCGGCCTCGGCACAGAGACGCTCATGCAGGGCATGCACAAGCTCCGCTCTCACTGTGAACCCCCCTGCAGCGGGATGGCCGCCAAAACGGGTCAGCAAATCACTGCAACTGGAGAGAGCGCGATCCACAGCGAAGCCGATCGGTCCCCGCACCGAAGCCCGCAGGCTTCCATCCCCCTCACCGGCCAGAAGAGCGGTGGGACGGTGGTAACGCTCCATCAGCCGAGCAGCAACAATGCCGATCACCCCGTGGTGCCAGTGACTTTGTGCCAGGAGCAGAAAGGACGGAAGTGCTTCATCGCTCTCCGCTTCCACCAGAGCCACGGCCTCCGCTTCGATCGCGTCGCAGAGATCCCTCCGCTGACGGTTGTAATCATCACAACGTCTTGCCAGGGCCATCGCTGAATCAGGATCCTCAGCTGTGAGCAGATCCACCACAAGCCTCGGTTCGCCGAGGCGACCGACGGCATTGATGCGTGGTGCAAGCTGAAACCCGATGTCCTCGGCCGTCAGCGGCCGTTCACCCAATCCGGCCAGGCGCTGAAGTGCTTGCAAGCCCTTGCACTCGGAGCGGTGCAGCTGGTTGAGCCCCTCGAGCAACCAACTGCGGTTGGCCCCCACCAGTGGTGCCATATCGGCCACCGTGCCGATGCAGAAAAGATCCAGTGCAACACGGATGGCTTCTGGTTTTTTCAGCGCCTCGGCAACGGCATGGGCCACCACATAGGCGAGCCCGACACCGGCCAGACCGCGGTAGGGCGAGCCCTCCGGCGTGGTGGCCGGGTGAATCAGTGCGGTCATCGGCGGCCGCTCCATCGGGATGGTGTGGTGATCGGTCACGATCACCTGCATGGTCAAACTTGCGGCAAGTTCAAGCGCTTCCCTCGCAGCAACTCCGTTATCAACGGTGACCAGGAGCCGCACTCCATCGTCGTAGAGCCGCTGCACCATGGCGGGATTGAGGCCATATCCCTCTTCCATCCGCGACGGAATGGCGGGTTCCGGCTCTGCACCCAGCGGGGCCAATGCCCGCAACAGCAGCGCTGTGCTCGTCATCCCATCGGCGTCGTAATCACCACAGATGGCGACACGTTCACGGGAGCGACAGGCCGCTACCAGACGAGCACAGGCCTGCTCAAGATCGGGGAAATGATCGCGGGTGGATGGCAGATCACCAGGGGAGAGAAAGCTCTCGGCTTCGGATGTGGAGCTGAATCCGCGGCGCCGCAGCACACAGCGCAGCGCCAGCGGCAAATCAAGCCCGCGCAACGGCGATGGTTCCACCACGGCCGGAAGGGACCAGGACCAGTGGAGCGGAACAGCCGGCAAGGGAACACAACAGGCGGTGATGTCCCAGCATTGTGCCGTTGCTGCTCCTCAAGTGAACAGGCTTTCAGCGGTCTTTTGGGATGTGGATGGCACCTTGGCCGACACGGAAATGGACGGTCATCGACCGGCCTTCAACATGGCTTTCAAGGAGCTGGATCTCCCCTTCGTTTGGGATGAAGCGCTGTACAACCGGCTGCTGGCGATTCCCGGTGGACTCCGCAGGGTGAAGCTTCACGCTGAAGCCTGTGGTGTGGCCCTCAGTCAGCACCAGCTGGCCCAGGTACGAGATCGAAAACGCTTCCATTACCTGGAACGGGTTCGCCAAGGGCATGTGCAGCTCCGCCCTGGTGTGAAAAGGCTTTTGAAGGAGTTGAGTCACTCAGGCGTGCAGCAGTGGATCGTCACCTCCAGCGGATCAGCGTCGGTGATGGCTCTGCTGGAACAGTTACAGCAGCAGATCCCCTGCTTCGATGGGGTGGTGACGTCGGATGACGTTGCTGCGGGCAAGCCAGCGCCGGACGGCTACCTGCTCGCCCTCAAACGCAGTGGGGCCAACAGTGCTGCCAGCCTTGCCGTCGAGGATTCTGCGGCGGGGCTTTCGGCAGCCAGAGCCGCAGGTCTGCGTTGTCTGCTGACCCCATCCCCCTGGGATGCCGAAGCCCTGCGCGATTCCAGTGGCGAGGCCGCTGCAGTGCTGGATCACCTGGGGGACCCGGGAGAGCCAGCAACGGTGCTTTCCGGCGCCTCTTGCCAGGAGGAGGCAGTGACGCTGAAGTATCTGGAGACTCTGTTGTCGGTACCGGATCGATGAGCTCAATCCAGCGCACACGACTGGCTGGGCTGCAGAACAAGTGGGGGGACGGAATTCGTCGGTCTTGGTCTGGACCCTGGTGGCGCCGCAGTGCTTCGTTGTTGCTGCTTCTGCTTGGGTTTTTCATCGGCAGCAACCTCCCCATCTACATCCTGAACGCCGTCGAACTCAGGACTCACTTAGCGCTCTATGCCCTGATCGCCTGTGAATTGATGGTGGTTGGGCGTCGTCGTCTCCCCTGGCTCGACAACATCCGGATCGGATTTGTCTATGCCGTTGTTTTGGAGGCATTCAAAGTTGGATCCTGAGGCTCAACGCCTGATTTCAATCACGGACCAGCGCCGGTTGCTTCAGTATCTCGAGCTGGGTGATGTGGAGCGTTGGTTGGCTCAACAGCACAAGTCCGGGCGTTACCGGATCGCCCTTGATCACTGGCATCCCCAGGCGGCCCCGGATTGGCTGTGGTCTGTTGGCCTGCCCCTCCTGAGCCTGGCTGAAAAATGGAGCGGAAAACGCCGTCTGATCGGATTCAGCGCCCTGCCCGGATGCGGGAAAACCACACTGGGGCAATGGATTGAAGCCGCAGCGAAAGCACTTGACCTCTCCGTACAGGTGGTTTCGCTGGATGATTTTTATTTCGAGGCCAAACGCCTGGATGAAGCGATGCGCGGCAACCCCTGGGGTGTGCCCCGTGCGCTTCCCGGCAGCCATGATCTGGGACTGCTGCAGGAGTGTCTCGAGACATGGCGACAGGGTGAGAACGTCCTGCTGCCCTGCTTCGACAAAGCCAAACGACATGGACGTGGAGATCGGAGCGGTTGGCGTCGTTGCGCTGCCGACCTGCTGATTTTTGAGGGTTGGTTTGTGGGCTGCAGACCAAATGCCGACTTAACGACGGATGAGCCCCATCTCGAGAGCCCCCTAACGCCGCAGGAGATGGAGTGGCGCCTGAAGCTGCAACCTGTGCTCGCCCACTACGAACCCACCTGGAATTGTTTCGATCAACTCTGGCAACTGCGAGCGACTGACTTCAACGCGCCTTGGCGATGGAAGCGGCAACAGGAAGCCACCCTTGAGGCGGAGCGGGGTGTGTCGCTATCGAATGCCGACTTGGATCGTTTCATCCGCATGATTCTGTGCTCGCTGCCATCGAGCAGTTTTCACACCATGCGAGCAGATGTTGTTGTGGAGGTGGATCCGGATCGAACCCTGCGGCGAATCCACCTCCCGAGTTCCACTCAGGATTCGCCGTCTTCGGACTCACTCACCGGATAAACAAAACCCTGGGCGCGGCCACTCAGAACAGACTTGCCGATGGACATGGCGCGCTGGGCGGCAACGGCTGCCTTGGCCTTCCAGGTAGCGCTGCGCTGGTTGCGCTTGGCCTTGGATGTTTTCTTCTTCGGGACGGCCATTTCGCCTGGTGGATTTCCAAACCGAGATTGTCTCGTTTGGAACCCCCTTGCGTCAAATCGCTAGGCTCCGTGCAGCGCAGCGTTGACGTGGCACCAGGTTCGGACGACTCCAGTGTTTCCGCGGCCCCTCAGAAGGCTCAACCTTCTTCGATTCAGGGTTTTTGGACGAAGCAGGACACGGTGAGTTACTCCACCCTGCTGAAAGATATCGATGCGAAAGAGATCAAACAGTTGGATCTTGTGCCCGGTCAACGGGAGGTAAGAGTCCAATACAACGATGGCCGACGGATCATCGTTCCCGTTTTCGCCAACGACAACCAAATCCTTCGGGCTGCCGAGAGTTCCGGCACGCCGCTGACGGTCGTTGACATACGCCGCGAACAGGCAGGACGCGAACTGGCGGGAACCCTGATGTTGGTTCTGCTGGTGGTGGTCGGCTTGTCGTTTCTGCTGAAGCGTTCGGCTCAAATGGCGAACAGAGCTCTTGGGTTTGGGCGCAGTCAACCTCGCTTGAAACCCCAGGAAGACCTTCAGCTCCGTTTTGAGGATGTTGCCGGCATTAACGATGCGCGGCTTGAACTTGAGGAGGTGGTCACGTTTCTCAAACAGCCCGAGGCCTTCATCCGCCTCGGCGCCAAGATCCCTCGGGGCGTGCTGCTTGTGGGCCCCCCTGGTACCGGGAAAACGCTTCTTGCCAAGGCGATTGCAGGAGAGGCGGGTGTGCCGTTCTTCTCCATCGCTGCCTCTGAGTTTGTTGAGCTGTTCGTGGGTGTTGGTGCGAGCAGGGTTCGCGATCTGTTCCGCCAGGCCAAGGAAAAGTCCCCCTGCATCGTTTTCATCGACGAGATCGATGCCGTCGGTCGTCAACGCGGGGCTGGCATCGGCGGCGGCAACGATGAACGGGAGCAAACCCTCAACCAACTCCTGACGGAGATGGACGGTTTTGAGGAGAACTCCGGTGTGATCCTCCTGGCGGCTACCAATCGCGCCGACGTGCTCGACGCCGCACTGTTGCGTCCAGGACGCTTCGATCGCCGCATTGATGTGGGCCTTCCCGATCGCCGAGGTCGCGAGGCCATTCTCGCCGTGCATGCGAGAACTCGTCCCCTCGATGACGCAGTTTCGCTGTCGGATTGGGCGAGCCGCACTCCGGGGTTTTCAGGGGCTGACCTCGCCAATCTGCTTAACGAAGCAGCCATCCTCACGGCCCGCCAGAACATGCTCCGCATCGGTGAATTTCAGCTGGAGGGAGCCCTGGAGCGGATCACCATGGGCCTGAGCAATCGCCCCTTGCAGGACAGCGCCAAGAAACGGCTGATCGCTTATCACGAGGTTGGTCATGCTCTGGTGGCAAGTTTGCTGCCGGCTGCCAACGCAGTGGACAAAGTCACGATTCTTCCCCGTGGGGGTGCCGGTGGTTACACCCGCTTCATGCCCGACGAGGAGGTGCTGGATTCCGGGTTGATCACGCGGTCGTCTTGTCTGGCTGACCTGGTTGTCGCCCTTGGTGGGCGGGCCGCTGAGCAGGTGGTGTTTGGATCGCTTGAAATCACCCAGGGCGCCAGTGGCGATCTCCAGATGGTGGCGCAACTCGCACGGGAAATGGTGACCCGTTTTGGCTTTTCCAACCTCGGCCCCATGGCACTGGAGGGACCAGGCACGGAGGTGTTTCTGGGGCGCGATTGGTTCAATCAGCGGCCGGGCTATGCCGAATCCACAGGTCAAGCCATTGATTCTCAAGTACGCCAGCTCGCCAAAAACGCTCTTGCACAAGCCATTGCCCTTCTGGAGCCTCGCCGCGAGTTGATGGATCAACTGGTGGACGTTTTGATCGCTGAGGAAACAATCGACGGTGATCGGTTCCGAGACATCGCTGGCCTCCCATGAGACGCCTCCTCCTTCTGCTGCCGCTGGTTGTTGTTGCAGCGCGGATGCAGATCGAGTGGCTCTGGTTCGATCAGTTCAATTTGGCCAATGTGCTTTTAGAGCGCTGGCTTCTTCAGCTTTTGTTGGCGGGGGTGGCAATGCTGCCGTTGCTTGCAGCCCGGGCCTGGTCCAGACAATTCAGACAACAGAGGCTGACGTCCTCCCAGGGGATCAGCCTTCGTGGATGGCCGTACGGAATCGCCCTGCTGATCTGCGCTGGTGTGGTGCTGATCAGTGCACTGCTGACGCTGGATCTTTTGGCGTTGGCCATCCGTGATCCATTTCAACTCGGGGATTGGCAGTCAAACGTATGGCCTCACAACCGAATCGGCTCAGTTGTGAAGCTCGTCCAAGTTGGGGGGATTGGCCTGGCGATGGCCTGGCTGCGTTTGAGGCCTTGGTTGGGCCGGATTGTTGCTGCGTCGTGGGTTGTTGTCGTCAGCCGCGCCTGGGGAATCTGGTCGCTGGCTCTCTGGATTCCTGATGAATCCACGAAAGACCCCTTGCTCGGAACGGATTTGAGCTTCGGCTTGGGGCGTTTTGCCGGAGTGCATCTGGCCCTGGACCTGCTGCTCTTGGGCGCCGCGTTCACCCTCGTGTTTGAGCTCTGGCGGGTTCTGGCGAGTTCACAAGCCATCTCTGACTGGGCCAGTCCGGCCTTTTCACCGCGACAGATTCGGTTGATCCGGTTGCTTTCGGCGCTTCTGCTGCTCGGAGCAGCAGGACTGGTGTGGTTATCGAGGCACCAGCTCCTGTGGACTCAACACGGCCTGGTGGCAGGGGCTGGATGGTTGCAGGCCCACATGACCCTTCCGTTGCGTGGTTTCGCCACACTGCTGCTGGTGCTGATGGGGTTGGCGCTTCTGTTGCCCTGTCAGCGACGGCTGCGTCAATTCCTTGCACTGGCCTTGGCGACGCTCGTCCTGCTGGAGACGGTGGCAACACCGCTGACGCGCTGGCTCGTAGTGCGTCCCAGGGAGTTTGCTTTACAAGAGCGCTATCTAAAAAATGCCATTGAGGCCACGCAATGGGGCTTCCAGTTGGATCAAATCAAGAGTCAAGTCGATGACCCCTCAAGGTTCAGTCCGACTGATCGTGAGGAAGGAGCCAGCACGCTTGAAAATGTCCGCATCTGGGACAGCGGTCCCCTGCTGGAAGCAAACCGTCAGCTGCAACAGCTGAGGGTCTACTACCGCTTTTCCAACGCAGCCGTTGACCGCTATCCGTTGAATCAAGACAGCGATTCATCCCAGCAGGTGATTGTCTCGGCCCGCGAGTTGGATCAATCCGCATTGCCACGTCGTTCCAAAACCTGGCAAAACCGCCATTTCATCTTCACCCACGGCTACGGCTTCACCGTCAGTCCGGTGAATGAACGCAGAGACGATGGTCTCCCCTCCTATTTCATCAAAGGGCTTGGCACAGAAACAAAAATCGCTGGAAATCCAGCGCTGGGTATTGAACGATCGGAGGTTGAGGAAGAAATTCCCGTCGGTGACGCAGCGCTCTATTACGGGATGCTTCCTTCCCCCTATGCCATTGCTCCAACAGATATAGCGGAATTCGATTACCCCGAAGGCGACATCAATGTGATGACGCATTATCAGGGATCGGGCGGCGTGCCGATTGGAACCTGGCTTCAACGTTGCTCAGCAGCCTTTTATCTTCGTGAACCTCGATTGCTGTTTACAAACGCGATCAATGCTGATTCCAAACTGCTGATCCGGCGTGATGTGCGCAGTCGCGTTAAAGCGATCGCACCCTTCATTGATTTTCGCGGTGAACCTTACTTGATCTCAATTCCCGATGCTCAGCAGGGTTCCATTAATACGATCAACCAGAATTCAAATCAACGCCAGCAACATCAGTATTGGGTCGTTGAGGGTTACACCCACAGCCCAACTCTGGCCTATAGCGCAGCAGTCTCGCCAGACGATTCTGATCGATATTTAAGAAACTCGGTAAAAGCCATCGTCGATGCCTACAACGGCAGCATTCGTTTTTTCATATCAGAGCCTGAGGATCCGATTGTGAATGCCTGGATTCGCGGCTTCCCCGATTTATTTGAACCAATGCAGACGATGCCACGTCTTGTTCGTGATCACCGCAGAGTTCCTGAAGATTTCTTCAATGTTCAGGTGAATCAGCTCAAGCGGTATCACGTAGACGATCCTCAAATCTTCTACAACGGGGATGATGTTTGGCAGGTTCCCAGTGAAATCTATGGGGGGCAAAAAATTAACGTTGAGCCATATCACATCACAGCCCAAGTCCAAGGCAACGACAGCTCAGAATTTCTTCTGCTCCAACCGCTGACCCCCCTGGCTCGTCCGAATCTCACAGCCTGGTTGGTGGCTCGAAACGACGGCGACCACTACGGTGAATTAGAACTTATCGATTTTCCTAAAGACAAAATCATCCTTGGCCCGGAGCAAGTTCAGGCGCTGATTCATCAGGATCCAGACGTGAGCGAGCAGTTTGGCCTTTGGGATCAGGACGACCTCGAGCTCGTGCAAGGCAATCTTCTTGTGCTTCCCGTTGGTTCAGGACTGCTGTATGTGGAACCGGTGTATCTGCGCACCAGGAAGGTTGGGCTGCCCTCGCTGGCCAGGATTGTTGTGAGTGACGGTCGGTTGGTCGCCATGGACCAGGACCTCAATCTCGCTTTGGATCAACTCATGAAAAAAGCCCCACCCGTTTGACGGGCAGGGCAAAAACTGAATGATTTGATCGAACGATCAGCCGATGGCGGAGAAGTATTCCTTTGAACCCTTGGGATCAGGCTTCATGGTCTTTTCACCAGGAGTCCAGTTGGCCGGGCAAACCTCATCGGGGTTGGACTGCACGTACTGGAAGGCCTGCAGAACCCGCAGGGTCTCATCCACGTTGCGGCCAACAGGCAGGTTGTTGATGGTGGCATGCATGATCACACCATCGGGGTCGATGATGAACAGACCACGAAGGGCAACACCCTCAGCGTCATCGAGAACATTGTAGGCCGTGGAAATTTCCTTCTTCAGGTCGGCAACGAGGGGATAGTTGATATCGCCCAGGCCACCCTGATTCCGAGGGGTCTGGATCCAAGCCAGGTGACTGAACTGGCTGTCCACCGAAACGCCGAGAACCTCGGTGTTCTTGCTGGAGAAATCAGCGTAGCGGTCGCTGAAAGCCGTGATTTCAGTCGGGCAAACGAAGGTGAAATCCAGTGGATAGAAGAACAGCACCACGTACTTGCCCCGATACTGGGACAGGGTGACTTCCTTGAACTCCTGGTCCACCACTGCGGTGGCTGTGAAATCAGGGGCCTGCTGGCCCACACGCAAGCAACCGGTGTCGGTCATGTTCGG
This sequence comes from Synechococcus sp. A15-62, assembly GCF_014280075.1. Lineage (NCBI taxonomy): Bacteria > Bacillati > Cyanobacteriota > Cyanophyceae > Synechococcales > Synechococcaceae > Synechococcus > Synechococcus sp. A15-62. The sequence goes on from NZ_CP047950.1 coordinate 1,133,545, forward strand.
GAGGTGAATGAGTGAGCTGAATGCCGCCGACTTAACACGTAGTCGATCCGACTTCCAGTATCAGGATTGAACCTATCACGACCATAGCCATCCGTCGCCATAAACTCAGTTGATGACTGACCAACTCACGAGCTGGGATCCTGCGCTCCTGCGCAAGTTCAGTTCAACAGGACATTTCCGTCTGCTGAACCAACTGAAAGGAGATCTGCGCAAGAAACCCCTGGACCGAGACCAGCGCACTGGCCAGCTGAGGAGCCTGGGTGGGAATCGCGGCGCTACCCGGCGTTCGATGCCAACGAGGCACGTCGAGCCGGCACCGCAACCCGCACCGGCAGTGGTTGTTGAGACCTTGGTTCAGCCCACCAATGAAGAACAGCCGAAATCCTTCCGAGACCGCCTCAATGCCATCGACATGCGCTGAGGCTGAACCCTTGAGATGTATGATGAGCACTGGCCTGAAGGGCCTGCGTCAGAGTAGCTCAGCTGGTTAGAGCACAGGATTCATAACCCTGAGGTCGGGAGTTCAAGTCTCCCCTCTGACATTCATTGTTCCGAGTTGTCGAACAAACAGCTCGCGACTGGTTTGGTCAAGAAAAACGATTTATTCAGGCCTTTCGTGCCGGCAGCTTGACCAAGGGATTGAGTGCGGCGCCACCAGCGCGACGGATTTCGAAGTGAAGGTGAGGTCCGGTACTACGTCCGGTGCTTCCCATCAGTGAAATGCGAGCCCCGCGAGGAACAACCTGTCCTTTTTTGACGAGAAGGCGGCTGTTGTGGGCATAACGCGTGGATTCACCATCACTGTGAGCAATTTCAACCAGGTAGCCGTAGGCACCGCTCCAGCCGGAATAGGAGACGATCCCATCTCGTGCTGCAACGACAGGAGTTCCGGTGTTGTTGGCGATATCAATGCCCTTGTGCATACGGCCCCAACGCCATCCGTAACCAGAGGTGAAAACACCCTTGGTTGGCCACTGGTAACCCACGATCGGTGGTTTGAGGCTGTCGGGTTGATCCGCCATCGGGAGAAGCGTGTGCTCAGGCCAAGCAGCACCTCCACTCAGGAGCGGACGAACAGCAAGCAGGGACTGGCCGGAAGAAGCCTGGGCAACCTGAAGTTCCCGACCAACCGTCAGAGCACTGACTTCAAGCCCTGGGTTCCAGGTCTTGAGCTGCTCTTGGGTGACGCCGTGGCGCTTGAGGAAGGCAGCCAGGGAATCACCTTTCTGGATCTTCGCAAGGGTGCCAACCGGTGGAGGGGCGGCAACTGGAAGCGTCTGACGCTCACTGCTCAGCTTGAGTGACGACAACGTCACAGCAACAACCCGGGCAGAACGAGGCAGGGAGAGCCAACTCTCTTTCTCGAAAACGTGGGAAGAAGGCACGTTGTTCAACGCGGCCAGCTCCTCTCGATCGAGTTTGAACAGTTCGGCAAAACGCCTCAGCGACGTTTCGCGAACAACCTTGAACCAAACCGGATTTGTAGGTTCGGCTTTGCTTACAACAGTGTTGGTTTTCGAAGGATCGAGAGCTGGGAGCGGGGGCAGCTCAGCAAGCTCAAAGGTGGCGTTATCGGCAATTCCGGGCAAAGAGGCCCACAAACCCAAGGACAGCACAGGGCTTATAGCAGCTGCTAGAGCAAGCGGTGCGCGCATGAAAACCCTTAGACGCGTTGAAGGTAACGAGCCGAACATCCCGGCGCAAGGGGGATTGGAGCAGTGATGGGATCACCACAACCGCAACTGCTGACCAGCCACGTAGGTGACCAGAGCGCAGGCCACGGAAAGGTTGAGGCTGCGTACGCCACCCTGGCCAGCGTCATCAGCTGCTCCAGGCATGGGGATCGTGAGAATGCTGTCGCAGGCATCACGTACCGGTTCCGGAAGCCCCGTGTCTTCCCGGCCAAACAGCAGCACATCGCCGCGTTGGAACGTGAACGAAGTCAGCGAGGAACCACCGCGACGGCTGCAGCCGATCAACCTCTGCTCTGGACGCAGCCTGGCTTGAAACTCAGGGAAGTTCGAAGCAATCGAGAGCTGCACATGGGGCCAGTAATCAAGGCCGGCACGGCGCACGCTGCGATCATCCACCTTGAAGCCAAGGGGCTCAATCAGGGTCAACGGAATCCTGAAGGCCGCCGAGGTGCGAGCGATATTGCCGGTGTTCGGTGGAATCTGGGGCTCGAACAGGGCGATCCGCAGGGGTGAGATCTCAGTCATGGCACCTCATGGCCAAGGCCATGAAGGTCCAGAGCGCGACCTTGGAGAACGAGCCAGGCGCCGTCGGCGACGCGATCAAGCGCTTGGGCCAAACTTCCGAGACGATCCCGGAACAATCCACCAATGCGTGTTGGGGGAACAACCCCCCACCCTGTCTCTTCGATCACCAGAACGAACGTGCAGTGGGATGACCTGATCGTGGCGATCAGTCGTTCACAGAGCTGATACCACTCCGATGCAGTGAGTTCCAGGTGGTGGGCAACAAAGCCACCGAGTGCATCAATCAGGACAGATTGCCCCGGAGCCAGGTTGTCGATGACGTTCACCAGCTCGTCTCCGGATTCAGCCACACTCCAGTGGTCGGGTCGACGCTTCCGGTGGGCCTCCAGTCGGATCTGCCAATCACGGTCATCCGGCCGGGTGGCGGCCGTGGCGATGTAGGTCACAACGGGGTGGTGATGCAAGAGATGCTCAGCCCACCGGCTCTTTCCACTGCGGGCCGGTCCACTCACGAGAATCAAGCGGCTGGTCTGGCCTGCAACGGCGGGCTCCAAATGGAACGTGGAATCACCCACCACCATTCATCCCCTTCAGCGTTGCGACGGACGATGGAGACACACGGTTGAGATATCTGAAAATCCAGTACTTGAAAATCGTCGCCAACACCACGGGGAATGTTGCGATGAAGAGATTGACGAAGCTCTGGCTGGAGGGAAGGCCGAAATGGTCAGCAACCCCATCCAGCAGCACCGACCAACCTTCGGGGCTGTGGTAACCCACAAAGATGTCTGTGAACAAGATGATGGCGAAGGCCTTGGCGGAATCACTCAGCCCATAGACAGCCTCATCCACAAATCCTCGAAGAACCCTTAGTTCATCACGGCTCATCAAACAGACCACAGCAAAGGCGATCAGGCCGGCCAAATCGGCAAAGACGTTTTTGATTGCTTTGAGACTTTCCTCATCGGCATCGTGCTTGAGCTCGGTCGCTTTTTCCGTGAGTTTGTTGCGCAGTTCTGCATCATCGAGGGGCTCCACACCCTTGAGAAAGGCATCGAACTCAAGCTCCTGTTTGTATAAACGAAGCTTCTTTGCTGCTTTTTCTTCCAGTTGCGGCTTGGGGTAACTCAAGAAAGGCAATTCGGGTGAGAACTGATTCACCGCAGGGGAAATCAGATAAGTCCCCGAAATTTGCGACACCAACAAAGGGACCAGTACCAGAAGCAACAACACCCTCAGTGAGATCAGCGTTGTGTCACGCCGGCGTCGAAAACCGGCGACGACGCTGTCTTCGGTGGAGGGGTCAAGCTGAAGTCGAATGCTGTCAAAGACACCCAGGAGTGAGCGGGGCAAGGCATCCGGTGAACGGCTGATCGAAGGCGAACTGGTGGATCGTCTGGATCCATAGCGGCTGACGATGGATTCAATCAGTTGGAGTTGACGCAGCTCCTGAGAATCCAGCTGACCTCTCTGATCTGAGAGTTTGGCTGCTGAACTGCGGCAGATCGACAGAGCGGTTTTGAAGCGGCGCAGAATCGTTGCCTGCACCGAGCGAGGAACCGAGAGTTTGAGCTCCGGACGGATCTGTCGGTCGCCGTAATACTCGAGTTCAAGGCTTTGAATCAGCAGAGCCGCGTCGTAACCACGCTCAAGATCACCAGACAGTTCAACGGATTGACTGGTGCTGAACAGGTTGATCCAGTTACGGCGGCTCATCGCAGTCGTTCAATCAGCGGGAGAACACCCACCAGGTGGCCATCGGAATGATGGTGCCAAGCACCAGCAGAATGATCACCCACTTGGTGGCATCGCTTTCAGCCGTTTCAGCCTTGGTGGGGATGTTTGTGGGAAGAGTGACCCGTTCGATCTCCTTCGGAGGGCCGGGATCTTCCCCACCCGAAAGGACGGTTGAAAGGCGGGTCAGCCCATCAACAGAGGCCTGGCGGTAACGATCTCCCTCCCGAAGAGGCACAGTCATCGTTGTGCGAGCTGTGCTTTTGAGCAGGCTGGACGGCAGCTGTGCTTCGAGCTCCTGATTGGCAACCACAGCGGATCGCTTGTTGGAGGTCTCGATCAGCATCAACAACAAAGGATTACCGCTGGGGGAGCTCCAGGTCTCGAGGAGATCCTCGCCGAAGCTGTTCAAGCTGATGCCGTAATCCAAACGCCGCAGCGTGATCAATCGGGCATCCACCCGTTGATCCTCAAAACTGCGCAATTTCGCTTCCAATTCACCACGGCTGGCGCGGCTGAGCACGTCTGCATCGTCGATCACCAGTGCATCCGGCAGGCTTCCACCCAGAGCAGCAGGGGAGATCGCCAGGCTGGCAGGGGCCCAGAGAAGAAGGCAGATCCCGAAACTGAACAGGCTGGCCAACAGGCGTCGGACGGAACGGGACATCCCTTCAAGCGTTATGACCACCTCAGTCTGCCGTCAGCTGTCCAGCATGTCGCGGTTTAACGCAGCAATTGCCTCGACAACCATGCGGGCATCGTTGTCGGGCATCGTCATCTGACGGGTGAGCTGGTCCAGTAGGTCGGTTTCCTCCGCTGTGATCTTGCGGTCGGCATGCACAAGATGTGCTGCCACCGCCAGGGCCGACTGCTGCTGGTTTTGATTGAGTTGCGGCAAGGCGGAGCTGATCAAGCCTTGAACACCCTGCTCCCGCAACAGTTGCAGCAAACGATCGAATAATTCACCCATCGCTGCTTCAGAGCTGTCGTTGTAAAGCGATCGGTACTCCAGCTGACAGCGCAGGGCATGGGCTTCATCCCGCCCCAGCTTTCCGTCACAAGCAACGGCAGCAAGGGCAATGGCGGCAAAAGCCTCGGGGGTCGTCATGGCAGGGACGCACATGTCCGTATTTGAGCAGGATGATTGCGTTCTGACAGCACCCTTTGTTGATGCCAGGTCCCGCCCGTGCCGTTCTGATCTGCGCGCTCCTGCTGCTGGGTCTAACCGTGACCAATGCGGGCGTGGCGGAGACCGTAACTCCCGAGCTGCAAAGGGCAGAGGTTGTGGCAGGGATGGCATCAGTCGGGCTCATGCTTGTCGCGGTGCTCTGGACACGAGCCAATCCCAGATCAGCGGAGAAGGTTCCGTTGAAGGGAGACCAGGGACTCGTGATGACGGATCAGTTCAACGCGGTTCAGAAACAGGAGCTAGCCTGGGGCAGCCACATGCTGCTGACAGCGACGCCAGCGGCTTCCGTGCTGGTGCTCTGGCGGGATCAGATTGTGCTGCGTCGCGGCTTGATCAGTCAGGAACTGTTCGAGCCAGGGGCGATCACCAAGCGGGCCATGGAGCGTGAGCAAACCATCTCCCTTGTGAACACCACACTCTTTCCGGGACGGGCGGAATTCGACGCGATCTTGCCGTCACTTCCTGCCGTTGTTGTATGCCCCATGGGAAACGAGGGGGCCGTGATCGTGGGGGGCTGGTCGCCCCGATGTTTCACCCGCTCAGATGAACGATGGCTGGAGGGCTGGACCCAGCGCCTTAGAACGACACTCGCGGACGACGCGCTTTCTCCTGTGCCGCCGGACTCAATTTGATCGTGGATTCAACCCGTGCTCCGGATTGGCCGAAGCGAATCTCACCGTCCTCAGAGATCTTGGCTTCCATGCGTGAAGCCCGTGTGATCTGCTCGGGGTTCGTCCGCCGAAGAACCACATCCCCATCGGCCACAACCCGTTCACGGCGCCAGTTCCAGGCACAGCGCCGGGCTGCCAGAGTTTCCGTCTTCTGCTGCATTCGGCAGCCACTGGAAATAATCACAGTGCCAGTGCGCTCATCAAGCTTGAACCCTGTGCCCTGCACTTTGCTGTTTTTCAGATCGGCCTCAACGGGTTGATCGGATTGCAGTTGCTTCTCTGAAAACAACCAGCGCGTCCGACCGGCAGTGATACGGCCGCGGTCTCCTTCGAGCTCAAGCGTGACCGGTTGTTGTAAGTCGAGGTACCCCTCGCGGGTGTTGCCACTTAGCCCAGAAGCGCTGAGTGTGCGGCCATCAGTGCGGGAGGCCTCCACCGGCCCAGGCGCCTGCATCAAACCGCTCTTTAGATTCCAGCTCCCGCTGCCACCCCGCACCACAGTGGAAGCAGCACTTGTTTGATCAACACGGTTCAGCTGGGTTGGGCCGCTGAATACAAGCAACTCGCTGTCCTGTTGAAACGTCAGCTCGCGAGAGCGAATTTGCGTCTGGCCATCATTGGCCTTGGGCCGTTGATTGATCACCATCCGCGATTGCGATGGCGTCCAAATAAGGTTGTCTCCCTCGATCGTCAGCCCCCGTTGGTTTAACTGCCGCAGCTGAACCGACCCTTCCAGCACAACGAGCTCACCATCCCGCAACACCGTGGCGAGATCGGCCGTAATTTTGTATCTGGGTTGATCGTTTTGATAAAGGAGGCCTTCGGGACGTCGCGCACGGATGGTTCGACTGCTGAGGTCGTAACGCGCCTCGGGGCTGGTTAGATCCCAGTCGCGATCTCCGTTGTCGGCACGCTGACTCAGATCCAGCGATCGGAACACGAAGGACGGCGTCGGTGCAACTGCCATCGGTCTGCGGGGACTGCAAGCAGCCATCAATGCACTCGCCACAAGGGCTGCTGTCAGACCACAACGCGACAAGCGACCCAGCATGCTTTGTTCAGAGCGGTTCATCCAGTTCCAACCGCTGCATTACCGGAGTTGGCTTGGGCAGGGCAGAACCGCTGCACAGCCTGCCCCAATTCAGCTGATTCGACCAGTTGTTTGGATCCAAATTCTCCCCGAGTTGGGACAGGATCCGCTCGCTGAGATCGGGAAGCAGCGGGGCAAGCAGGAGCCCAACGATGCGGGTGGTTTCCAGCACAGCGAACAAATCCTCGGCCACGCCTGCCTCTTGGCCGGGTTCCTTCATGCGACTCCAGGGAGCCGTGTCATTGAGATGACCGTTCGCCGCAATGGCTAGCTGAAGAATCGATTCGGCCGCGGTCTTGAACGCGAGCTGATGCATCGCCTCCATCACCATGCTGACAGTTTCCGCAGCCTTGAGGGCCAGCGGATGGTCAGCCCCTGAGGCTGCTCCTGCGGGGGGAACGCCGTCATCGAACCACTTGCGGGCCATGGACGAGGTGCGGTTCAGCAGGTTGCCGATGGTGTTGGCCAGGTCGTTGTTGACCAGATCCACAAAGCGTTGTTGCTGGAAATCTCCGTCGTCTCCGAATTGGATGTCGCGCAGGAGATACCAACGAACGGCATCGGTGCCGCATCGCTCCAGCAACAGCTCCGGATCGAGCACATTGCCCAGGGACTTACCCATTTTCTGCCCCTCCCGGGTCAGGAAGCCATGGCCGAACACCTTTTGCGGCACCGGTAGTCCTGCAGACATGCACATGGCCGGCCAGAACACGGCATGGAAGCGAAGAATGTCCTTGCCGATCACATGCACGGAGGCAGGCCAGCCACAGGAGGCAAGCCGATCCAGCGATACCGCTTCACCGTCATCCAGAAGTGCTGTGAGATAGCCCAGCAGGGCATCAAACCAGACGTAGAAGGTGTGCCCGGGATGGTCGGGAACAGGAAGTCCCCAGGACACATTCACCCGTGAAATGGAGAAGTCGCGCAGGCCTTGGGCGACGAAATTGCGCACTTCCTGGCGTCTGCTGGCAGGGGAGATGAAGTCGTCAAGAGCCACCAACTCTTCAATGGCGGATTGATAGCGGGAGAGACGGAAGAAGAGGTTCTCCTCATCGCGCCATTCCAACGGCTTGCGGTGGATCGGACAGGAGGGCGACTCCGCCTCGGCCGGATCGTCCTTGTATTCCTCGCAATCGACGCAGTACCAGCCCGTTTGTTTGCCGACAACGATGTCGCCGGATGCCTTGACCCGTTCATAGAACTCCCCCACCAACTCCAGGTGACGCGGGTTGGTGGTGCGCACGAAGCGATCTTCGGAAATTCCCCACTGATTCCACAGATCGCGGTAGCGGCTGCTGACGCGATCGCAGTGGTCTTGGGGGCTCAGCTGCTGACGTTCTGCGGTGCGTTGAATCTTCTGGCCATGCTCATCAACGCCGGTCACGAAGGTCACCTTCTCCCCCAGGAGCCGCTCGAAACGAGCCAGGGCGTCACAGGCCAAGGTGGTGTAGGTGCTGCCCAGGTGGGGACGGTCGTTGACGTAATAGAGCGGAGTCGTAAGGGTGTAGGGCATCAGAAAAGTTCGAACTCCGCTGCACCGCAGCGACGACAGACTCTAACGAGCATGCCCAACACGCTCCACGCCAACCCCCCCTCGCAATGACGCATCGCGACGTGGTGGTTTGGGGTGGTGGTTGCGGGGGCGTCGCTGCTGCACTGCAGAGCGCGAGATCAGGAGCAGAAACGGCACTGTTCACCCCTGGGCGCTGGCTCGGGGGCATGGTGAGTTCGGCAGGAGTTTGCGCGCCGGATGGCCATGAACTGACCTGTTGGCAAACCGGGATCTGGGGCGCCTTTCTGCGGCAGCTGGAGCTTGAGGAGCCGAGCGGGCTTGACCACAACTGGGTGAGTTGTTTCGGATACAGGCCGCAAACGGCCGAACGGATCCTGCAACGCTGGGTGGCAGCCGAGCCCAGGCTGGAGTGGCGTCCCCACTGCCGCTTGGAGCAGGTTCACGGCCAGCAGGGACGCCTCCACTCCCTGGAGATCCTCAGCGTGAAAGGCGTTGAAACTTTCTCAGCCGATGTGTTTGTGGATGGCAGCGACCTGGGAGATCTGCTTGCCCTGTCGTCGGTTCCCTGCCGCTGGGGTTGGGAAGCCAAGGAGATGTGGGATGAACCCAGCGCCCCCGATCAGTCCCGGCTCGAGAGCGACGCATTCTTTGAACAGCAACCGATTCAGTCACCCACCTGGGTGGTGATGGGTCAGTTGCGTGGGGAACTCGCTCCGCAGCGTGCCGCTGGGATCCCGCGGTTTCCATTTGATCGGAGCACCGACAGCTTCGGCCTCGAGAAAACCATCACCTATGGCCGTCTGCCCAGCGGCCTGGTCATGCTGAATTGGCCCCTGGAGGGCAACGACTGGCACAACGGCCTCGATCGATGCCTCAGCGCTGATGGTCAGGTTCGTGCGGAGCTGGACCAGGAGATGCAGCGGCACAGCAAGGATTTCCTGGCGGCGCTGGAGGAATGCAGCGACGGTTGGATCACTGCCGGCAACGCCTTTCCGGGTGAAGACCCCAGCCTGGCGTTGATGCCTTACTGGCGGGAAGGTCGGAGGCTGATGGGTCGATCAACGGTCACGGAACGTGACCTCCTGCCGATGTCCAGAGGAGCCCTGCGGGGACCGCTCCCGATCGATGCCCAGGGACGCTGCACCAGCATCGCTGTGGGCACTTATGCCAATGACCATCACTACCCGGGTGAGGACTGGCCCCTCGCACCGAAAAGTGTGCGTTGGGGTGGACGTTGGAGCGGTACGCCCTTCTGCATCCCCTTCGATGCCTTGATCTCAGACTCGATCCCCAACCTTGTGATGGCGGATAAAGGCTTCAGCGTCAGCCACATGGCCAATGGAGCCACGCGGTTGCAGCCTTTGATCCTCAATCTGGGCCAGGTGGCGGGTCTGGCGGCGGCCATGGCCGTTCGCCAGAGCTGTGACCTTGGCGATCTTGAAGTTGAGTCGATCCAGTCAGCCCTGATCCACGAGCCCAAGGCCCCTGCAGCAGTTCTCCCGATCTGGGACTGGCCGCACTGGCATCCGCACTGGGTCACGGCACAGGAGCAGGGCTTGGCTCAGCCTGAACACCTGGACGCCATGGGCTGCCTTTCAGGTTCTGAGGCCAGCATGCTGATGCCTCCTGGCATGAACCAGGCGCCACACCAGTCCCATGAGGTCGGTCTCAGTGGCGTGCTCACAGGCAACCTCCAGGAGGGCTACCAGCTGCAGACCTCTGAAGGGATCTGGCCTCTGATCACCCTGGAACCGGCGATCCATCACTGGCTATCCGAACAGGATCACTCGGGCCAAACCCTGAACCTCCGCGGCATCAAAAACCCCTGGGGGCCTTGGGTCCGGGTCACCGGGGTTCTGGATCAAGCCAACTGAAGCTGAAGCTCACCGCGTACCGGGTCAGCACGACCCACCTTGAGTTCAAGAACGTCGCCAGGGGAAGGGTCGTCTGCAGAAACACAACCCACCAAATCCATGGCCAGATCGCTCACATGAACCAGGGCCAAGCGATCCTGCGGGCGCAACCAGCGCAGGAACACGGCCGTCCAGACGGTGTTGTGATGCTCGGCGAACCACACCTGCTGCCAGTGACGCTGATCCTCCCGGCTGATCTGAATGGATTGGCGCAATGGATCATCAAGATCGTCAATCACTTCCCCAAGACGCTCTTCATCCATCGGTTCAAGCGCCGACAGCTGGGCAATGATCTGCCGGTGGGCGATGAGATCGGCGTAGCGTCGAATCGGTGACGTCGCCTGCACATAGGCCTCAAGGCCGAGACTGAAATGGGGCATGGCCCGCGTACCCTGCACGCCACGGCTCAAGCAGCGCTTGATCGCCGCATCACGGGCTGGTCCCTCGGGGATTCGATCGAGTTCATCGCTTGAGGGCAGCTCCGCCGCAGGCTGACTGCGGAACGGCAGAGGCAGGTTGTGCTCTTGCCCAAAGCTGGCCACAACAGCACCCATCAGCAGCATCGCTTCACTCACCATTAGGCGCGACGGTGACGGGTCAATCACCTGCAGCGTCAAGGACCCATCGCTGCGGCGGAAGCGCCCTTCAGGCCGGTCAAACATCACGGCTCGTTTGGAGCGTCGCCAGCGCATGCGCTGCATCAACAGTCCCGAAAGATCCGAAAGGGCCTCATCTCCTGGAGGTGCCAACTCGATCAGCTCGTCGCCATCGCCGTACGTGAGGCCATAGCGGGGTCGTATCCAGCTGCGAGCAATCCGTTGCTCCACCACAGCACCATCGGCATCGAGGTGAACAGCCACACTCAGGGCTGCACAGCGCTGCCCAGCTCGAAGGCTGAGGGGACCGGCAGCCAGTTCCAGAGGGAGCATGGGCATCACACCCTCCGCCAGATACAAGCTTGTGGCCCGACGTCTGGCTTCCTGATCCAGGGGGGAGTCAATGTCGATCAGACGGCTGGGATCAGCGATGTGGATCCAGATCCAATTGACGCCATCACGACTCTCCAGCGAGAGCGCATCATCAATTTCGCGGGTGCCTGCATCGTCCAGGCTGTAGGTGGCCAGGTGGGTGAGGTCGATGCGTTGCTCATCCCCAGGCAGTTCTTCTTCCGAAAGAGCAACAAGGCGATTCGCTTCCTCCACCAGATCAGAGGGAAAACGGCGCGACCAGACGCTGCCTCTCAGGCCAATGGGCTCGTTGGGATCGAGCAACTCACGCACGATCAACCACTGCCGCAAATCGGCGGCATCCGATCCAATCGACAACGCTGCCGACCACTGCTGGAGATCAAGATCGGAACCCACCGCAGCGGGATTGTCTTTCAGCAACTGAATCCAGTGGCTGAAGCGCTCATCCCAAACCGGGTCCAGTTCCAGGCGTTCATCGTCGCTGAGGGCTCGCTCAGCTCGAAGTAACGCGAGCTGTCGTTGTTGATGCTGTTGCGCCTGCCGCTCAGCTCGGCGTTGGCGCCGCAGGCTGTCCCTTTCCTCGCGGGGGAGCGGTTGGATCAGACGGTCGCGACGCCAGCGGAACAGCTGTTGGTTCCCATGAAGCCAGGCCCACAACGCTGCCAGCCCAGCGAGGTTGAACGGGGTTAACACCAACTCGCCAAACTCCCAGAGACTTAATCGAGCCAATCCCCCCGGTTGATCCGTTTCCAACAGCTGCCAAGCCTCCACGACGGCCCGTGCTGATGGAGCGCTGTCCTGCACCTGCTCAGGAGCCGGTAAAGCACTGTTCTCGAAGCGATGCTCGGGATCAATGGCAATCAGGTCGCGCAGGGGCAGGCCCTGGTCACGACGTTGACCACCAAAAGAAAGAACCGCCTTACTGCCCTTGATGGACAGAAGACGGCCGAATAGAGGAGAACCCTTGAGAACAACCGCGACGGTGTCTCCGGGTTGGATTGAGTTGTTCAACGCCCGAGGATCAACCTTCGGGGTTCACAAAGGGCAGAAGGGCAACGATGCGGGCACGCTTGACGGCGTTGGTGAGATCGCGCTGCTGCTTGGCGGTGAGGCCGGTGAGGCGACGGGGAAGGATCTTGCCGCGTTCTGTGATGAACTTCTTGAGAAGATCCACATCCTTGTAATCGATGGGATCACCGGGCTTGATCGGCGAAAGACGCTTCTTGAAGAAGGAGCTGGACATGACTCAGGAACGGATGGAGGAAAGACGGACCTGCAAGGTCACTTGATCTCCTTGTGGAGCGTGGACTTGTTGCAGTGGGGACAGAACTTTTTGATCTCCAGCCGTTCGGTGGTGTTCCGGCGGTTCTTTTCCGTCGTGTAGCGAGACACGCCGGGTGAACGCTTGGCGGGATTGGACCGGCATTCGGTGCACTCAAGAGTGATCACGATCCGGACGCCCTTGTTCTTGGCCATAAAGGACGTTGCGCCGCAGGTGCGAAGCGAATTGACAAACATCGAGCTTACCCCCTGACCCGACAGGCCTTGGGCAGCTCTCCAAAGGGGACTTCCTAAGATCGCGCCCTGTCTGGCTTAGATCCGATGCGGGTATCCATCTCCTGGCTGAAGCAGCTGGTCCAGGTGAATGAGTCCGTGGACGATCTCTCCGAGCGTCTGTCGATGGCAGGCTTTGAGGTGGACGACGTTGACGACCTCAGCGCCCAGGCCCAAGGCGTGGTGGTTGGTCATGTGCTGGAGCGGGAGAAACACCCCAACGCCGACAAGCTGAGCGTTTGCAAGGTGGATGTCGGAGCTCAGGATCCCATCCAGATCGTTTGTGGTGCCGGCAACGTTCGTGCCGGGATCCATGTTCCGGTGGCCATGGTCGGAGCCACCCTCCCCGCCGTGGGTTTGACGATCAAAGCCGGCGAGTTGCGGGGTGTAGCCAGCAACGGAATGATCTGCTCCCTGACCGAGCTGGGTCTGACGGAGCAATCCGACGGCATCGCCATTCTGGATGAGCTGGATGAATCGTTGCCGCCCAACGGGTCGCCTGTGGCGCCCCTGCTGGGTCTCGACGACACCGTTCTGGAGCTGGCCATCACCGCCAATCGCCCCGACGGCCTCTCGATGGTGGGTATCGCTCGCGAGGTGGCGGCCTTGACCGGTGGCAGCTTGAGCCTGCCCGAGGTGGATCTGAATCCCAGCACCAATCCGCTGACCACAGAACTGGACGGCTGCTTCTACACGATCACCAGGATTGAGGGTGTGGACGGCTCCAAGCCCTCACCCACCTGGTTGCAGCAGCGCCTTGAGCGAGGTGGCGTGAACAGCGTCAATGCGGTGGTTGACGTCACCAATCTGGTGATGCTCGAACAGGGGCAACCCCTCCACGCCTTTGATGCCGATGCGCTGGAACAACTGACCGGGCAACCGGTGGACGCCAAGAGTTTTGCGGTCCGTTCCGCCCGCGATGGGGAAATCTTCGTCGGTCTGGATGATCAGAAGCGAACCCTCGACAGCCGTGTGCAGGTCGTCACCTGCCATGACCGGCCTGTCGCCGTCGCAGGTGTGATGGGGAGTCTCGAGAGTGGGGTGACCGCCAGTACCCGGAACATCTGGCTGGAATCCGCCCTGTTTGCTCCGCCGAGGGTTCGCCAGTCCGCCCGGGCCTTGGGCTTGCGCACCGATGCCAGCAGCCGGTTCGAAAAAGGGTTGCCTGTGGAAATGACCCTGCCCTGTTCGGCCCGTGCTTCGGCCTTGTTGAGTCAGGAGTTTTCCTGCTCTGAGAGCGGCCGTTGGGTGGGCGGCACCGGTCCTGCAGAAGCGGGACCGGTGCTGTTGCGGCGCAGTGCCCTGCATCACCTGCTTGGCCCCCTCGATGCTGCCGATGGCCCGGAGGATCTGGATGACACCAGCATCGAAAACTGCCTGACAGCCCTCGGTTGCCAGCTCTCAACCCATGAACAGGGGTGGGAGGTGATGGCGCCCCCATCGAGACGGCAAGACCTGCAGCGTGAAGTTGATCTGATCGAGGAAGTGGCTCGTCTTGTTGGTTTCGACCGATTCGGGGCTCATCTGCCGGATCCGCTGGAGCCCGGAGCACTCACACCGCGCCAGCAGGCGGAACGGCGTCTACGGCAGCTGTTATGTGCCACAGGGCTGCAGGAGGTCACCACCCTGTCTCTCGTGCCTGGTTCAGAGAAGGAACAGCGCATCGCCATCAGCAATCCGTTGTTGGCCGACACAAGCCATCTGCGCACCAACCTCTGGGAAGAGCACTTGCAGATCTGTGTTCGCAATCTGAAGGCGTCGCAGCGGGGTTGCTCCGTCTTTGAGATCGGCAACACCTACAGCGGATCCCCGGAGGCCGTCAGCCAGACAGCGGTTCTGGCTGGTGTGATCTGCGGAGATCGACGCCTCTCCACCTGGGCAACCAGTGGCAAACCCCAGGCGCCCAACTATTTCCAGGCCCGTGGCGTTCTCACCCGGGTGATGGAGGCCCTGCAGCTGGAGCTGTCCGACCGTCGCCTGACAGACGACGCACGACTGCATCCAGGTCGGGCCGCCACCCTGGTGTTGGAGGGACGCCCCTTGGGCTGTTTCGGACAACTGCACCCAGCCATAGCTGAGGAGCTCGATCTTCCTGAAGCCACCTATCTGTTCGAACTCGACCTTGCCCGACTGCTGGATGCCGCTACCCGCAGCAACCGCTGGACGCCGTCCTTCAAGCCCTTCCCAACCGTGCCGTTCAGCGAGCGGGATCTTGCCGTCATCGTCGACCGATCCAGTGCCGCTGCCGATCTGATCCAAGCCATCCGCAAGGCGGGCAAACCTCTTCTGGAGCAGGTGGAACTGGTGGATCGCTTTGAGGGCGAGCAGCTGGGCGACAACAAAGTGAGCCAAGCCTTCCGTCTGCGCTACCGCGGCAAGAACGAAACCCTCACCGACGACAAAATTCAGCCCGTTCACGACAAGGTGCGTGCTGCTTTGAGCAAGCAGTTTCAAGCTGAGCTCAGGAGCTGACCCGTTTCAGCAGCGCCAACGACTCAAGGTGCGTTGTCTGGGGGAAGAAGTCCACGGGCTGGAGCACCTCCAGCTCGTAGGAACCTGATGGAGCGAGCAGAGCTTTCAGATCCCGTGCTTGCGTGGCGGGGTCACAGCTGAGGTAGGCCACCACGGCAGGAGGCTGCTCAAGGATGCTGTCCACCACGCGTCGATCCAGACCCCGGCGCGGTGGATCCAACACCAGCGCCTGACAGTCGTCCAGATGCGCAGCGAGGAGGTCTGCCACATCACCGGCATCAAAGGCACAGCGGGAGGAAAGGCCGTTGTGCATGGCATTCAGCCGGGCCTGCTCCACCGAGTCGGAATTGAGTTCCAGACCCTGAACATCAAAACCGGCCTTGGCCAGGGGCAGGGCAATGGTTCCGACGCCGCAATAAGCGTCGACCACCCGTGCGCCGGCGCACTGATTCAAGAGCCAGTCGGTGAGCCGCTGAACGATCCGTTCCGCCTGTGGCGTGTTCACCTGAACAAAGGTGGTGCTGCTGAGGGCGAGCTTGATGCCGCAGAACTGTTCCTCGATGGTGGGGACTCCAGCGAGGCAATGGGTGATGCGACCAAGCACGAGGTTGTTGGCCTTGGGTTGCAGGTTGAGGCAGACCCCTTTCACCTCAGGCCAACGCTCCACCCAGCTCTGAGCGAGATCCTCTAGGCCTCGAAGCTGAGCATGGCTGCTGATCAACGTGATCAACACGTCTCCCGTTGCGCTGGCCAGACGAAGTCCGAGATGGCGCAGACCCTGGGCTTCAAGCAGGTCATGGTCCGCCGGCCACCCCCCTGCATCGAGGTCTTGCTTGAGAGGCTCCACCAACGCGTCCAGGCGTGGATCGAGCACCGGGCAGTGGTTCAGATTGACAATCTTGTGGGTCTTCGGTCGGAAGTAGCCGGCCTTCAGGCGTCCGTTCTGATCCCGCTTTAGAGGGATCAAGGCCCTGTTGCGGTAACCAAAGCAGCGTTCAGCATCAACAAGGGTGGCCGCAGGGGCAACATCAATGCTCCCAATGCGCTGCATGGTCTGTTGAAGCTGCTGGGCTTTCCAACGGGTTTGGGCAGAGTCGTCCAGACGTTGCAGAGTGCAACCACCACAGTCATCGGCAAGGATGCAGGGAGGGCGACGCCGCTCTGCGGAAAACGAGATCTGGTCCACACGACGGCTCAACCAGCGCGACTTCTGACGTTGCTGCAGCTGAACGGTGGCGCGCTCCCCAGGCAAAAGATCAGGAACGACGATCACCCAGTTGTTCCAACGGGCCAGACCCTTGCCCTCGCGATCCAGGTCAACAGCCTCGAGCTCGATCGTGAGCCCGGGCCGCGGTTCAATGCTGTGCGGGCTGTCGACTTTGGTCATGCTCTCGGTTCCCTGCCATTGCAATGGCGTAACACCCGGGCGGAGATGGGTCTGGTGAACGGGTCGAGACCACTAAACTCCACGAAGCCTGCCCAGTTCCATGAGCGTTGTCCGGGATCTCATCCTCCAGGCCGATGACGATCTGCGGTATCCCACCAGCGGAGAACTCCGCACCATGGTGGATTTCCTTGACCAAGGCGCCATGCGCGTTTCTGTGGTCAAGGTTCTGACCGAAAACGAAAAGAAGATCGTCGACGAATCCGCCAAGCAACTGTTTGGTCGCAAACCTGAATACGTCGCACCTGGCGGCAATGCCTATGGTCAGCGCCAGCGGGCCCAGTGCCTGCGCGACTACAGCTGGTATCTGCGTCTGATCACCTACGGAGTGCTGGCCGGCAGCACCGAAATGATCCAGGAGATCGGCCTGGTGGGTGCTCGTGAGATGTACAACAGCCTCGGTGTTCCGATGCCTGGCATGGTCGAAGCGATGAAGTGCATGAAGGAGGCGTCCCTGTCGTTGTTGTCTGAACAGCAGGTGAAGCTCGCGTCTCCATACTTCGACTTCTTGATTCAGGGCATGCAGACGTCGACCTGATTCAGAGAACGACATCAGCAAAGAGCCGGGCCTACAAGCCCGGTTTTTTATTGCCAGCTATCTCAAATAAGATCAGTAACAAGACTCATAACAAGTCCCATACAAGATCAGCAATTCATCTTACGGATCTCAACGAACCAAGGCGAGACCAGGGATGGGTCCTGGAGCAATTCCCATGCGATCAATCCGAGACTCAGCCAGGCTCAAGCAGCAAGGGCAGAAAAACTGTGGATCTGACTGCGTACCTGTGTCTACTGCAGGTACGCCGACTCAAAAATGTTTATATCCACTGGTTTTTGAAGGCTCAACATGCTCCCTGGACTGGCCTTGGACTACAGCAAAAAGCAGCAAACAGTGATTTTTTGCATGAGATCGGAACAGCAGAGGAATTCATGGATGCTGCAAACAAAACAACGCAAGATCTGAATCTTGAGAATTAGCGCTTATCTCAGTCGAGACAAGTTTTAAGTCTTGTTCTGCGTATCACCCAAGATCTGCAATTGTGATGATCAGACTATGCCCGATGGGTTGATTGAGTTGAGCCATGGCCGCGCGATGGATTGAACGACGGTTTGAGCGGCTGATCTGGAAATTCCGGCTAGTCAGCATTGTTCCGGTGGTGTTGAGCCTGCTCGGAAGCGTTGGCTGCTTCGTGATTGGGGCGATCGAAGTCATCAATGCCTTTTTCGTGATCATGCTGCTGTCGTTCACGACCAAGAGCGTTGCCGCCAAGACAATCGCTCAGATGGTTGGAGGGGTTGATTACTTCGTGATCGGCATCGCCCTGCTGATCTTTGGCTATGGCATCTATGAGCTTGTGATTTCAGACCTGGATCCACGCCTTGAGGGTGGGGAAGAGCAGCACACCAACATCCTCTCGGTGAACAGCCTTCAAAGCCTGAAAAACAATCTGTCCAATGTGATTGTCGTGGGCCTGATTGTCGCTGCGTTCAAAAAGACCATTGGCTTCGAGGTGAACAACGCCACCGACCTGTTGGCGCTGTGTGGGTCTGTGGCAATGCTGGCCCTCAGTGCCTGGTTGATTGTTCGTAGCCACGGCACCGAACACGAACACTGACTCAGACAAATCAGGCAAGACTCAATTAGAGTCCAATAAGGCGTCTTAACTGGGATAAGTGATCAACGGTTTCGGTACAACTCGCGCAGCAACCGATAAGCCTCATTGAGTCGCCGCATCGCATCGGTGGAACCACCCGCATCAGGGTGTTCTTCAAGTGCCCGTTGCTTGTAAGCATCCCGGATGGAGCTCAGGGTGACCGAGGTGCCTGCCTGGGTCGACAACCCCAAGAGCTTGAGCGCCCCGTGCACCGTCATCGTTGACTCCAAAGTTTCGAAGGAGGTGACCTGCCGGCTGCGACGGAAGCGGTTCACAAAGCGACGGATCAGGGTCGGCATGCGCTCCGCCAATGAAGACGTGGCAAAGGGATCCTCAAGAGCTCCGGCCACCACCATCACACGTCCCAGCGATGGATCGCCTGACTCCCAGCCGGCACAGAGCGTTTCAACGGCCGCATTCGCAGCCGACCAGGTGAATGGACGCCCATCACTGGCATCGGTGCTGGACCAGACATCACGGGCCAGCCAGGTCATGGCGGCTTCAATCACGGTTGGGCCCGGTGGTTGGCCGTACAAGGACCTCCAGTGTTCTTCAGCAGCAGCACTGGCCTCTCTGAGATCAACGGAATCCACCGTTGAGACAAGCGGCTCGTTCTGTGCAGAATCGCGCTGCTGCGCAGAGCGAAGGGTCGCTTTGAGCTGACTGGTGCGCTTGCTCACGAAGCCCGGCAGATCAATGCCCGAGGCAGCCCCCCCCGTGGGAACCACAGATGCTGAGGTTGGAATCTCTTCAACACCCTGTAGATCGTTGCCCGTTGAGATCAGAACGAGACTGGTGACCTCATCAGATCTGCTTGTTGCTGCTGGTTCAGGATCATCCTTGATGGGTGCGATCTCGGGATCCGATGCCGCATCCCCAGGGTCGAGCAGATCCTGCAGGAGCATTTCAAGCACTCGTCCACGGGAACGTGCTCCGTATTCACCCTTGAGCTGGTCAATCAACGCGACCATGGGCTCTGACATCTCCACAGAGATGCGTTGACGTTTTGAGTCCTCGCCGCTCAAAAGTTCAATCCACCTTCGGGAAGGTTATCGACCCTGAAGCTGGAGCAACCATTGCTGCTGAGAACGAATCACATCGCCATAACGGGGACTGGCCACGGGAATCACGGCAGGAATCCCTGGGGCCGGCTTCAACGTTGCTGGCATCACTGGTGCAGGGTCCACAACAACAGGCTTGGCTTCTGGAGGAGGAGGAGCGCTCTTCGGCCCCACCTTGCGGGATTTGGAGTCTGCAAGTTTCAACTGGGCATCTCGCTGTTGTTGCTTGCGTCGATGAAGCATGGCCAGCTGCTGCACGGGAACGACGCTGAGGAGATGGCCTGGTGTGGCATCAGCTGGATAAACCAGACTCACCTTCACCGCCTTACGGGTGCCTGGCACCAGGTTGAGATCAGCCAGGGCCAGGCTTTCCCCTGAGCGCATGCCCACGTGAACCTCCTGAAGGGCTCGATCCTGAACAATCTGCAGGGATCCACGAAAAGCTGTGAACGTCTTCTTGCCAGAGACCACAGGGTGACTGAGCACCAGTTGATGGGGGCCTGCACCGGAAACATTGAGGGTCACGTCGTAGCGAACCCCATAGGTGCCGACGTTGTTCAGAGCGGAGTCAATCATCCGTGTGGTCAACGGATTGACCTGAACATCGCTGGTGCCGAAGTGATGCCGCTTTGTGCTGGTCAGAGGAACATGCAGTGGACCCTGGTTGAGGTCATGGCTGATCTGAGCCTTGTAGGCATCGCCCAGGGCGACGCCGGCCACCCGGGAGAAAACACGACCCAGCTGGATCTCGCGAATCCGGTTGAGATAAATCCTCCCCGGAGCCAGTCGCCCGGACTGCAGCACCGCGAAGAGATCGGAATCCTGTGCTGATTGCTCGGCCGCAACAACAGCCATCGTGAAAGGACCATTGCTGCGTCCACTCAGCAATCCGTTGGCAATGCCACGGGCAGGAAGCACGGTACGCACCACAACCTTCTGCCCACCTGCCGGGATCACGACCTGTTCGGGTAATTTCCGGTCCAGTTCGCCGCGCAGGAGTTGAACAGCGGTGGCATCGCCAGGTCCTGTGTTCCAAGGACGCTTCCCGAGGGGTTTGACCCCCATCAAACGATTCGGGTGATAGGGCGCTTCAAAACTGTTTTTGACGGAGCCTCGCTCAAAATTGAGCGTGATCGGGCTTGATCCGGGATTCGTCGCGATCAGAGACAGGGTCATCAAGCCCCTGGATCGACTCCCCCCCAACTTGGCTTGGTCTTGGGGGTAATACTTGTGGTGCATATGAACGCCGAATTCACCGTTGAAGGTGTGGGCGGCGTTACGAAGCGGCTGGTTTGACTCTGCGGCGATGGCCGAACCCGAAGCTGTGTTCACCAGGATTCCTGGCCCGGTGACGATCTCCGGTTGATTGGAGTGAAGAACCGGAACGTTGTTGAAGGTGCCGTTGAGAGGTCGAGCTTTTTGACCTGCCATCAGGGCGACATACGCCTCAGCGCTGCGCCGAAGGCCAAACTCAAGACCCGCAAACGAGACGCAAGTCAAGACCAAAATTGGGATTCGCCTGAGACTCATGCGGCTTATGGTTGTGGTGTTCGAAGCAACGTCGACACCACGATGTGGATGCTCTGAATTCTCACCGTAGTTCCACCTTCTGAGACAGCCAAGTGATCGGTGAATCACACCACGCTTGAAAATCGGTCAGCATGCGAGAAGAGCCGACGCTGACATGCTTCCTCCCTTCTGCTGCAGCCCCAGCACCGATCACACGACCCTGCGTCGCCAACATCAGGAACGGAAGATGTCGATGCTGAGGTTCTGGCGTGATAGTGCTGAACGGCAGCTGTCGGCCCTCAATGCCGCCATCCAAACGCTTCAAGATCAGATGGATCGCGACGCTCAGGCGCCCAGCTGAGCAGCTTTCAGCTCGTTCGCGAGGGTGTTCAGGCCGCGTTTAACGCGCCTCTGAACAGTCATTGCCGAAACGTCGAGCTGTTGCGCTGTTTGCCGCAAACTCATTCTATCGAGTACGACCATCTGCAGAGCGCGTTGATCGTCTTTTTCAAGATTGCGGAACAGCTTGTTCACTCTGCTCCAAGCCTCTGAGCGTTCGATCAGATCGATTCCCTCCGGTCGGTCATCAAGGAGGTCGTCATTGAATTCCACCCAGTGCTGCTTGCTGCGGTAGTGGTCCACCGCCAGGGCATCGGCTGCGCTGAGAGGAGTGCCTTCCGGGTTGCGCATCATCTTCGTGGCCCGCTCCTCGACGGCCCTTGGGAGTCGGACCAAACCTGCTCTATCGCGAGGGAATGAAGAATGGCTCCCCGGATGTGCGGCTTGGCGAAGCTTGGAAAGGGTGCCCCCCGCTGCGCCTCATAGCGGTTGTATGCCTTGATCAGGCCGAGACATCCCACTTGCAGGAGATCGTCGCTTTCGAGGCCTGTCTGCTGGGCGTAGTGACGGGCAATGGGTCGAACCAGATGCAAGTTGTCCTGAATTTGTCGGTTCTGACGCTTGAGGCAGGTCTTGTCCAATGAATGCTTGTTGGCTGCATCTCCAGCCTTGGCAGAGAGAGGCACGCCACGGCATCTGTGCCATCACTGAACTTTTCAGCTCTGCCCGCTAACAACGGCTTGAAGCAGAGCTTCTGGCCCCGCATGCTGAATCCATTGCCGATCGGAGACCTCGGTGCTCAACAAGGATCCTGCGAAGCCGAGGGCGTTGACACTGAAGCCACGAATCCCCTCCCTTCCGCGGCGAACCATGGCCATCCACTGGCGTGAGAGCAGCAGGTTGTAAGCCGCGCGAGGGCAGTCGTCGGTGGTGGGGTGCCCCAACCCGAGGTCTGCAGCCAGAGCGAGATACAACTGATGAAGCATCTCGGCCGTCAGTGTTGAACGGATCGGCGCGACCTGTGCACTGTGCAACAGAGGATCCTGATCAGACGTTGTTGTGCCCTCCGCACAGCGCTGGAACCAATCCTCACGAGCACAGATCCGCTCCCCTGCTGAACGCGGTAACAACTGCAGATGTCGATGGGGCTGACTGGCGCCGGCATCAGGCCCACTGTTGAAAAACCACAGCCCCGTCGTCATTGCATCGACCCGGGCGAGGGAGCGCCAATCCTCCATCGATAACCAACCGGTCTGGGGTTGCCAGTCCTGGGTGATCAGCAACATGTGCGTGGTCTGAACGGGATATTTGTTCAGGATCACGACGTGGGACTCACCGATCCGATCAACCTCCAGACGTTGGTCCCAGGGGAGAAACGGATTCGGCTTCGGTCCTGATGCTCGAAGGTGTTTGGGTGTGGCGCTGAGCAGATGGCGTAACTCAAAGCGACTTCCTCCATCCCCCATGAGGTGGGTCAACGAGGTGTCAAGCGGCACCAGCGCCCCGGATGAGGTCGCTGCAACCGTTACCTCGATCGCTTTTTGAAGCAGTTCACTGGTCATGCCATGTCAACCGCGCCAGCGAGGCTCCTGCGTAGTATTTGCCGAGAATGGCATTGAAGGGAAGTCCCTGACGGGCAAGGCTCTGAGCACCGGTTTGACTCATGCTGGCGCCGAGATGGCCATGGGCTTCAGCACTCACTTGCGCGTTCGACGCATAAAGGCTTTCCACAATGCCACCGCTGTAACTGAGGATGATCCCGCGGGTCTCCCGTGTGGCTGAACGACTGGCCGTGGTGGTGCTTTTCTCCCCTGCAAACACCTGCCAACGGGTTGTGTCACCCAGGTGGTACACCGTCGTTGCCGGTCGGGCGAGATGCGCCATCGCGTAGGAGCGGGCTGCAACGGCCTGCGCTTTCAGTGCTTCCCGATGCCATGTGCTGGGCATTTCAGCGCCAACCACTGAAGCCACATAAGTCTCCAGGTCAAGTGAGACCACCGGGAGCCAATCACCTTGGCCTTTAAGCAGGGATACATCGCCTCGATAGTGCTGCTGGTTGATCTGAACAGGTCCACCGGAGCAATGAATCTCAGGCTGAGTGGACGCAGCAAGCCTGTTCAGCAGCTGTTGAGCAGGAATTACAGAGCTGTGCTGGTTGCGGCAGAGCACGTTGGGTCCTGGCCGGAAGGCGGTGATGGGGCTCTGGCTGACCAAACCGACGCGGATCGCCAGGGGCACATGATCAGAACCCGGCGGCACCCTTGGAACAAAACGAGAACCAACAGGTGCGTCGTGATCGAGCAGCGCAAGCAAGCTTGAGCTCGGCTGATCAGACCGCTGGGGGAGTGGCCGAGCCAACCAGCCGATCAACGCAGCCATGAGCAGGCTTCCGAACACGGCCGGGGGCCAGAAATGACGGCGAAAGGGCACCAGAACCGCTCAACAGAGCCTCCAGCCGATGATGCCTGATTTCCGCTAGACGGTCTCTTCTCCGCAGCAAGATCACATGGTCGAAGCAGCCTCAACCACTTGGGTTGGCTTGGCCCTGGTGGTTGGCCCCGGCGGGATCGGATTGGCAGTAGCAGCAGAACTGAAGCGCACCTGCCCTGATCTGAAGGTGCTGACCGCTGGACGTCATGGACCGCCGGCATCCTCACTGCAACTGGACATCGAGAACGACAGTGATCTGGATGGGCTGCGCGCAAGCCTGGAGGCCGAGGGGCTCCCCCTGCGATTGGTGTTCAACTGCAGCGGTCGACTGCACGGTCCTGGGCTGCAACCGGAAAAACGTCTTCAACAGGTCGATCGATCCCAGTTGGAGCAGCAATTCGGCATCAATTCCATGGCTCCGATCCTGCTGGCCAAGGCGATCGAACCTCTGCTGAAGCGCGATCAACCCTTTCATTTCGCCAGCCTCAGCGCTCGCGTGGGAAGCATCGGCGACAACCGAACCGGGGGCTGGTACGGCTACAGGGCAGCCAAGGCGGCTCAGAACCAGCTGCTGCGCTGCCTGAGCATTGAATGGGCCCGCCGCTGGCCGTTGGCCACCGTGAGCCTGTTGCATCCCGGTACTACAGACACAGACCTGTCTCGTCCGTTTCAGAGCTTCGTGGCAGCGGACAAACTTTTCTCTCCAGAACGGGCCGCGCGTCAGCTGGTTGAGGTGTTGCTGCAGCAGACCCCGGAACAATCAGGGGCCTTTCTCGCCTGGGACGGTCAGTCGATCGATTGGTGAGCGTGCTGCTTGAGCTGGTCAAGGCTGACGACCGTGAGGGCGGTGTCTTCCGTGGCCTCCAGGCGGACAAGAGGTGCCACGCCATCCTCGTAGGCCTGCTTCCAGCGCGGTGCACAGACGCACCAGTGGTCCCCTGGTTTCAAGCCTGGGAACTGAAAAGCAGGCATCGGCGTGATCAGGTCATTGCCCTGGGCTTTGCTGTAACTGAGAAATTGCTCGGTCATCACGCAGCAGATGCTGTGCTGGCCGTGATCCGATGGATCTGTTTGACAGAGACCATTGCGATACCAACCCGTCATCGGCTCACAACTGCAACTCTGAAGTGGGTCACCAAGAACGTTCTTGGCCGGCGGAAATTCGGGGCTACTGCTGGACATCTGAGCGCTTAATCGAGGGGGAGTCTGCCCAAGGACTGGCACATTTTGACTTCAGACGGTTGACGAACCCCTGGGGGAGCGGGTTAAAGGTCATTCAGTCATGTCCACTCGATGGATTGGGAGTTCACTGAAGACGCTGCGTTTCTGGCGCTCTGCGATGCGTTTCGCGAGAGCGGCGAGAGCTCGGCGATCGAGTTCCTTGCCAATGGAGAGGGAGCCTTTCATTTCCAGGACCTGGCCCAGAACGCCGCTGGCGAAGGTCTTGATTTGAGCGAGTCCAGTGCCCTGGAATCATTCCAGCAAGAGGTGATCGAAACGATGGAGAAGCTCTGCCAGGACTGAGTCCGGCAGCGCCTCTCCGTCACAAGGAGATCACCCGTAGAAGAAAGCGATCTCCTTGTCCTTCAGACCGTCCCATCCGGCCTCCAGGAGCCTCTGATTGAGGGTGTCCTGGTCGAAATGCTTGGCTCCGGTCTTGACCACCCGATTGCGCATCGATTTCAGAACACCACTTCGAGCGCGCTGACTTTCCAGATCCATCACCTGGTTGTAGAGGGCGAGCATCGCTTCAGGGATTGGACTCCCATCGAGATCCACACCCGCTTTGATGGCGGCATCAACACCGTCCGGTCCGGCAATGGCCATGGTGAGCAGAAACAAGGCGTCTCAGGCTATGGGACGCCACTCAGGGCTCAGGCGCTGAAGTAACGAGCCTGGGAGTGGAGAGCCACCAATGCTGTGGTGCTCTGCTCAGGCTCGAGCTGGTCACTCGCGTCCATGCTCAAGCCGATGCGCTCAGCTCCGAGCCAATCCAGCTGCTGCCTGGAATCAGCCACATTGGGGCAAGCGGGGTAGCCGAAGGAGTACCGGCTGCCGCGGTATCGCTGCGCCAGCACATCCCGCAGGGCCATGCCGTCGGGATCAGCGAAGCCGAGCTCCGAACGAATCCGTGCATGCACCCATTCGGCCATCGCTTCGGCCATCTGCACCGCAAGACCATGGAAGTACAGGTAGTCGCTGTAGCGATCGCCCTTGAACAGCTCCTGAGCCACCACAGAGGCCTTCTGGCCCATGGTCACCGCCTGCATCGGCAGCACATCCGTCGGACGTCCCTCAGCGTCCAGATCGTTGAAGAAATCGGCAATGCAATAGCGGTTGCCAGACCGTTGACGGGGAAGCTCAAAACGCCCGAGTTCCCGCGTGCCGTCGGCATCGAACACCCGAAGGCTGTTGCCATCGCGTCCCACAGGGAAGTAGCCGTAAACCGCCCGGGGGGTCAACAGCGACTCACCCATGCAGCGCTGCATCCACTCCTTCAGCACCGGCTCTGCCTTCTCCGCCAGCATCGCCTCATAGTCGTCTCTGCTCTGCTCCTTGGTTTTTCGGAGCATCCACTGGCCTGCAAAAAGGGCATTGCGGTCGAGGTAGTGGAAGACCTCAGCGATATCGATGTCGGCCTCAGTGATCACCGCAGAGCCGAGGAAGGGAGCCAGCGGTGCGGCTTCAGCGGGAACGGCGTCGGATCGATCTGAACTCACCGGCGGCAGATCCGCTGCCGGAGCATCCGTTGCGGAGGCGGAGGTCTCCTCAGCCTTGTCGGAGGTTGTCGACTCTTCATCCAGGCCAACCCCTTGGGGAGCATCAGCAAGAAAGCCCTTGGGGTTGGTCCAGTTGTCGCTGCGCTTCGCATCCATCAAGGCATCCATGAAGCGCAGATCAGCGAAGGCATCACGGCCGTAGATCACCTTGCCGTCGTACACCTCGCGGCAGTCCTTCTGCACGAAGCGTGGCGTCAGGGCCGCACCGCCGAGGATCACAGGAACATCAATCCCCGCATCGTTGAAGGCTTGAAGGTTGTCCTTCATGAAGGCCGTGGATTTCACCAGCAGACCGCTCATGGCGATGCAATCGGCCTGATGTTCGCGCTGGGCCTCAACGATGGCTTCACAGCTCTGCTTGATGCCGAGGTTGATCACTTCGTAGCCGTTGTTGGTGAGGATGATGTCCACCAGGTTCTTGCCGATGTCATGGACATCGCCCTTCACCGTGGCGATCAGGAACTTGCCCTTGCTAGTGCTCTCGCCCTCGCTTTTTTCCATGTGCGGCTCGAGGTGAGCCACGGCGGATTTCATGGTCTCGGCGCTTTGCAGCACGAAGGGGAGCTGCATTTGGCCGCTGCCGAACAATTCACCCACCACCTTCATGCCATCCAGCAGGAAGGTGTTGATGATCTGCAGAGGGGGATAGGTCTGCAGCGCCTCGTCCAAGGAGGGCTCAAGCCCGATGCGCTCGCCATCAATGATGTGCTGCTTAAGCCGTTCCTCAATCGGCAGATCCGCCAGCGAGGGGCCCGAGGCACGGGCTTCCTTGGTGCTGACTCCCTCGAACAACTTGGTGAGTTCGGTGAGCGGGTCGTAGACGCAGATGCCGTCCTCGAAACGGCGGTTGTCATTGATCAGATCACGACACACCGTCTGGTGGTCATCGCTGATCTTGATCAACGGAAGAATCTTGGCGGGGCTGACGATGGCCGAATCCATGCCGGCTTCACAGCAGTCGTGGAGGAAGACCGAATTCAGCGTGATCCGTGCTGCCGGTGAGAGGCCGAAACTCACATTGCTGACCCCGAGCACCACGTGCACACCGGGAAGGTTCTCCCGGATCATCCGGATGGCATCCACAGTGGCGCGACCATTCAGCCGGTCTTCCTCAATACCAGTGGAAATGGGAAGAGCCAGGGGGTCGTAGAAGATCTCGTGGTCGGGGATGCCGAACTCCAGAGCATCGCGATAGGCCCGCTGGGCGATGGCGAACTTCTTCTCGGCCGTTCTGGCCATCCCTTCTTCGTCGATCGTGCCGACCACCACAGCGGCGCCGTAGCGGCGAGCCAACTCCAAAACCTTGAAGAAGCGCTCGTCACCGTCTTCGTAGTTGGTGGAGTTGAGGATGCACTTGCCCCCGGCCACCTTGAGGCCCGCTTCCATCTTCTGCCACTCGGTGGAATCGAGCATCAGGGGCAGGTTGACGTTGGTGACCAGACGGCTCACCAGCTCGTGCATGTCCCGTTCGCCATCGCGACCGACGTAGTCGACGTTGACGTCGAGCACGTGGGCATTCTCCTTCACCTGGCCCCGTGCCACCGACACCAGACCATCCCAGTCTTCTTCCGCCAGCAGTTCGCGCACCTTGCGGCTACCACTGGCATTGAGCCGCTCACCAATGATCAGGAAGGAGTTGTCCTGGTGGTAAGGCGTGACGCCATAGATCGATGAGGCGGCAGGCTCGTAATTGAGGCTGGGTCGCACATCCTCTGCGCTGGCGCGATCCCAGCGGGAGGGGCGTTCAGCCGGTTTGAGCTCCTGCGCCAGTTCCGCCAGGCTGCCGATGTGGGCGGGGGTGGTACCGCAGCAGCCACCGATCACCTGCACGCCGAGGTCTTCAACGAAGTGCATCAGCTGCATCTTCAGCTCCACCGGCGTGAGTCGGTAATGGGCAACGCCGCCAACGTTTTCCGGCAGACCGGCATTGGGAATGCAGCTGACGGTGAAAGGGGAATGCTCGGAGAGATAGCGAATGTGCTCCTTCATCTGCTCCGGACCGGTGGCGCAGTTCAGGCCGAGGATGTCGATCGGAAACGGTTCAAGGATCGACACCACGGCAGCGATGTCCGTGCCGACGAGCATGGTGCCGGTGGTTTCCATCGTGACCGACACCATCAGAGCCCGCCGCTCACCGGTGGCGGCAAAGGCCTCTTCGATGCCCTGTAGCGCTGCCTTGATCTGCAGCACGTCCTGACAGGTTTCGACGATGAACAGGTCGACGTTGCCGGCGATCAGTCCCTCAGCCTGCTCGCGGAACGAATCCCGCATCGTGTCGAAATCGATGTGGCCGAGGGTGGGCAACTTGGTGGTGGGTCCCATGGAGCCCGCCACGAAGCGGGGCTTTTCAGGGGTGCTGAATTCATCAGCCATTTCCCGGGCCAGCTCCGCAGCCCGCTTGTTGAGCTCGAAGGCCTTGTCTTCCAGGCCGTATTCCGCCAGCACGATCGATGCAGCGCCGAAGGTGTCGGTCTCGATGACATCGCAGCCCACCTCGAGGAACTGGCGATGCACGGCCTTGACAGCATCCGGTTTGGTGACCGCCAGGTTCTCGTTGCAGCCCTCCAGGTCAGGACCACCGAAATCATCAGCGGTGAGCTCCAGCCCCTGAAGGCTGGTGCCTGTGGCGCCATCGAATACCAGCACAGGACGCTGCGGTCCATGCAGGTGGTCGAGAAATGCAGAGGTGGTGACTTGCCGATCTGCCTGCGTCACCATCATCCGTACACCCCCTGAGAGGAACTGATCTTAAGAAAAGCTCAGAGCAAACTTCAGCCGTTTCGATCAGGCAATGGAAATGCGGGTCACCCAGTGCTCATAGGCGGGGTCCCGTCCTTCGGTGATCGCCACCAGCTTGGCTTTCAGCGCATCCATTACAGGACGCTTGGCGTTCAGCACCGTGGATTCGATCTGACGGATCGGCGTAACTTTGGCGGCCGTGCCGGAGAGGAACACTTCATCGGCGATGAACAACTCGGTTTTGTCCACCGGACGTTCAATCACAGGAATGTCCATCGCTTTGGCCAGCTCAATCACGCTGGCGCGGGTGATGCCCTCGAGGATGTCCTGATCCACTCCAGGCGTGATGAGCTGGCCATCACGCACCAGGAACAGGTTCATGCCGCTGGCTTCACTGATCTTGCCGCGACTGTTCAACAGCAAGGCTTCGTCGAAACCACTCTGCACGGCTTCCGTCTTGGCCAGGGAACTGGTGATGTAGGCGCCGGAGATCTTGCCGCGCAGCGGCAGAGAGCGATCCTCCTGGCGGGTCCAGCTGCTGATCCGGCAGCTGACCCCCTCCGGAGACAGGTAATCCCCCAAGGGGAGTCCGTAGATCAGAAAATCGGTCTCGATGTTGTGCAGGCGCGGAGCAATGCCCAGATCGCTGGTGTACACAAAGGGCCGCAGATAGATCGGCTGGTCAGGCTTGTTGGCCTGCAGCATCGCGGTGAGAGCTGAGAGGATCGTCTCCTCACTCAGATCCGTGAGCAGCAACCGGGCGCTCTGGCTGAGACGCCGGGCGTGCCGATCAGCACGGAACAGCAGCATGGTGTTGCTGTTCTGGGGATCGGGAATGGCGCGCATGCCCCCAAAGGCACCGGTGCCGTAGTGCAAGGCATGGGTGGCAATGGAGATCCTGGCCTCCTCGAAGGGAACGCACTGGCCCTGGAACCAGGCATAGGGCAGGAACTGATGCATCACCGTGATGGATCCGATCGCTGAATCTTCTCACCACCGGGCACCGCAACACGGAGAATGGGGCCATGCACCGCCTTGCCACCTGTCCGGGTCTGGACCCACCGGAAGATGTGGTGCTCGTGGAGCAGCCGGGCGCGGATGTGCTGTTCCTCACCAGCGCAGGCACAGACATCAGCTGTCTGGACGCCAGCCTGCCGAGCAACCCGGCCTGGAACGAGCGGATCCGGGCGTTGCCCCTGAGCTGCCTGGAGCACCCAGCGCAGCTGGACCATTACCTCAACACCACCGCCCAGGCGGCGCACTTGATCGTGGTGCGCCTGCTCGGCAGCCGTGGGCACTGGAGCTACGGCCTCGAGCAACTGCAGCGCTGGTGTGCAGACGACACACAGCGGCAACTGCTCGTCCTCGCCGGAACGGCTGATCAGAGCAACGAACTGCATGGGCTGGGCTCCTGCAGTGCTGAACTGGCCGATCAGCTGTCGGCACTGCTGCGGGAAGGGGGCATCGACAACATGGGGCGGTTCCTCGGAGCTCTCGAGGCTCTGCTGGAGGGAACCCCCGTATCACCCGACAGCGTTGCGGTGGTGCCTTGCCCCGATCCGATGGCCTGGGATTGGCGCGCTGAAGCGGGGTCTGCGGTGGGCGTGGTGCTCTATCGGGCCCAGTTTCAGGCCGGAGACCTTGGCCTGGCGGATGCCCTCACGGCCGCCCTGCGGCAAGAGGGGCTGCGGCCCTGTCTGCTCTGGGTCAGCAGCTTGAGAGACCCGGCAGTGCAAGCCGGCGTTCACGACCTGTTGCAGCAGCAAAACGCTGAGCTGGTGATTGCGGGCACGTCCTTTGCCTCGGTGCAGACAGAACAGGCCGGCCTTGGCAGCCCTCTCTGGGATCGGCTCGATCGACCGGTGTTGCAGCTGCTCAGCAGCAGCCGCAGCCGAGCCCAGTGGCTGGAGAGCAGCCAGGGGCTGAATCCGATGGATCTGTCATTGCAGGTGGTGATGCCGGAGCTGGATGCTCGGATCACTACGCGGCCCTGCGGTTTTCGTGACCACCGGCAGACCATTGGCCCCCTGGCCACGGCCATTCCCTGCCTGCAGCCGGATTCATCTGGACTCGCGTGGCTGGCAGAGCACAGCCGTCGCTGGGTGGAGCTGCGACAGACCCCCTGTGTCAAGAGGCGCATCGCGATGGTGCTGGCCAACTATCCCGTTCGCGACGGTCGTGTGGCCAATGGCGTGGGCCTTGATACGCCAGACAGCACGGCGCGGATGCTCCGCTGGCTGGCTGACGCCGGCCATGACCTCGGTTCGGGAGCCTTGCCGGATTCAGGCGATGGCCTGATGCAACAGCTGTTGTCCGGTCGCACCAATGCACCGGAAGGACAGCACCGCCCAGCGCTGGATCATCTGCCCCTCACCACCTATCAGAAGTGGTGGACCAGCGTTCCGGAATCGGCTCGACGCTTGATCGAATCCCGTTGGGGACCTCCAGAAGCGGCCTGCGATCTGGATCCAAACAGGGGCTTTGCCATTCACGGCCTGCGCTTCGGGCATGTGGTGGTGCTGATCCAGCCGGATCGCGGCTACGACGCCGATCAGATCGCCGATCTCCACTCACCGGATCTACCGCCACCGCACAGGTATCTGGCCCAGTACCTCTGGCTGCGCAGCGTGCATCAGACCCAGGTGATGCTGCATGTCGGCAAGCACGGCAGTGCGGAATGGCTGCCGGGCAAGTCAGTGGGGTTGAGCGATGCCTGCGGCCCCGAGCTGGCCCTGGGCCCGATCCCCCACCTTTACCCCTTCATCGTCAACGACCCTGGCGAAGGATCTCAGGCCAAGCGTCGCGGTCACGCCGTGGTGCTGGACCACCTCACACCGCCATTGGGGCGGGCTGGGCTGCACGGACCGCTGCAACGCTTGGAGGGCCTGCTCGATGAACTGGTGGAGGTGCGGCAGCTGGGGGGGAAGCGGGCCCGGGTGCTGGAACAGGCGGTGCATTCCAGCCTGCTGTCCCTCAACTGGCCCGGAATCCCCAGCCGAGAAGCCATTCGCCGCCAACCGGAGCTGCTGGAGACCTGTCTGGACCAGGCGGAGACCTATCTCTGCGAGCTGAAGGAATCGCAGATCCGCACGGGCCTGCATCGGTTCGGTGTAGCGCCATCGGCAGAAGCCGCCGATGAGCTGCTGATCGCCCTGGCCCGCCCCCCCAGGCAGGGGCAACCAGGCTTGCTGCAGGCCATGGCCCTGGAGGCAGAAATGGACTTTGACCCCTGGCAGCAGGACGAAGGCGACAAGCTCTCGGAGGCGGATCAGACCCGCCTGAGGTTGCTGAGTGGCGCGAACTGCCGACGGGTGGGGGATGGTTGCGCCTGGCTGGAGCAGCAGGCCCAGCTGTTGATCCGACGGATCATCCATGGGGAACAGGCCGAAGGACTGGCGGAACCGTTCCGGACCTGGAGCCGGGAGGATCCCTGCCTACAGAACCTGCAGGGCGATCTCTGGCCCCGCTTGAACGGTTGTGCTGCCGCCGAAAAAGAGGCCTTCCTGCGGGGCATTCAGGGGCAGCGCATCGCTGCGGGGCCCTCAGGGGCACCGAGTCGCGGTCGGCCCGATGTGCTGCCCACGGGCCGAAATTTCTATTCCGTCGATCTGCGGGGCTTGCCCACGGAAGCCGCCTGGGACCTGGGGCGACGCTCGGCAGAGCAGTTGCTGGATCTGCATCTGCTGGAGCAGGGGGAACCGCTGCGCCATCTGGCGTTGTCGGTCTGGGGAACAGCCACGATGCGCAATGGCGGAGAAGACATCGCCCAGCTGCTGGCCCTGATCGGTGTTCGACCGGTCTGGGATGGGCCCACCCGAAGGTTGGTGGACCTGGAAGTGATTCCAGCCCGTCTGCTGGGGCGACCGCGGGTGGATGTGGTGCTGCGCATCTCCGGGCTGTTTCGCGATGCCTTTCCCCAGTTGGTGGGCTGGGTGCATCAGGCCCAGTCGATGGTGGCGGCCCTTGATGAACCGGATGAACTGAATCCCCTGGCTGAGCTCACCCGTCAAAGCGGGCCCCAGGGCCGAATTTATGGATCCGCCCCCGGTGCCTACGGAGCCGGACTACAAGCCCTGATCGACAGTGGCGCCTGGGACTCCCGAGCAGACCTTGGCCAGGCCTTCCTGAGTTGGAGCCAATGGTCGTACGACGGTGCCGCCGCCCCCAGCCTTGATCGTTCCGGCCTCGAGCAGGCCCTGGGCAGGGTGCAGGTGGTGCTCCACAACCAGGACAACCGCGAGCACGACCTGCTCGATTCCGACGACTACTACCAGTTCCAGGGGGGCCTTAGTGCAGCGGTGGAAGAGGTGTCAGGAGCACGGCCGCAGCTTTGGTTCGGAGACCATTCCCGCCCCGAACGGCCTCGCCTGCACCGGCTTGAAAAGGAACTCGACAAGGTGATGCGCAGCAGGATGCTCAACCCCCGCTGGATCGAGGGAATGATGCAGCACGGCTACAAAGGTGCCTTCGAAATGGGGGCCAGCCTTGACTACCTGTTTGCTTACGACGCCTCCACCGATCGCGTTCCCGATTGGTGTTACGGCGCGCTGTGCGACCAGTGGCTGAGCCAGACGAAAATCCTCGATTTCCTGGAGGGGAGCAATCCCTGGGTGCTCAGGGACATGGCCGAACGACTGCTGGAGGCCTCGAATCGAGGCCTTTGGACGTCAGCGACGAAAGACCAACTGCTTCACCTGCAACAACTGGTGAACAGCAGCGAAGCCCAGATTGAACGAGGGAGCCCTATTTGTTGAGGTCGCGAACCATCTGACGAAACGGATCGATCGATCCAGGTTTGGAGGACGGCGCAGCGGAACCCTCCTTGGCCACAAGTTCCTCCTTCGGCTTCAACTCTTCTTTGCGGCCGACGGGAGCAGCATCTGCGGGGGCAGGGGTGTTCACACCCGTGATGGCGGTGCCCTTGAGGCGCTTGCTCATCTCCTCGGTGCTCACCTGCGTAGCGAAGGTTTTCTTCACCGGTGTAGGAATGCCCGCGTTGAGGCTGATTGATTCTTCCTTCTTGACCACACCACCGAGGCCTTCGCTGCGTTTCTCCAGCTTCTCGGTTTCTGCAGCCACCTCCATGATCTGTTCCTTCGTGCCGGGGCTTGCAGCCGTGCCGGGGAAGGTGCGGCGAATCGTCTTCGACTCGCGCATGTAGTTCACATCCCCCAGGGAAGAAGAAGCATCAGCATCAAGGAAGAACTCGGCCGGCTTCTCCTTCGCTGGCTTGCGCGGCTGAATCGTGGAGTCGGAATCTGCGGAATCCTTTTTCAGCAGACGATCCAAGAAGCCCATGTCGACCGGAACTGAGATGGAATGAACTTAGCGGCCGCAAAGGTCAAATCCATGGGTATCGGTGCCACACGTACGCAAAAGGCCAAGGTTGCTCAGCTGATGATCGATGGCCTCACAGATCAACGGACTGGCGGACCAGGTTGGTTGCATCTCGTAGTCGTACCAGGCCTCACCACCATCGAACCCGAGCCGGGCTGCCTCATCGATCAGCACGTCATGGCCAAGGCGGTACCGGGCAGGATGGGCCAACACCGCCAGTCCACCGGCGAGATGGATGGCTTTAACCACCGCCTCAGCCCTTAACGGTTCACCGACGACGGAATCCCCACGGTTGTAGGGCTGGAGCGCAGGGTGGTTGAGCTCGAAGCCAAGGGCGAGCACATGAACAAGACACCCCTTCAGCAGTGCACTGATTTCCATGCCACTCCAGACGGTGGGGACATCAACACCGCTGGCGCGCTGCTGATCCAGCCAGGCCTGGATCTCCCGGTGAGCATGGCTGCTGTGGTGATCCGTCACCGCCAGGTGCTTGAGCCCCCGCTCGGTGGCCTGCCGAATTAGGTCCAGCGGTTCAAGGCTGCCGTCACTGCAGACGGTGTGGCAGTGAAAGTTGTGCGTGGTGGGACAGCTCGATGGCCCCACCTGTTCGAGGACGGTTTTGAGCGGGTGGGTCATCTCAACCCTCATCTCAGGCTTTGGCAGAGGCTTCGGCCCGCAGGCGGCGCCAGCGGGCATAGAACTGAATTGACGCTGCCATGAACACCACCAGGGCGACGATGAACCAGGTCGCGGCGCTGGTGGGGAACTGCGTTTTGAACACCACCAGCATCACCACGATCACCAGCAGCAACGTGGGCAGCTCATTCAGGGCACGCAGCTGCTTGCCCGACCAGGCACAGGTGCCGGCATGGAGTTGACCCATCAACCGGTAACAGAACAGGTGGTAAGCCAGCAGGGCAGCCACAAAACCGAGCTTGGCGTGCATCCAGCCCTGTTGAAGCCAGGAGGGCTGGGCAAGCAGCAACCCGATGGCCATCGACACCGCCACAGCCATCCCCGGCGTGGTGATGATGTTGGCGAGGCGTTTCTCCATCAAGGTGTATTGATCGCGAAACGGCTGCTGCAGTTCCGGCGCCAGCTCCTCGGTTTCAACGTGATAGATGAACAGGCGAACCAAATAAAAAAGGCCCGCAAACCACACCACAACCCCAACGATGTGCAGGGTCTTGAACCAGAGGTAGGCCTCGGGCGAAAACGTCATCAACACGACTGATCTGGAGCGACCTTACGCAGGGTTCAGGTAAGCGCGTCAAGAAAATCGCCGGCCCGGCGCTGATGGGCCAACAGAACGTCGGGAGCCATGCGATCCAGGTTGCGGGCCATCATCGCCAGCCGGTATTGGCGCCGGAAAAAGTCCTGATGGCGATGGATGAAGGTCCAGAACAGGCCATCCCAGGTGTCACACCAGTCGCCTTTGCGGTAATCCGACATCTTGCGCACGTAGTTCGAGCCAGAGAGGTAGGGCTTGGTGGTGAAGATGCCACCGTCAGCGAACTGACTCATGCCAAAGACGTTGGGCACCATCACCCAGTCGTAGGCATCCACAAACAGCTCCATGAACCAGGTGTAGATCCGGGTTGGATGGAATCCGCAGAGGAGCATCACATTGCCCAGGAGCATCAGGCGTTCGATGTGATGGCAATACCCGGTCTCCAGGGCATGACGGATGGCGTCATCGATCGGGGCCAGACCCGTGGATGCGGTGTAGAAGGCGGAAGGGATCGGTCGGTCGTCGAAGCCCCAGAAATTGCCGTTGCGCATCTCCACCCCATGGCGCCGGTACATCGCCGCCATGAACTCCCGCCAGCCGACGATCTGACGCAGAAATCCCTCCAAAGAATTGAGGGGGATGTCGCCGGCCTCAGCCCGCTCCAGCATTCGATCCAGCACCTGCTGCGGCGTAAGCAGACCAATGTTGAGCATCGGCGTGAGCACGCTGTGCCACATCACCTGGTGCTGGGTGCTGATCGCATCTTCGTAAGCCCCGAACTGGCGCAGGCGTTGTTCGAGGAATTGATCCAACCAACGGGCTGCATCGCCATGGGTAACGGGGTAATGGAACCCGTCCCAGCTGCCGATGCCGGCCACCCCCTCCCCGATGAGCTGCTGCCGAGCAGCCTCGACGAGGGCCACCGAACCGCTTGAGCGTTCGGCCGGGGGCTCTGGAACAAGGATTCCCTTGGGGAGCTTCTTGCGGTTGTCGGCATCGAAACTCCAGCGGCCACCAACAGGGCCACCATCAGGATCGATCAGCAGATCCAGTCGCTTGCGCTGCATCTCGTAGAAGCGACCCATCAGGGGCTTCTTGCCGGAGGCGAAATGGTCCCCGATGACGGCCTCTGGGGTGAGCAGCATCGGGGTGGCGACGATCTCCAGACCGCAGCCGTGGCGCGATGCGAAGGCGGAGATCCGTCGGGTCAGAACATCGTCCACCGGATCCGCCAGATGAAAGGCCCGGTAGCCCTGATCGAGCAGATCACCGAGAATCGCAGCGGTGCTGGCCGCCTGCCCCTGGAGCACCCGCAACACGGTGAAGCCCTTGGCCTGAAGCATCTCGGCATAGGCATTCATCGAGGCCCGATGCAGAAGCAGGCGCTGCCGATGCACCTGGATCGGCCAGCGGGGATCAGTGCCGAACAGCAGCGGATCTTCGATCAGGGCCACAGCCCGACCCGGCCGAAGCGCGGGATGGTGCTCAAACAGCTGATGGGGAAAAACGAGACTGAGATCCAACGTCAGCTGTCCTCCCCGGCAAGACGGCAGGCACGTCGGCCCAGGGCGGTGGCATAGGCGCGATCCACGGGTCCGCCCATGGGGCTCAGCTGGCCAGCTCGGCAATTCATCACCACTTTTTCGCGATGGCCCTGCTGATCGTTGAGCCGCAACACCAGCTGCCAGTGATTCTTGGCACTGCGCGTGATGCCATCGGCACAGACGGGCCCCGTGCACAGTCCGGGGGACGCCCAGACCGGAGCGGCGAGAAGAAGCACTCCTGCCAGAGCCATGCAGAGATGACGGATCATGCGGAGAGTTCCTGAGGCTGCTCTTCTAAAGCAGCCCTGGCATCAGCGTCGGTTCCTTCGTCGGAAGGATGGAAGAAATCGTGGATGTCGCGGGCCAGCGCCGGACCCACACCAGGGGCCTTGGACAGGGTCTCAATCGATGCCAGCTGGATGGCATCAATCGAATGGAAATGAGCTAGGAGATCCTTGACCCGCTTGGGCCCAACCCCGGGGATGTCCGAGAGGCGTGAACGCTTCATCCGCTCACCACGCTGCTGGCGGTGGAAGCTGACAGCAAAACGGTGGGCTTCATCGCGGAGTCGGCGAAGAAGCACAACCCCGAGCTGATCCGGCTCACTCTCCAGCGGCTGGCTTTCACCGGGGAGAAACACCTCTTCGCGCTGCTTGGCGAGGGAGCAGACGTTGAGATCCTCGTGCAGATCAAGCTCGCGCAGGGCCTCCATCACTGCAGAGAGCTGGCCCTTACCGCCGTCAATCATCACCACATCGGGCCAGTCGTTGAGGCCGTCGGTCTGCAGAGCGCTGCCGCCTTTGTGACGCAGGGCACCCACATCCACCCCTTCCGCCTTCGCCCGGGCCCAGCGCCGAAAACGACGGCGCATGATTTCCGCCATCGCCATGAAGTCGTCGCTGTGGCCAGCGCGGATGCTGCTGCTGCGGATCTTGTACTTGCGGTAGTGCTGCTTGGCGGGCAGTCCGTCGATGAACACCACTTGGGACGCCACGGCATCACTGCCCTGGATGTGACTGATGTCGTACCCCTCGATCCGCCGCGGCGGGGTGGGCAACTCCAGCAGTTGCGCCAGATCCTCCGTGGCCAACGACTGCTTCTCCTGACCTTGCTTGGCACGAAGCAACTCAAACTCCGCGTTGCGCTGCACCAGTTCGATCAGATCGGCTTTCTGCTGGCGCTGAGGGCAGTGGATCTGAACCCGACGCTCCCGCTGTTCCGTGAGCCAGTCCTCCATCAGTTTCTGCTGGGGCAGAGCGTGCTGCACCAACAGCTCGGGGGGCACCTCGACGGAATCCACCTGGCTGTAGTGCTCTTCGATCACCCGTTGCAGGATCAGGCCCGGTTCCAGGCCTGAGGCATCGGCGGTGTAGCCGAGACGACCCACCAACTTGCCAGCGCGCATCTGAAACAGCTGCACGGCTGCCAGGCGTTCGTCGAAGGCAAGGGCCAGCACATCCCGACTCACGGAGGAGTCCGGCAAGCTCATCTTCTGGTCGGCGGTGAGCTGATCCAGGCCCTGAAGTTGATCCCGAACCCGGGCCGCCGATTCATAGTCCATCCGCTCGGCATACCGCTCCATCTGCACTTGAAGCAGCTGCTGCAGTTCATCGCTGCGGCCCTGGAACACCATCGCCACCTTGCGAAGGGTGCGGTGATAGTCCTCCGAGCTGATTTTTTTCTGGCAAACCCCCGGACAGCGCCCGATGCTGTAGTTGAGGCACGTGCGGTCGGGGTACATCGGTCGGGGCCGTTGCCTCAGCGGGAACACCCGCTTCACCAAGAACAGGGTGCGACGCAGCAGGCCGACATCGACATAGGGCCCGTAAAAGCGGTCGAGAGGGCTGCGGAAGCGACGGCGACGGGTGATGAAAATCCTTGGGTAGGCCTCACTCCAGGTGATGCAGAGGTAGGGATATTTCTTGTCGTCCTTCAGCAGCACGTTGAAATGCGGCTGATGGTTCTTGATCAGGTTCGACTCGAGGACGAGGGCCTCCGCCTCGCTGTCGGTGACGATGAACTCAATCTCACAGACCTGGCGTGTCATCAGCCGGATCCGTGGCGACAGATCGTGGCGGCTGCGAAAATAACTGCGCACGCGGCTGCGCAACGCCTTCGACTTGCCGACGTAGAGGATCCGGTCGTCGCCGTCCCGCATCAGATAGCAACCCGGCTCAGCGGGGATCTCCTTCAGGCGGCGTTCAAGACGCTCGGGCTGCGTCAGCAGCGGTGCACCGGAGGCAGCATCCACCGGGCCAGCTCAGCCGCCGTAGTTCCAGCCGGTGCTGGCCAGGTTGAGGGCCTCACCATCGGCGATCAGACGCGCCGTTTTCACTTCTCCCACAAATACGGTGTGGTCACCGTGCTTGATCGAACCCACGAGCTCGCACTCCACACCACCGACGGCATCGGTGAGCAGAGGAAGTCCAAGTTCACCTTCCTCGAAGGGTGCCGCTTCAAAGCGACCGCCGAGCGCCTTCTGGGGCTTGAAAAAAACGGCTGCAAGATCTTTCTGATCGGCCCGCAGGACGTTGAGGGAGAACTTGCCGGTGGCCTCGATGATGGCGTGGCTGCTGCTGTCAGCCCGAACGCCCATCACCACCAAGGGCGGTTCGAACGAGCCCTGGGTCACCCAGCTGGCCGTGAAACCGTTCACCTCATCGCCGTTGCGCACGCCGCAGATGAAGAGTCCATGGGGGATCTTGCGAAGCAGGACCTTCTTGGCGTCGGCGTCGAGGCTCATGGCACAGATGCATTGGCTGAAATCTAAACAGCGATCCGCTGCATAGGATCCGCCCATCGCTGATTCCCGATGCGGGCGCTTTACCCCGGCAGTTTCGACCCTCTCACCAATGGTCATATGGACCTGATCGAGCGGGCGGTGAGCCTGTTTGGCGAGGTGGTGGTTGCGGTGCTCAGCAATCCGAGCAAACGGCCTGCGTTCAGCGTCGACGAACGGATCGAACAGATCCGCACGGCGACGCGCCATCTCTCCGGCGTGGAGGTGATCAGTTTCGATGGCCTCACGGTGAACTGTGCCGTCACCCATCGCGCCGACCTGATCCTCAGGGGCCTGCGAGCGATGAGTGACTTCGAATACGAACTGCAGATCGCCCATACCAACCGCTCGCTGGCCGACGATCTGGAGACGGTGTTCATGGCCACCACAGCACGCCACAGCTTTCTCAGCAGCTCCGTTGTGAAGGAAGTGGCCCGCTTCGGCGGATCGATCGACCACATGGTTCCGCCAGAGGTGGCGAAGGACCTCAACAGGCTCTTTAATTCGGCTTTCCCCGCCAGCTGAGATGAACGACGTCCGGTTCTCCGTTCTCGATCAACTCGATCAGTTGGAGGAAGTTGTGCTGGAGGGCAGTCGGCTGCCGTTCACCGGCGGACGATTGGTCAACGAAACCGATGCCGTTGAGCTGCTGGATGCCGTCCGCGATGAATTGCCGAAGGAGCTGGAGCGGGCCGTCAAGTTGCTGGATCGCCGGGACGAGTTCATCAACACCGCCCGCAGGAACGCCGAAGAGATTGTTGAGCAGGCCCAGCGTCAACGCGAACAGCTGGTGAACAACGCCGCGATCCGCCAGGAAGCGGAACGGCAGGTGAATGAGATGCGTGAACAGGCGCGTCAGCAATGTGAGCAGCTGCTCCAGAAAACGCGACAGCAGGGGGCGACGTTGGAGCAGGAGATGCAAGGCAAGCTGGCGCAGTTAGAGCAGCAGTTCGCCACCCGCCGCCAGCACCTTGAGCAGGAAGCCCTGGAGCGTCGCCAGCAACTGGATCAGGAAGTGATTGAGCTGAAGCGTCAACACGCCGAGCGA
The DNA here is from genome assembly GCF_014280075.1 of Synechococcus sp. A15-62. Lineage (NCBI taxonomy): Bacteria > Bacillati > Cyanobacteriota > Cyanophyceae > Synechococcales > Synechococcaceae > Synechococcus > Synechococcus sp. A15-62. Next base: position 1,174,764 of record NZ_CP047950.1, read on the forward strand.
CTCGAAGCCAGCCGCCAACAGGCTCATCAGCAGATCCAGCAGATCGAAGCCAACGCCGTTGAGCTCAAAAGACAGCACGCTGAACAGCATGAAGCCAATCGCCAGCATGCGCTGCAGGATCTGGAGACCATTCGTCAGGAAGCCCTGCGCCTGCAGAAGGAAGGCCGGGACGAAGCCGAGCGGATTCACAACGATGCGCTGCAGTTCCGCCAGCAGACCCAACAGCAGTGCGAGTCGCTTATCCAACGCAGCCGCCAGGAAGCCGCCGGCGTTCAGGACGGTGCCAACCGTTACGCCGAACAGACCCTGGGTGAGCTGGAGGTGCGCCTCAAGGAAATGGCTCAGGTGGTGATGGCAGGCCGTCAGGAGCTCTCCAAGATCCAGACGATCCGCTCAGCAACTCCTGCCCCCAACGCTGGTGATGACACCAAAACCGTGCCGTTCAGTCGATCCCAGCGGGCAGCGTCCCGGCTGCGCTCCATGCGGGGCAACGGCTGATCCGCTGGCTCGCCAGCAGGATCTGGCCCATCACGGAATTGGGTGCGTACGCCCCGTTGGCAAGCATGCTCACGTACCGCGGGCCATTGGTCGTTTCAAGAATGCCTGAGATCGCCCGAACACCACTGAGGGTGCCGGTCTTGCCCCAGAAATGACCCTCAAGGGACGTGCCCCAGAAATAGTTGCGCAGCGTTCCCCTCTGGCCAGCAATCGCCATCGAGGCCTGGTAGTAGGCCGCCAGGGGATGTTGCGCCATGCGCCACAGCAACACAGACAACGACCGACTGGTGAGCCGGTTGCCTCGGGACAGTCCACTGCCATCCCGGAGCCGAAGTCCCGTCATCGGCACACCCTGGGCTTGCAACCAGCGGGTGGTGGCGAGGGAGGCACGATTCACATCCCAGACATCCGCCGCCTCACGCATCAGCACCTCAGCAGTGAAGTTGTGGCTCTCCGTGTTGGCCAGGCTGAGCAGGGCATGCATCGGCGCGGAATCCTCGCTGTGCAGCACCACACTTGCCCCCCTGCTCCGCGCGAGGGCCGCTTCCCGGGTCTGCTGATCGACCATCTGCAGGCGAATTTGCCCCCCCTGCTGCTGCACGGTGGAATTGAGGATCCGCTGCAGCCGTTGCGCTGGATCCATCACCGCCATGTGGAGGGCATTGCTGGTGAGGGCAAGGCGGGTGATCGGTGCGCCGTAGGCATAGGAGCGATCCGCAGGATCCCAATCGGCAGGCCACCAGCGCTGACGCGGTTCCTCGCGCACCATCAGCTGAACAGGCGCAGAGGAGACGCTGGAGGTGCTGCTGGAGCCGCCCTGGCCAAGAGCCACCATGGCGAACCTCTGGATCTCGGCAATGCTGAGGTCGGGATCACCTTCCCCAACGATTTCCAGAGATCCATCGGGGTGACGCAAGAGCTGCGTCTTCAGACGGAAGTCGGGGCCAAGGCGATCCAGGGCAAAGGCCGTGCTGACCAGTTTCTGATTCGATGCCGGGATCCGGGGTATCCCCCCATTCAGATCAGCCAGCAGCTGCCCGCGTTGATCGAGAACGCTGACGCTCCACAACCGCTCTTCCGTGCCCACCGCTGAGTCCAAGGCCGTCTGCAGGGCCGGGCAAAGCGCACCGCCGCTGAGCATGGCCTGGCCCTGACGTTGAACCACCGGAGGTGGTGCCAAGAGCGGAGGCGCTGCCCTGACGGGCAACTGGGGCGCCAGCACCAGCAGGGAAACCAGGGCAGAGCGAATCAAAGAGGCATCACTCCGCTCACAACACCTTTCAAGCGGTAAAGACGACCCTCCAGTTCAACGGGCACACCCACCTTGAGCTTGGTGCCACCGATCACAACACCGGAGGGTTTGATCTCGGCCTGGGCCTCCATCACAAACCGGGCATGGCGGGGCAGAGCGGTGGCGGGGGCATCTGCGACCACGACCGAACCATCGGGCTGCACCGCCGTCAGGGAATTGGTGACGTCATCCACCGACACCAGGCTCACCCGACCGGCCGGTTGATTGCGGATCACGATGTTGAGTGCTGCTTCCTCCCGAACTGAATTCAGCAGCTGCTCGGGATCAGCGCTGTACAGCCGCACCACATCAACGCTGACTTGCACAGGCTTCACGGCACCCGTGGCCCTGGCGACCGCATTCGAGAGCTTGGGGGACCAGACCACGCCTGCCAGAGCTGCCAGGGCGACGACTCCAGCCACAGCATCGATGGGTGAAAGGGATCGAAGCCTGTTGAGCACCATCGAAGGGGAGCCTGGGTTCGAACCTTAAAGAGAGTCTGAGCCTGGATCAAGCAAGGCGCGGCTCAATTGCGCAGACCATCAAGGAAGCGGTCGACCCCGGAGAGCTGTTGCTTGATGCTGTCGGGATCTTCTCCGGCCAGAAGCGCTGCTGTGGTGTCGGGATCCGGACGGTCAGGCAGCACCTCCAGTTGTCGGTAACCATCGGGATCCTGGCGATAGAGACGCCAGTCATCGGGAAAGCAGCGCATCAACGCACCTCCTTCCAAGGGCTGAAGCCAGTAGGCCTGCTGCCAGCTGGCCACGAAACCCTTGCGGCGCTCCCGGGCCACGCTGCCGATGCCCACGGCGGCGTCTTCGAGACGCCCGTTCAGCATCAGAACCACTCCTGCATGGTTCTCACACAAGGCCTGGAACTCCTCGTAATCCGCTGGGGAGGGGTTCACCGCAAGCAGCAGGCGAGTGTCGGGGGCGTCGCTCTTCGCACGTTTGAGTTGATTGAAATCAAGGATCACCTCCTTGAGGTCCTCCGCATCGCGCCGGGCCAGGGCTGCAGCACCGGCATCGGGCCAAACCATCAACAGATCCTGACCAGCAGCGATCAGTGCACGGGCCAGCCGCACCGCCACCGGGAGCAGGCGCAGGCCCTCAAAGCGGAGGCTTGCGGACCAACGTTGACCATCGCCGGATCCAACGGCCGCCAGGGCGGCTTGCAACATCGCCTCCTCGGCCGCGAGCAGATCCGCGGGGAGGGCGAAACAGGGAGCGTCGGATTGAGTCATCGCAAAATCATGTCAGGAAAATGCCTCGAGCACGGATGCAAAGCGGCCGGGAACGGCGTCGAGATCCCGATCCGACAGCCAGGGACCAAGGGTCAACCGCAGGCCCGACTGACGTTCAGGCCAGGGAATGCCCATGGCCGTGAGCACAGCACTGTCGGCACTGCTGCCACTGCTGCAGGCACTGCCACTGCTGCAGGCCACCCCCGCCGCCGCCAGCCGACGCACCAGATCGCGTCCGGGCAAGGGCTGGCCGTCAGCGCTGGTTGCCAGCAGCGCGATGTGATGCGGCAGACGCTGATCGGGTGACGGTCCGCAGAGCTGAAGCTGGGGTAGCTCCAGCAGGCGTTCGAGCAGTTGATCCCGTTGACGACGGATCTGGGTTGAGCTGCCCGGTGGAACGGGCCGGTTGACGGGGTCAAAGCTGGGGAGGACCATCAGGGCTTCGGCCATGCCGCTCACCAACGCAACCGGTTCGGTGCCGGAGCGCAGGCCGTGCTCCTGGCCACCACCGCCCTGGAGCGGTGAAAGTTCCACACCCGGGGCCCGAATCAGCAGTCCCACGCCCCGGGGGCCTCGGAACTTATGGGCCGAGAGGGTCAGCAGATCAACCCCGAGCCGCTCGAAGGCGAAGCAACCCTGGGGCACAAGCTGGGTCGCATCACTGTGGATGAGGATGCCGCGCTCGCGGCAGGCCCGAGCGATCGTGCTGATGGGTTGGAGTGCACCCACTTCGCCCTGGGCAGCGATCAGGGAAACCAATCGGGTTGGAGCGGACAACAACCGATCGAGCTGGTCGAGTCGCACAACGCCCTGGCCATCAACGGGCCATTCGGCAATGCTCCAGCCCAGGGCTTCGAGTTGGTGCGCGGCAGCGACCACCGCCGGATGCTCCACCGCAGAGATCACCAAACGGCCCGGAGCAAGACCTGCGGCACTGCCAAGCAGGGCGAGGTGCACAGATTCCGTCGCCCCTGAGGTGACGATCAACTGATCAGGGCTGACAGCAAAACGCTCGGCGATGCGCCAACGGGCCCGCTCCAGAGCCTCGGCTGCTGCCAACCCGGCGCCATGAAGGCTGCTGGGGTTGGCCCAGGCCGTCTGCAGCAACTGCTGCATCACCACGATCACCGCCGGCAGGGGCGGTGTCGTGGCAGCAGCATCCAGATAGAGCTCAGGGCGTTCCACGCTCAAACCGCGCCTTGGTGCGCTGCTCCAGGGACTCACTGGCGAGATTGAGCATCGAGTCGAGGGACGTGCTGCTGAGGAAGGCCTGCACCTTCTGCTGCGCTTCATCACGGAGGCAGTGGTCAGGGCGCTGGCATTGATCAACGCAATCCTTCGAGCAATCGAAATCGGCTGCAGCCGTCCGCGCAGGTGGAGCGGCAGTGGCTTCGCTGGTCGACGCCATCGGGGAGCCTGCCGGCACCAGATCGGGCGTCAGCACCCCGTCAAACACCGCTTCGGCAGGTCCCGTCATCAGCACGGAACCGGTGCGATCGCGCCACTCAATCATCAGCGGACCGCCGGGAAGCACCACCTCGGCGCAGTCATCGGCGAGGCCCAGCAACACCGCCGCCACCAGAGTGGCGCAGGCACCGGTGCCGCAGGCCAGGGTCGGGCCTGCACCCCGTTCCCAGACCCGGATCTCCAACCGTTCACGGCTCTGCACCTGGAGGAAATGAACATTGGTTTTGGCCGGGAAGGCCGGATGCACCTCCAGGGCAGCCCCCCAGGCATCGAAGGGAATGCTGGCCAGGTCGTCGACAGGCACCACCACATGGGGATTGCCCATGCCAACGGCCGCCACCTTCAGCTGTTCTCCCTCCAGCAGCAGCACCCCCTGAGGGAGTCCGTCTTCAGGCATCAGGGTTGTGGGGATGCCTTCGGAGGTGAGGAAGGGCGGTCCCATGTCCACCCGCAACTGGCCATCGGCCATCAGTTCAGGGCGAATCATTCCCGCCAGAGTTTCGATGTCCCAGCGGCGGCCGGGGGCATCACCGTCGGTATCGGCCAGGTAGCGGGCCAGGCAGCGAATGCCGTTGCCACACATTTCGGCCTCACTGCCATCGGCATTGAGAATCCTCATCCGCAGTTCTCCATCCGCCTTAGGAGGCAGCGCCAGGATCAAGCCATCGCCACCCACACCGAAGCGCCGATCACAGATGTGCCGTACCCAGGCGGGATCGGGATTGCTGATGGCATCGGGCAGTTGTCCCTGCCGGCCTTCAACGATCAGGAAGTCGTTGCCAAGTCCCTGATATTTGCTGAACTGCAGCATGCGTGGCCGGTATTGCCCCCGAATCCTATGGAGACATCTCCACTCGATCCAAGCCTTCCGGGGGTTCGGTTGCTGCAGAGCTGGATCCGTGAACAGCTTCCCCTCAGCATTGGAGTGGTTGGACAGGAGCCCATCGAGGGGCGTCTGATCTGGCAGGACCCTGAATTTCTGGCAATCGAACGAGCGGGCACCAGCCGGCCTGTACTGATCAACCGGCGTCAGATCAGCGTGATTCGCTCCCTCGGCTGAACACCAGGCATGTGGCACGATCGCAACCTTGCCGAGCGCTGGTTCCGTGAACGCTGCCAACCCTGCCGTCGACGCCAGTGCCCAGACCGGTCGTTACGACCCCACCGCGCTGGAGCAGCGCTGGCGGGAGAGCTGGAAGGCGGATGGGGTGGACACCACTGAAGAAGGTGGTGAGAAGCCCGGATTCTTTGCCCTGTCGATGTTCCCGTATCCCTCGGGAAGCCTGCACATGGGCCATGTCCGCAACTACGTGATCACCGATGTGATCGCCCGGGTGCAACGGATGCGCGGCCATGCCGTGCTGCATCCGATGGGCTGGGATGCCTTCGGACTCCCCGCGGAAAATGCGGCGATCGAACGCAATGTGGATCCGGGCGAGTGGACCGACCGCAACATCGATCAGATGCGGGCGCAGCTGGATCGCCTTGGCCTTTCGATCGATTGGAGCCGCGAGCAGGCGACCTGCCACAGCGACTACTACCGCTGGACCCAGTGGCTGTTCCTTGAACTGCTCGAAGGAGGGCTGGCCTATCGCAAGAACGCCACCGTCAACTGGGATCCCGTCGACCAGACCGTGCTGGCCAATGAGCAGGTGGATGGTGACGGCCGCTCCTGGCGCTCCGGAGCCCTGGTGGAGCAACGCCAGCTGAACCAGTGGTTCCTGCGCATCACCGACTATGCCGAGCCGCTGCTCAACGACCTGGATGCCCTCAAGGGCTGGCCGGAACGGGTGCGCACCATGCAGGCCAACTGGATCGGCCGGTCCGAAGGGGCCGAGATCAGCTTCAACGTTGAAGGGGCAAAGGATCAGACGATCACCGTTTTCACCACCCGCCCCGACACCCTCGCTGGGGCGAGCTATGTGGTGCTGGCACCGGAAAACGAGCTGGTGGACAGCCTCACCAGCGCAGAACAGAAGGAGACGGTCGAAGCCTTCCGCAAGGAGGTGGCTCGTCTCAGCACGATCGAACGCACCAGTGATGACAGGCCCAAACGGGGAGTGCCCATTGGCAGCCATGTGATCAACCCCCTGACGGGGGCGGTGCTGCCGGTGTGGATCGCCGACTACGTACTTGCGGAGTACGGCACGGGCGCCGTGATGGGCGTACCGGCCCACGACCAGCGCGACATCGCCTTTGCCCAGTCGAATGGTCTGCCGATCCAGCAGGTGATCGACGCCGAGGGAGCTGCTGAAGCCATCGCGGCCGGTCAGGCCTGGACGGATGCCGGAACACTGGTCAACTCCGGCAGCTTCGATGGCACCGCCTCCAGCAAAGCCAAGGGCGCCATCACCGGCCACGGCGCCGAGCAGGGTTGGGCCCGCAGCAAGGTCACCTATCGCCTTCGCGACTGGCTGATCTCACGCCAGCGATACTGGGGCTGCCCGATTCCCGTCATCCACTGCGACGACTGCGGTGCTGTTCCGGTGCCGCGTGAGGACCTTCCGGTGGAGCTGCCCCGAGGCATCGATCTCTCGGGCAAGGGCGGTTCGCCCCTGAGCCAGCAGAGCGATTGGGTCAACGTGGCCTGCCCCCGCTGCGGCAAGCCGGCCAAGCGGGAAACCGACACCATGGACACCTTCATGTGTTCCTCCTGGTATTTCCTGCGCTTCGCCGATCACCACAACACCGAGAAACCCTTCAGCAAGGAGGCGGTGAACCGCTGGTTGCCGGTGAAGCAGTACGTGGGTGGCATCGAACACGCGATCCTGCACCTGCTCTATGCACGCTTCTTCACCAAGGCGCTGAAGGATCGCGGCCTGATCGACATCAACGAACCGTTTGAACGGCTCCTCACCCAAGGCATGGTGCAAGGAGTCACCTACCGCAATGCGACAACCGGCAAGTACATCGCTCCAGCGGACGTGGCAGATCCCGAAGATCCACGGGACCCCAACACCGGCGACAAGCTTGAGGTGTTGTTCGAGAAGATGTCGAAGTCGAAGTACAACGGCGTTGACCCCGCGGCGGTGATTGATCGCTACGGCGCGGACACAGCCCGCATGTTCATCTTGTTCAAGGCTCCGCCGGAGAAGGATCTGGAGTGGGATGACGCCGATGTGGAGGGCCAGTTCCGCTTCCTGCAACGGCTTTGGCGCCTTGTTGAGTCCGGTGCTGCCCACATCAACTCCCTCGAGCCGATGCAACGGTCGACCGATTTGAGCGAGGCCGACAGCGACGTTCGCCGGGCGCTGCACCTGGCCATCGAAGCCGTCAGCGAGGATCTCAGTGATGAGATCCAGCTCAACACGGCAATCTCGGAGTTGATGAAGCTCTCCAATGCCATCAGCTCCACGGGCATCGAGGCCCTGAGTGCACCTGTATTGCAAGAAGGACTTTCCGGACTGGTTCGCCTGCTGGCTCCGTTCGCGCCGCATCTGGCGGAAGAGTTCTGGAGCCGTCTGGGGGGAAGCGGCAGCGTGCACCGTCAAAGCTGGCCGGTTCTGGATCCAACGGCTCTGGTGCAGGACAGCGTTGAACTGGTGATCCAGGTGAAGGGCAAGGTGCGGGGCAAGCTGCAGGTTCCTGCGTCCGCCAGCAAGGACGAGCTTGAACGGCTCGCCCTGGCCAGTGATGTGGCCAAAAAATGGTTGGAGGGTGCAGCCCCCCGTCGGGTGATCGTGGTCCCCGGGAAACTCGTGAATCTGGTGCCCTGATCCCAGGCGGGATCAGCCTTTGCTGAAGCGCATCGAGGCGGGCTGACTCCAGTCACCCTGGGCACTGAAGCCGCGCTGGTTGCCGGTGAGATGACGCAGGATCCAGAAAATGGATTCGTCGGTGCCATCGCCGAGAGCCAGGCGGATCTCATCGGCGGAGCGGGCCACACCGTCGGCCAGAATTGCTTCCACACGACCTTGCAGGTCAAGAATGGCCGCCGCAGCCTTCTTGCCGGCCTCCACACCCGGCTGGTGGTAGGCGTTGATGTTCACCAGTTCGCCGTAGAGACCGACGGCACGCTCGAACAGAGCGATCAAGGCGCCAAGACGCCTGGCATCAAAGCGACGCATGCTGATCGTCATGCTCTGGCGCCCACCCTCGGTTAGGGCTGAGCGGGTGCCCTGCAGGAAACCATCGAGGAAGTCACCGGGGCATTCACCACCAATCGTGGGGATATCGCTCACGTCCTCGAGCACCTCGATGAAGGTGGCGAAGAAATTGTCGACACCGTCGCGCAGTTGCTGCACGTAGGCGTGCTGGTCGGTGGAGCCTTTGTTGCCATAAACAGCAATGCCCTGATGCACCACATCACCGTTACGGTCCAGGCGCTTGCCCAGGGATTCCATCACCAGCTGCTGGAGGTAACGGCTGAACACCTCAAGACGATCCCGGTAGGGCAGAACAACCATGTCGCGCTGACCGCGACCACCACCGGCCACGTACCAGGAGGCGGCCATCAGAGCGGCTGGATTGCGGCGCAGATCCGCTGCTCGGGTGGAGGCATCCATCTGGGATGCCCCGGTGAGGAAGTCACGGATGTTGGAGCCAATCAAGGCACCGGGCAGCAGACCCACAGCACTGGTGATGCTGGTGCGGCCTCCCACCCAATCGAACATGTCGAAACGCTTGAGCCAACCTTCCTTCTGGGCCTGCTGATCCAGCTTGCTTTCAAGCATCGTCACGGCAACGGCCTGACCGGCCCACTGACCACCAGCGGCCTCGAGGCGATGGCGAGCCTGCTCCATGCCGAGGTGGGGTTCAGGGGTGCCCCCCGACTTGCTCACCGTCACCACCAACGTGCGGTCAAGACGACCCTCCAACCCTGCCAGGACGTTGCTCATCCCATTGGGATCGACGTTGTCGAAGAAATGGAACGGAAGTCCCTCGCCCGGGTTCTGCAGAGCCTTGATCATCAAAGCGGGACCAAGACCACTGCCGCCAATGCCAATCCAAAGGACATCGGTGAAGGCTTCGCCGTTGGGGGCCTTGATCGTTCCGTTGATCACATCGCGCCCAAAGGCGGCGATCAGGTCAATTTCCCTGGAAATGTGCTGCTGCAGCTCTGAGGAGGGGGCGAGTTCGGGGGTGCGCAGCCAGTAGTGACCCACCTGACGCTGCTCATCGGGATTGGCGATGGCACCAGCTTCCAACTCCTGCATCGCAGCGAAGGCCTTGTCCATCCGAGGCTGCAGCTGCTGCAGGTCGCTCGCATTCACATGCATCCGGCTGATGTCGAGCCAGACGCCCAGATCATCGTGATACCAGCTGAGATCGCAGAACCTCTGCCACTGAATATGAGCGTCGGAAGCGTTGAAATCCGGAAAGCTCATTCCTGGCGGACAATGCAGTCCTGCCGAACGTATCCAGAATCTGACGGGATGCCCATGGGAAAGGACACCACAGCTAGTTTCATGTCATCTTCCGCTGACCCCTTTTCCATCCCCCATGGCTGAGCCATTGCGATGGACAACAGCTCTTGTGACAGCGGTGGCGAGCGCCTGCCTCATGGGTCAGTGGTCACAGCCGATAGCTGAGCCTGGTGATCAGGTGCCTTTTGTGGTGGAAGACAGGCTCGAGCCCACAGACTTCTCCCCCGAAGAACTCAAGCTGCTGCAACGGCGCTTCGGGGTGCACGGTCCCCAGACGCAGCTGGCCCAACTGTTCACCAGCGGAGTTGATCAACTCCAACCCCTGCGCGCATCGACCCTGGATCGCCTGCTTGAGCTGAAACCGGTGATCCTGCGCCAGGCAAAGGCGCATCAGGTGAATCCGATGCTGATCACCGCCGTACTTTTCGACGAAATTCAGCACTCCAAGCCAGGGGAAAGCCTTCCCTTCATCGCCCATTCCGGTCTGGTGAAGACCCATGGACCAGCCCAGATCGGCGTTTCGGAGCTGATCCATCAGAACCGGCTGCCGGCGAACCCAACACAGGAGGAGATCACCTGGGCCCGCAATCAATTGCTAAACCCCGAAATGAACATCACCCTGCTGGCGGCAAAATTCCAGAGGCTGAAGTTGGCACTTGGCTTGCCGAAGAGCTTGATGTTGCAGGCGAGCCGCTCCTACCTGGATGCCAAGGCGATCGCCACCCTCACCTATCTCCACAACGGGAAATTGGATTACCCGGCGCGCGTGTTGGGCTACATGCAGGACCCTGAACTGCACGGGTTGATTTACGGCGGCCGCCAACCGAATCCCGACATCACGGTTTAAACATCCAGGGAGGGGACTTGTCTGCTTAAGCGGCCCAACCCAATCCCTCTTCTCCGCATCCCTCAGTTGAGGGAGATCAGCAGCTCCGCCTCTCCCTCATTGGGGGGATGCGGAAGACCCCATGGCTGTTGTTTCATCGATTCAGCACGGTAGATCGATGAAACAACTCCTTTACCTGCTGGCATTTGGCCTGCTGTTTCCAGCAGCAGCGCTTGCTCAGGTGGACGCCGAAGTGGCAGCCCAATGCAAAGACGCCAGGGATTTCTATGGCTGCGTCAGGGCCTTCGCCACACCAGCCCAGCGCTCAAATGACATTGAGCCTCTTGCCGGCGTGATGGGCCAGGTGGCTGCAGGTCTGATCTCCGGCCCGACCTACCGCAACGCACCAAAAAGCTTCTCCCGGGGCATGATTCCGGCTGGCCTTGTTGAAGGGATCCTGCGAGGCGTTTTGCGCTGAACCGAAGCAGGCCCCAATCACTTGTGACAGCTCGCCCGGAACCGATCGGAGCGGCTGGTGGCTGCGTGTTTGGTTTTGCGTCCGTTCACCCGCTTGCGCCAGAGCTTGAACGACGACGCTTTCATTTGTTGGCGCATCAGTGCGATCACCTGCGGCTCGGAAAGTCCGAATTGAAATTCAATCGCCTCGAAAGGAGTGCGGTCTTCCCAGGCCATTTCAATGATTCGATCGATATCTTCGCTGGGGAGCGTTGTCAACAACCCACTGAACAGGAGGTAGAACGCTAACGACGCCTCAGCTCACGCAGAGGTCCCCAAGGGCGGCGAGTCGCGTCTGCAGTTTCGACCAGTCGAAACTGCGCGGATCACCCCGTTCTCCGCCCAGATCCACATGGCGATGGGTGGTGATCGCCGCCGGCGGCAGATTGAAGGAACGGATCCAACCGGACAAGACCAATGCCAGCGCGTCGTATTGCTGCGTGGTGTAGCCCGAATGGGAGCCATAGGCATTCGCGCCCGATGGGGGAGTTTCCAGGCTCAGGTGCAAGGCGAAGTTGTTGACGGAGCCCTTGACCTTCTTGTTGGTGATCGCCCACTCCCCCAGAAAGGCTGAATAACCCGCGCCGTAGGCCCGACTCAACGGATCCACCAGATCCAGAACGCGGCCATCTTGGCCCACCAACGTGTGGTAACTCACCTGATCTTCATCCCGCGGATGGGGCGTCATGAAGGTGTTCAACGCGGAGCTAAGGGAGTAAACGGTTTCGTGCAGCACCACCACCCTCGGCGTGGCGTCGATCAAGCGGCCGTAGGCGTCCTTGTCGTAACGCTCACCAAAATTGGTGGGATCGATCTTCACGAAGGCTCGCCAGGAACCCGAGCGGGCCTCGAGCTGGTTCAAACGCGACCGTAAAGTGGTATCCACACCCGAACACTGCCGAGCAAGAGGCGATCGCCAGGAGCGCGATTTCGGCGGTAATGGCACCGAGGAGGAGGGGTTGTCCTGCCGTTGGCGACCACGCTCAATCACCACAGGAGAGATCTCCCCTTGATCCATCAACATCCAACCGGTCAGTGCAAGAGCAAAAGCCACCACTGCAGCCCCGCTGATGGCGACCGACCGGTGCTGCTCAACGCGGTTCAACACTCCGCTCAAGCAAAGGCTTAAACGATCTCGAACCATCGATCCCGCAACTGCCGTTGTTCCGTTGTGCACCCAGGATCCCAATCCAACGTCCAATGGTCCACACCCGTGTCAGGAAACAGACGGGTCTCCTTCATCAGGCTTCGGCGTGCGTAGGTGACGTTCACACATTCCTGCTTCTCAAGCAGAACGGAAAGGTCACTGCTTCGTCGCACCCGGTAGCCATTGATCGCCAACAGCTCATCGCCCACCACAAGTCCAGCCCGCTGCCCGGGACTGTCGCGCCGCACCCGCTGAATCAAAGCGGCGCCCTCAGCGTCCTTGAGGGTGAGTCCATGGTCGGGGTGCTTGAGCGGCACAGGGTCCATACGCAGCCCCAGAGCCTCCACGCAATCGATCAGGGGAAGGGCCTCGGGTTGATCCAGCCATTGATCCAGATCCGCTGCAAGATCGGCATCCCATGGAGCCACTGCCGCCTTGATGTGATCACGGCTATAGCCACGGGCCTGACGGCCGGGACCCTGCCACAACTCCCGCAGGATTGCAGCCATGGAGTGGCCCCGCTGGCGCAGGCGCACATCCAGACAGAAAGCCACGGCCGCACCGAGGCGGTAGTAGCTGATCTGGCTGTCCCGCGAGGCTGGCGTCGCTTTGTACAGCTTGATCCACGCCTCACGGGCACTGGCCGCGAGCGACTGGATCGAACAGCCGGGTGACATCAGCACGCTGGACAGCTCCTCACCCAGATCCTTGAGCAGGGTCGGCCGATCCGAACAGCCCGCCAACAGGGGCAGGCTGAGGTCGAAGTAACTGGTGATACCCTCAGCAAACCAGAGGCCTTCGGTGATCACCGCCTGCCCGTAGTCGTAGGGGCGAAGCTCAATGGGTCGCAGCCGCCGCACATTCCACTGGTGCAGGTATTCATGGCCGATCAGCTGCAACAGTTGCCGGTAGCCCTTGGGCTTGGCTAGAGCCGACCAGCTGAACTGCAGAACCGCACTGTGGTCGTGTTCCAGACCGCCATAGCCCTGATCGAGCAGTTGAAGCACCAGCTGGTAGCGGTCCCCCGCCGGAGGAGGGGTTCCCAGCAAGCGACAGGTGGCGCTGCACACCTTCTCAATGTCGCTGATGAAGTTCGGCGGCCAACCCATCGGGGGCGTGCCGATCAGCAGCAGCTCATGGCTCTTGCCCTCCACCATGAAGGGTTCTGCCTGGAACGGCCCCGCATGCAGCGGACTGTCCACGAGGGCATCGAAATCGGTAGCGACCCAGCCCTCAGCGCTGGTCTCCAGCGGCAGATGCACACTCCAGTGCTCCGGAGCCTTAACAACAACGTGATGCGTTGACCAGCGGCAGCCGTCGATGTCCATCGCCACAGCAGCGAGGCAGAGCGACGCGAAATCAGGATCGAGCAACCCGGTGCGGACGGTCAGATCCCGGGCTTCAAGCTGATAGTTGAGGGTGAGCGGGCTCAGATCCGGCAGATCATAGAGCCACTGGTGCGGCGCCATCCGACGCACCGGAAGCTCCTCGCCGTTGGCCAGCAGCTGCAGGCTGTGCAGGTGCTGGACGTGATCACGCACCGTGTACGACCCCGGTGTCCACACCGGCAGTTGGAAGGTCTGCCGTTGGCTCTGCGGTGTCCATTTGATGGACACCGCAATGGTCTGTGTTTGGGGATGGCTCAGATCGAGCCGGACCTGAACCGGTTCGAACACGTCAGTTGGTCTGCAGGATCAGCTCGGCGGAACCCATGCGACCAAGGTGCACCTGGTCGATCGCATGGAGCAGGGCGTAGCGACGGGTCACCCGCTGCAAGCGTTGTTCAAGCCCCGGCTGGCGGCTGATCCGTTGGATGTCGCCATGCATCACGATCGTGCCGTCCTCGCGCTGGGTCCAGCCCAGGGGCATGGCAGAGCCTTGGAACGCGAGCACATCCACGGCATGGGAGTCGTCCGCGAATCCCTTCAATTCGATCGATCGCTTCACCGTGAAGCCCTCATCAGAAAGGGCCTGGACCAGACGCTCGAGGTCGGTGAAGACAGTCGGCAGGATGGAGAGATGGGACATGGACCGGACCCCGCTTTGACAGACCCTAGCCACAACAATCGAGCTGACCAGGCCCCGCTGCAGCTGGGGGTGATGGCATCTGGAAGCGGCAGCAACTTCGAGGCCCTGGTCCAGGCGATTCAGGCGGGGGATCTCAACGCGCGGATCCAGCGGCTGGTGGTGAACAATCCGGGCTGTGGTGCCCAGCAGCGGGCGGAGCGTCTCGGCATTCCCGTATCGGTGCTCGACCATCGCCGGATCAAGGACCGGCACGAGCTGGACGGCGAACTGGTGCGCCTGTTTCGCGCCGACCAGGTGGAGCTGGTGGTGATGGCGGGGTGGATGCGAATCGTCACCGAGGTGCTGGTCAGCGGCTATTCCGATCGTCTGATCAACATCCATCCCTCACTGCTGCCCAGCTTCCGTGGCATGGATGCCATCGGGCAGGCACTACAGGCCGGGGTAAAGGTCACCGGCTGCACGGTGCACATCGTCACCGAGGAACTGGATGCCGGCCCGATCCTGGCCCAGGCCGCCGTTCCCGTTCTTGATGGGGATGACCATGTCAGGCTCGCCCAACGGATTCAGGAACAGGAACACCTGCTTCTTCCCAGGGCATTGGCTGAGCTGAAGCCGACCTGGCGTCAGGGATAGAACGACTGCAGGGGAAGCCCCGTCTCTGGAGCGAGGCCTGCCATCAGATTGAGGCACTGCACGCCCTGCCCGGCCTGACCCTTGATCAGGTTGTCGATGGCACTCATCAACACAAGCTGACCGGTTCGGGTGTCCACTTGAACCGACAGCAACGCACGGTTCGTGTGGCGGGCCCACTTGGTGGCCGGGTAGGTGCCCACCGGCAGAACTTGAACGCAAGGGTGGTGGCGGTAGATCGCCTCCAGAACAGTGGTGCAGTCCTCGGCAGTGAGACCGGGGTCGCGCAGGCGGGCATAGACCGTGGAGAGCAGTCCGCGCACCATCGGCACCAGGTGCGGCGTGAACTGAAGGCGGATGTCCTGACCAGCCACCTCCATCGCCATCTGCTCGATCTCGGACGTGTGGCGATGGCCGATCACGCCGTAGGGCGCGATCGATTCCGAGGCCTCCGCCAGCAGCATCGCCTCCTTCGGCACGCGGCCGCCCCCGGAGGTGCCCGTCTTGGCGTCAATGATGATGCCGCTGGTCTCGATCAGGCCCTGCTTGAGGAAGGGCAGCAGGGGCATCAGGCTGGCGGTGGGGAAGCAACCGGGAGCGGCGACAAGCTTCGCGTCAGCGATGGCGGGGCCGTTCCATTCCGGCAGGCCGTAGACGGCACTGCTGCAGAGCTCAGCGTCCTGACGGTTAAGGGAGCCGGCTTCCTTGGCATACACTTGCAGCCACTGCTCCAGAGAGCGGTAGCGGAAGTCGGCGGAGAGATCCACCACCCGCACACCCCGCTCCAGCAGTTGCGGTGCCAACTGACAGGCCAGGCCGTTGGGGAGGCTCAGAACAGCGAAATCGGAACAGGCCGCGATCCGATCCGGATCCGCCGATTCCACCTTGGGGTCATCCGGCAGCGGCAGGAAGGAACAAACGGAGCTCCAGCGTTGACCAGCACTGCGTTCACCTCCAAGGAAACTCACAGACAATCCGGGGTGGCCCTGGAGCAGGCGGATGGTCTGCAGGCCGCCGTAGCCGGAGGCGCCGATCACAGCAACCCGTCCGCCCTTCACCGTTGCCATCGCTTCAACCGCCGACGTTGTCCTGCCTGCCATTGAACCAACCAGCCAACGATCGATCGTACAGAGATCAATAATGAAGGCATCTCCCAGCGACCAGGCTCCTGAACCCCAGTTCCCTTGACCCCGCGAATGAACCCATCGCATTTGATGCCATCAGCGACGCGCTGGCGGCGATTCGCAGTGGGGAATGCGTTGTCGTGGTGGACGACGAACAACGGGAGAACGAAGGCGATCTGATCTGCGCGGCCCAGTTCGCCACCCCGGAAGCGATCAACTTCATGGCCACCGAGGCACGGGGCCTGATCTGTCTCGCCATGGAGGGGCAGCGGCTGGACGAACTGGATCTACCGCTGATGGTGGACCGCAACACCGATGCCAACGAAACGGCCTTCACCGTGAGCATCGATGCCGGCATCGAGCATGGGGTGACCACCGGAATCTCCGCAGAAGACCGCGCCGCCACGATTCAGGTGGCCCTCAACCCAGCCACGCGGCCAGCGGAACTGCGCCGCCCTGGGCACATCTTTCCCCTGCGCGCCCGCCCCGGCGGCGTGCTGAAACGGGCCGGCCACACCGAAGCCGCCGTGGATCTGGCACAGCTGGCGGGCCTTAGCCCTTCCGGAGTGATCTGTGAAATCCAGAACAGCGATGGCTCCATGGCCCGCTTGCCGGAGCTGCGCAGCTACGCCGATCGCTGGGGGCTGAAGCTGATCAGCATTGCTGACCTGATCCGTTACCGGCTGGAGAACGAGCGCTTCGTTCGCCGCATGGCCCAGGCCCAGATGCCCAGCCGTTTCGGCAATTTTCAGGCAGTGGGCTACCGCAACGAACTGGATGGCTCCGAACACGTTGCCCTGATCAAAGGTGAGCCCAATGCCCTGAGCGAGCCCGTGCTGGTGCGCATGCATTCCGAATGCCTCACCGGAGATGCCTTCGGCTCACTGCGCTGCGATTGCCGGCCCCAGCTGGAGGCGGCCCTGCACCAGATCGAAGCGGAAGGCGAGGGTGTGGTCGTTTATCTGCGCCAGGAAGGGCGGGGCATTGGCCTGATCAACAAGTTGAAGGCCTACAGCCTCCAGGAAGCCGGACTTGACACCGTTGAAGCCAACGAGCGGCTTGGCTTCCCGGCGGATCTGCGCAACTACGGCGTCGGGGCGCAGATCCTCTCCGACCTCGGCATCCACCGGCTGCGGTTGCTCACCAACAACCCCCGCAAGATCGCCGGCCTCGGCGGCTATGGCCTGCAGGTGGAGGAGCGGGTGCCGCTGGTGATGGACCCCGGCGCCCACAACGCCGACTACCTGGCGGCCAAGCGGGAAAAGCTCGGGCATCTGTTCGAATCCGAGAGTCCCTGTGTGGTGCTGGCCCTGGCAGTGAACGTGGGCCCCGAAAGCTGGCCCACCATTCGTCAGGAGGTGGAGGCCATCGCCCAGCGCCATGGCTTCAGCCTTGAGGCCCTGCATGAACCTCGCTTGTTAGCGCTGTGGGATCGACCGCAATTCGTCTGGAAACTGATTCCCGACGGCGCCGATGCAGCCCCCCTGCTCAAGAATCTGGCGGCACTGGCAGCCACCGAACGGGTGGGTCTGATGCGCGTTCCCACCGAGCGGATGGCCCTGCACCCGCCCCAAAACCTTGAACGGGTGGAGCATCAACTCAATGAATTGATCAACCTGGGCAGTGACGGACTGCTTGAAAACGGCCCATCACTGCTGCATTGGACCCGAAGCTGATCAGCCTTCCTGGATCGTCACCTTGTTGATCTTGGAGCCGTTGGCCAGCTTCAGCACCACGTCCATGTTGCCGGTGTGGCCGAACACGGTGTGCACGCCATCGAGGTGAGGCTGGGCCTCATGGCAGATGTAGAACTGCGAGCCGCCGGTGTTGCGACCGGCATGGGCCATGGCCAGGGTGCCGGCCTGGTGCTTCTGCTGGTTGATCTCGCAATCAATCTGGTAGCCGGGGCCACCGGTACCAGCCATGCCGCGGGCTCCTTCACGGCTGTTGGGGCATCCACCCTGGGCCATGAAGCCGGGGATCACGCGGTGAAAGGCCAGACCGTCGTAGAAGCCATCCTTGGCCAGCTTCACGAAGTTGGCGACGGTGTTCGGGGCATCGGCTTCGAACAGCTCGAGCTCGATCAGGCCTGCTTCAGTGTCCATCAAGGCCTTGGTCATGGTGGCGCGAGCAAAATTGGAGTGTAAAGAGACGCCGACCATGCCCGACCTCTCCCAAGCCCGCGTCGGTGTGATCGGCGGCAGCGGTCTCTATTCGATCCCCGGCTTGCGCCAGGTGGAGGAACGCACGGTCGACACACCCTTCGGGGCACCATCCGATCAACTGCGCCTTGGAGAGCTCGAGGGCGTCGACACCGTCTTCCTGGCCCGCCACGGCCAACATCACCATTTGCTTCCCAGTGAAGTGCCCTATCGGGCCAACATCTGGGCGATGCGTTCACTAGGGGTGCGTTGGCTGATCTCGCTCTCGGCGGTGGGGTCGTTGCAGGGGCATCTGCAGCCGCGCGACATGGTCGTGCCCGATCAGTTCATCGACCGCACCCGTGATCGGCCCGCCAGTTTCTTCGGCAACGGCTGCGTGGCCCACGTCAGCCTTGCGGACCCCTTCTGCCCCAATTTGAGTGCCCTATTAGCCGATGCCGCCGAACAGGGGTTGCCGGAGGGTCGACGGCTGCACCGCGGTGGCACCTATCTCTGCATGGAGGGCCCAGCCTTTTCCACCCGGGCCGAAAGCAAGCTGTACCGCTCCTGGGACTGTTCGGTGATCGGGATGACCAATCACACCGAAGCTCGTCTGGCCCGGGAAGCCGAACTGGCCTATGCCTCCCTGAGCATGGTCACCGACTTCGACTGCTGGCATGAGGATCACGACGCCGTCTCGGTGGAGATGGTGATCGGCAACCTTCAGGCCAATGCCTCCGCCACCGAACCGATCCTGAGTGGATTGATGCAGCGGCTCAAGCAGGACCCTCCCGCCTCGCCGGCCCACACAGCCCTCGCCAATGCCCTGATCACCCCCAAAGATCAAGTCCCGGCGCAGACCCGGTGCAACCTCGATCTGTTCACCGCCCCCTATTGGGGACCGTTCGATCAGGCCTCCGCCAGCTGAGCGCCGCAGGCGGCCAAGGCAGGCCGCAGCTGCTGGTCGTGCTGTTGCAGAAGAGCTTTGGCCTGGTCCACCGACAACCCTGCAGCGGCCATCAACAGGGCGAGTTTCACCGATCCGCCTGCCTCCTCCAGCAGCGTCAGCCCCCGCTCCCGCTCCACGCCAGCCAGATCACGCATGATCCGCAGCGACCGGTCCACCAGCTTGCTGTTGCTGGCGGCCACATCCACCATGCGGTTGCCGTAGACCTTGCCCAGCTTCACCATCACGGCGGTGGAGAGGGTGTTCAACGCCAGTTTTGTGGCGGTTCCGGCCTTCATCCGGGTGGATCCCGTCAGCAGCTCAGGGCCTGTGAGCAGGCGGATGTCGATATCGCAGGGCAGAGGGGCCTGCTCCGTCGGAACACAGGCCATGGCGATGGCAAGCGCTCCGATGCTTTTGGCGAACGCCAGCCCACCGCGCACGTAGGGGGTGGTGCCGCCGGCGGCGATGCCCACCAGGCAGTCCTTGGTGCTGAAGCCCCGCTCCTCCAGATCCGCGCGTCCTGCGGCCTCAATGTCCTCAAGCCCTTCGGAGCTGCGCAGCAACGCGGCGGAACCACCGGCGAGTACCCCTTGCACCTGCTGGGGATCACTGCAGAAGGTGGGCGGACATTCCGCGGCATCCAACACCCCCAGCCGTCCGGAGGTGCCGGCACCCAGATAAAAGAGGCGGCCTCCGGCACGGAGGCGATCGGCAACGGCATCAACCGCCTGGGCCAGGGCCGGGGCCACCGCAGCGACGGCTTCCTGGGGGCGACGATCCTCGTCCGCAAACAACTGCACCAGAGCCAGGGTGTCGAGCTGATCGAGGCGTGAACTGCGCTGGTTGCTCTGCTCAGTGAGCAGGTGGCCGCGGTCGCTGGAGGGCTGCAGATCGGGGTCGAACACGGCCATGGCTCAGAGCAGACCCTCCAGGCGCCGACGCAGCTCATCCAGTTCAGGATTCGATTCCGGTTCGGTCTCCAGTCCCTGGCGCGCCGGCTCCGCGGCCTGCTGCTCGGACACCCCGTCATCCGAAACCGGGGAGTCCGAGAGCATGTCGTCCTTCCAGTTGCTCACATCGCGGTTGCTCTGGGGTGGCGCCATGAACAGACGCTCCTCGTCATTGCTTGGCACAAAGCCCGACTCGATCAGCCGGGCCTCGTAGCCGGCCTCACGGCAGAACAGATCCACGTCTTCCCGATCAAGGGCCTCCACCGTCGGAACAGGAAAATCCTGGGCCTCCAGAAGGCCGGCATAACGCTCGGCATCGTCGGGGTTCTCAAATAGCAGAACCACGGTTCGACCGGCGATTTCAAGCGAGTGGATGCCTTCGCTATCCGTACCGGCGTCAAAGAGCAGGACGTGGACGCGCATCAGGAAAACCGTCAGATCAACCGGACCGGAGTCTCACCCATCGTCAACCACCCTGCTCGGATTCGCTCGCCAGTTCCTGAAGACGCCTGTAGAGCGCTCGTTCCGCATCACCCAGATCCGACGGAATCACCACAACGATCTCCACCAACTGGTCACCTCGCTCGTCATCAAGCTGCAGCCCACGCCCCCGCAGCCGCAACAAACGTCCACTGGATGAGCCTGGAGGAACCTGCAGCGTCACAGGTCCATCCAGGGTCGGCACATCCACAGCGCAGCCGAGAGCCGCATCCGGCGGAAACAGCATCAGCTTGTAGAGCACCCGCAAGCCGTCGATCCGAAGCCCGTCGTCGGTCACAACCCGGAGCTGCAGGAAATGATCACGGCCACCGGGGGCAACGCCTTCAAGCCGCAGGCGCCATCCATCTCCCGCAAAGGGAGGCGTGTTCAGCTCGATCACGGTGCCGTCATCGAGCGTCAGTTCCACCACAGTTCCCTGGAGAGCCTGATCCGGGGTGAGATGAACCACCGACTCGAGATCTTCCACGGCACGCACCGGCGGCGGTGGCGGCGGCGCCGACACCGGAGGTTCATGGCCTCTGGTTTCACGGCTGGCGTCATCACCCCGTAAGGATGAATCAGGCTCGTCCTCAACCTCAGCCGGAGAACGACCTGTTGAGCCGCCAAAGATCACATCGAGGTAATCCTCAAAATCAGGGAAGCCCTGGGCAAAGGGATCGGCACCATCCGCTCTGGATCCACCCCCCCGCTGCCAGGCCTCACGCCGGCGGGGATCGCTGAGCACCGCATAGGCCTCATTGACCAACTTGAAGCGCTCTTCAGCAATGGGATCGTTGCTGTTGAGATCGGGATGCCAGCGACGGGCCTCCCGACGAAAGGCCCGTTTGAGTTGCTGATCCGTGCAGTCGGAATCGACCCCCAGCAGAGACCAGTAATCAGGCTCAGCGGTAGATGTCATCGTCCCAAGGTGCAGGGTCACGCCGGCTCAGACCACGGCCACGGTCACCCGGACGGCTGGGGGGACCCCAGGGGTCTTCGTCCCAGTCATCGGCAAACAGCTCATCCTTGAGGGAGCCCAGGGTGTTGCGGATCCCCTGAAGCGGGCTGCCATCGGCCTGACGTTCCGCCGACAGACGACGGTTCAGCCCGAACAACGCCTCTTCAAGACCACTTACGCAGAGATCAAGCTCCTGAAGGTCGTCGTTGGCGATGCAGTCCTGCACGTCACGCATGGCCATTTCAACGGCCCGTTGCTGCCGTTCAGCCCCATAGGGCCCAAGCTCAAGCGACGCATCCCGCAGCCGCCGTTCCGCCTGGGCGAGCAAGGTCTGAGCCCGGTTACGGCGCTCGATCTGGTTGCGTATGCGCCTGTCTTCATCAGCCTTGGCCTCGGCCTCAGCCAGCAGAGCGGTCACATCCTCTTCATTGAGGTTCGAGCCACCCTGGATCGACACCGACTGTTTGCGGCCGGTGGTGCGGTCGGTGGCACTCACCTGCAGCAGGCCATTGGCATCGATGTCGAAAGCCACCTGAACCTGGGGCACCCCCCGCGGCGCCGGTGGGATCCCGGAAAGCCGGAAACGACCGAGGGATTTGTTGTCCGTCGCCATCTGGCGCTCCCCTTGCCAGACATGGATTTCCACGGACGACTGATTGGCCTCCGAGGTGCTGAACACATCGGACTGGCGCACGGGGATCGGCGTGTTGCGGGGAATCAGCACCTTCATCAATCCACCGATCGTTTCCAGTCCCAGCGACAGGGGGGTGACGTCATTGAGCAACAGATCTCTGAGTTCACCCGTGAGAATCCCGGCCTGCACCGCAGCACCGATCGAGACCACCTCATCCGGATTCACCGATTGGCAGGGATCAATCGGCACCAGGGTGCGCACCAATTGCTGAACCATCGGCATCCGCGTAGAGCCACCCACCAGCACGACGTCATCGATGTCGTCTGCTGACCAACCGGAGTCGCGCAGGGCCGCCTGAACCGGACTCAGCAGACGATCCAGCAGATCCGGGCAGAGCCCCTCGAAGGTGGCGCGATCCAACCGGGTTTCGATATGCAGCGGACCATCGCTGCCGGTGGCGATGAAGGGAAGTGAAATCGGGGTGCTGAGCACACCTGAGAGTTCCTGCTTCGCCTTCTCAGCAGCTTCCGTCAACCGCTGCAGAGCCTGACGATCGCGCCGCAGATCAACCTTGTGCTCTTGCTCAAAGGCATCAGCCAGCCAGTTGACGATGCGCTGATCGAAATCGTTGCCGCCGAGCTGCGTGTCGCCGTTCGTCGCCTTGACATCAAAAACTCCATTGGCGATGCGCAGCAGCGACACGTCAAAGGTGCCGCCACCGAGGTCGAAGACCAAGACCCGTTTGACGGCGCTGCGATCAAATCCGTAGGCCAGAGCTGCCGCGGTGGGCTCGTTGAGGATGCGCTCCACCGCGATGCCCGCCAGGCGTCCGGCATCGCGGGTGGCCTGGCGCTGCGCATCATTGAAATAGGCGGGCACGGTCACCACCGCCGCCTCCACCGGTTCACCCAGGTAAGTAGACGCGTCATCCACCAATTTGCGGATGATGCTGGCCACCAGCTCTTCGGGCGCGTATTCACGCTCGGTCACAGGGCAGGGCACCCGAACCTGCCCCTGGTCGTTGGCACGCACCGTGTAAGGAACCGACAGGCTGCTGTCCTCGAGTTCGTCCCAGTCCCGGCCGACGAACCGCTTGAGGTTGGAGAAGGTGTTACGGGGGCTGAGTACCAACTGACGCCGGGCCAGCTGACCCACCAGGAGTTCCTGATCCTTTGTGTAGCCAACAACGGATGGGGTGGTTCGCCCGCCTTCGGCATTGGCGATCACATGGGGACGACCTGCCTCCAGCACAGCGACAACCGAATTGGTGGTCCCCAGATCGATTCCGACGATCCGCCCCATATCCCTGAAAACTTGATCCCCACGCTAACGGCAGGTTCAAACCAGCTCCAGCCCACCGCTTAAGCCGTTCTTAATGAGCAGAAAAGGGTCGGGTCATACGTTGTATGGGCGCGCCCCTGGATGCATGTCCGACCCGGACAGTCGTTACTTGCTCCGAAGCCGTCCACCGGCAGAGAAGTTGGTGGACATCAGTTTCAAAAATCTTTCCATCGCCATGGCCTCGGTCGTGGCGATTGTTCTGTTCTCAATTCTGATCGTTGTGTTCCAGGGGAGCCTGGAATCCATGGCCCGCTACGGCTGGCAGTTCCTGGTCACCTCAGACTGGAATCCGGTGGACGATCAGTACGGGGCTGGGGCGGCCATTTACGGCACCTTGATCACATCACTGCTGGCCTTGTTGATTGCGGTGCCCCTCGGGGTAGGCACAGCCATCTTCATCACCGAGAACATCATCCCCAAGCGGATCCGGGACGTGATCGGCCTGATGGTGGAGCTGCTCGCAGCGATCCCATCGGTGGTTCTGGGCCTCTGGGCCATCTTTGTGATGGAGCCATTCATCCGTCCGGGGCTTGAACTGCTTTATCAACTGTTCAATTGGTTCCCCCTGTTCAGCACCCCGCCGATGGGTCCAGGAACCATTCCTGCGGTGTTGATTCTGGTGGTGATGATCCTGCCGATCATCACGGCGATTTCCCGTGATTGCCTGAATCAGGTTCCTCAGAAACTGCGCCAGGCGGCCTATGGGGTGGGCACAACCCGCTGGGGCGCCATCATCAATGTGATTCTCCCGGCAGCAATTTCCGGAATCATTGGCGGTGTGATGTTGGCCTTGGGCCGCGCCATGGGCGAAACCATGGCCGTGACGATGATCATCGGCAATTCCAACAACTTCAGTATTTCGCTGCTGGCACCCGGCAACACCATCGCGGCGATGCTGGCCAATCAATTTGGTGAAGCGGATGGCTCACAGGTGTCATCTCTGATGTACGCAGCATTTGTGCTGATTGTTCTCACCCTGTGCGTGAATATTTTTGCCCAGTGGATCGTGAAGCGTTTGAGCCTGAAGTACTGACATGACGCAGACGCTCACCCACAACCAAGCCGAGTCAGCCCCTGACCTCAGCTACAAGCCCTTTCAACGCAGAAACATCAGCAGCGGGGCACTCTCGTTTCTGGCGGCACTGTTCGCAGTCATCGCTGTTCTGCCCCTGATCCTGGTGCTGGGTTACGTGCTGGTGCAGGGGGGCAGCAAGATCAGCCTGGCCCTGCTGACGCAACTGCCTCCACCGCCAGGCCTCGAAGAAGGAGGGATCGCCAATGCGATCGTTGGGACCCTGGTGGTGACGGCTGTTGCTGGCCTGATCGCTGTTCCGGTGGGCGTTGGCGGCGGTATTTTTCTTGCTGAATATTCCCGATCTGGATGGTTCGCTCAGTTCATCCGCTTCGGCACCAATGTGCTGGCCGGGGTGCCATCGATCATTGCCGGCGTATTCATCTACGGAACCATCGTCACCAGCCGAATTCTGTTCGGGAACGCCTACAGCGCTGTCGCCGGTGGCATGGCACTGGCGGTGCTGATGCTGCCCACAGTGATCAAAACCACTGATGAAGGCCTGAAGCTGGTGCCCGACGACTTACGGCGTGCTGCCCTGGGGGTGGGCGCATCCCGATTCGTCACCATCATTCGAATCACACTCCCTGCCGCTTTCACACCAATCGCAACCGGCGTGGTCCTTGCTGTCGCCAGAGCAGCAGGGGAAACGGCTCCCCTGATTTTCACAGCCCTGTTCTCCCCGTTCTGGTCTGATCTGCTCACGCATGAAGGGATCTTTTCTCCAATCGCCACCCTCTCGGTGATGATCTACAACTTCGCGATCGAGCCCTACGAATTTCACAACGAACTGGCCTGGGCCGCATCGTTTGTGCTCGTTGTGATGATCCTGGCCCTAAACCTCTTCTCTCGCTGGCTGGCGCGATTTGCTGCCAAATAAATCACTTCTTACGTAAAACCATGACGACTCTTCAACAGCCTCAAGCCACCGAGTCCCACAACACAGACGTCGCCCTTTCCCTGCAGAACGTCACGATCAGCTACGGCAATTTCGAAGCCGTCAAAAACGTCTACTGCGAGATTCCCCGCGGAAAAGTAACAGCCTTCATTGGCCCTTCCGGCTGTGGAAAGTCCACGGTGCTGCGTTCATTGAACCGGATGAACGACCTGATCGAAGGCTGCTCACTCAAGGGAAGCATTCTGTTTGGAGGCGTTGACCTCTATGGACCAAAGATTGATCCCGTGGAAGTGCGCCGCAGAATTGGGATGGTGTTTCAACAACCCAATCCATTCCCGAAGAGCATCTACGAAAACATCGCCTTCGGCGCTCGCATCAACGGCTACACGGGAGACATGGATGAGCTGGTTGAACGGTCCCTCCGCCAGGCGGCGGTTTGGGATGAGTGCAAAGACAAGCTGAATGAGAGCGGTTATTCGTTGTCCGGCGGACAGCAGCAACGCCTTTGCATCGCCCGCACGATCGCAATCCAGCCGGAGGTCATCCTCATGGATGAACCCTGTTCAGCCCTCGACCCAATCTCAACGTTGAAAATCGAGGAGACGATGCATGAGCTCAAGAAGAGCTTCACCATCGTGATCGTCACCCATAACATGCAGCAGGCCGTTCGCGTCAGCGACATGACCGCCTTCTACAACGCAGAAGCCGTTGAAGGGGGAACCGGAAAGGTGGGTTACCTCGTGGAATTCAACGACACCGACAAGATCTTCAACGCCCCCCAACAGCAGGCCACCCAGGACTACGTTTCTGGTCGTTTCGGCTGATCGTCCAGCCGGCCCCGAGCAGGGCCGTGATGGGCATTCCGGCCTCGAAAAAGGCAAAAAAAATCCGGCCCTTACGGACCGGAGAAGCGGAGAGCGAGGGATTCGAACCCTCGATAGAGTTGCCCCTATACAGCATTTCCAGTGCTGCGCCTTCGACCACTCGGCCAGCTCTCCACCGGCTAAATGGGGCAGGTGAGAATGTAGCAGGGCACTGACAGCTAACCTTCATGCGTCCCAGCCACAGGATCACGATTCACTGGCGCCAGGAGGGTCGCACCATCACCCACGACGTCCCTGAAGGGGACTACATCCTCCACAGCTTCGAAGAGCAGGGCGATCGACTTCCCTTCTCCTGCAGAAACGGATGCTGCACGGAGTGCGCCGTTCGTGTGCGGAGCGGCAGCCTCGATCAGCGCGAAGCGATGGGACTGTCGCGGGAGCTGAGGGCCAAGGGCTACGGCCTTCTCTGCGTGGCCCGCGCCATCGGCCCCCTGGAGGCTGAAACCCAGGATGAGGATGAGGTGTACGAGCTCCAGTTCGGACGCCACTTCGGCAAAGGGCGCGTCACCGCTCGCATTCCCCTTGAGGAGGAATGAGCATGCCGGAATCGATCTGCAGCCGTGCCGCCCGCGAGGCCGGTCTCAGCCCAAGCGATCTCGAGCGTCTTGTGGGCGTGGCGCGTTCAGCGGCCGATGCCGGCGGCCAGGAACTGATGCGCCACTACGGGCGCCTGTCATCCATAAAGAACAAAGGCCGCAGCGGCGACCTGGTCACCAATGCTGACCTTGCTGCCGAGCGCATCGTCTTGAAGCTGCTGGCGGAGCAGACCCCCGAGATTGCCGTGCTGGCGGAGGAAAGCGGAGCAGCCGGTCAGCAGGACGGTTTGAGGTGGTGTGTTGACCCCCTTGATGGGACCACAAACTTCGCCCACGGCTATCCCTTCTTTGCCACCTCGATCGGGCTCACCTTCGGCCAGCAGCCTCTTCTCGGCGCCATCGCTGTGCCCTTTCTCAAAGAGATGTATTGGGGGGCACCGGGAATCGGAGCGTTCTGCAACGAGAGCCCCCTTCAGGTGAGCAGCTGCGAACGACTCGAAGACTCACTGTTGGTGACCGGGTTCGCCTACGACCGGCACACCCGACTCGACAACAACTACGCCGAGTTCTGCTGGTTCACCCATCGCACCCACGGCGTGCGCCGGGGGGGTGCTGCAGCGGTGGACCTGGCCTTTGTTGCCGCTGGCCGCCAGGACGGCTACTGGGAACGGGGCCTGTCTCCCTGGGATCTGGCGGCTGGAGTGGCGTTGGTGGATCTGGCCGGTGGAACCGTCACCGGCTACGGCAATCGACCCTTCGACCTCTCCAGTGGCCGGGTCGTTGCCGCTGGCGCCAGCCTCCATGCGGCGATCACCGAAGGGCTTTCTCAGGTGAAACCACTGCCTGGAGCCGCTTTCGGTGCACCCGAGGTCACGGCCATGGGATCCTGAGGCGTGGCCGAGAGGACGTGAGATGGCGCTGCAACCTGCAGCTGGCGCAAAGGATCTGAATCCACGTCAGGTGGAGACCAATCGACAGCTGACGGAACGTCTGGCGTCGGTCTACCGCCTCTGGGGCTACGACGAGGTCTCGCCACCCCGGGTGGAACGCCTGGCGACCCTGATGGCCGGCGGTGCCATCGACAGCTCAGACATTGTTCGTCTTGTGGCCGATGACCCCCTCGGGCTGCGTCCGGAGATGACGGCATCCATCGCCAGAGCTGCCTGCACCCGATTCGCGGATCGTCAGAGACCACTCCGGCTCTGGGCATCCGGCACGGTGTTCCGGACCCGTTCCGCAGATGAGGGGGGGCAGTGCATTGAGGAAAACCTGCAGAGCGGCGTCGAACTGTTCGGCGTCAGCGGCAGCGAAGCGGAGATGGAGCTGCTCAGCCTGCTGATGGCCTCCGTTCAGACCCTGGGGCTGCAGACCAGCCAGAAACCAAGGCTGTTGCTGGGGCACACCGCCCTGATGGATCTGGTGCTCCTTCCATTTAATGGTGCGGTGCGTGATCAGATCCGCACCGCACTAATCGATTTCGATCGTTTGGCCATCGAAAGCTTCGATCTGGCCGACGCTGAGAAGACCAGGCTGCTCTCCTTGATGGACTGCCGGGGCACCCCCGACCAGGTGCTGGCTCATCTCAGCAGTCTCTGCGGGGAACAGCCGGTCTTCGATGAGCTGCGGCGGCTCTGTGCCCATCTCGCCTCGGCAGCTCAGGCTCAGGCAGTGACGATCCAGCTCGATCCAACCTTCCAACCCCATTTCGAGCTCTACACCGGCCTGGTGTTCCAGCTCGTTTGTGATGGCCGCAGTTCACCGGTGGTGATTGCCCGCGGCGGCCGCTACGACGATTTGGTGCGCCGTTGCGGCGCAACGGATGATCGGGCCTTTGGCGCAGGGTTCAGCCTCGCGATCGATCCGATCCGCGAACTGATTTCGGACCTGGATGCTGCCGAACAACAGCAGTCCGATGTTCTCGTTGCTTTTTCAACGGCCTCAAATCTGGAATCCGCGATGGAGCGTCAGCGCAGCTGGCACGAGCAGGGACGCACTGCCGTGATGACTCTTGAACCCTTGGCCTCCAAGCAGGAGGCTGAGCTGCAGGCGATGGCCCAGGGTGGTCTGCAGCTGGATTGGGTCGATCCTTAGGATCCCGCTGTACAGCAGGACCTCCATGGCTCATTCCATCGTCACTGACGTTTGCGAGGGCATCGCTGACTGCGTTGATGCCTGCCCCGTGGCCTGCATTGACCAAGGCAAAGGAAAGAACAAAAAGGGCACCGACTTCTACTGGATCAATTTCGACACCTGCATCGATTGCGGAATCTGCCTGCAGGTGTGTCCCGTTGAGGGGGCCATCGTTGCCGAAGAGCGTCCAGACCTGCAGAAGACGTCCTGAGCTGCAGAAAGGTACGGAGAACCCCCTGAAAAAGCCGTTGAGCCGGGGCAAAACCTGTCTCTAGTGTCTGGTTTTTCGCAGCAAAGGAATGGCGGTGCTGGAGGAACAGGGTCAGATTCAGATCCACACCGAAAACATTTTCCCAATCATCAAGAAGGCCGTTTATTCCGGCCACGAGGTGTTTCTTCGGGAGCTGGTGAGCAATGGCGTCGACGCCATCAGCAAGCGCCGCATGGCCGCCATGGCCGGCGATTGCAGCGAAGGGGATGACGGAGCCATCCGGATCACGGTGGATCGTGAGGCCAAGACCGTCACCATCAGCGACAACGGCATTGGCATGACGGCCGATGAGGTGAAGCGCTACATCAATCAGGTGGCCTTCTCCAGTGCCGAGGATTTCCTGGAGAAGTACAAGCAGGAAAACGACGCCATCATTGGCCACTTCGGCCTGGGTTTCTATTCCAGCTTTATGGTGGCCGAGCGGGTGGAGCTGCTGACCCGTTCAGCCCGGCCCGAGGCTGAGGCCGTGCGCTGGAGCTGTGATGGTTCCCCGAACTTCAGCCTCACTGCCGCCGAAAAGGAGCAGCCCGGCACGGACGTGATCCTTCATCTGATGGAGGACGAGCTCGAATATCTCGAACCGGCCCGGATCCGCACCCTGATCAACACCTACTGCGACTTCATGGCAGTACCGGTGCAGCTGGAAGGGGAAACCATCAACAAGATGGATGCCCCCTGGCGCAAAAGCGCCCGAGATCTGAGTGATCAGGACTACATCGATCTCTATCACTACCTGTATCCCTTCCAGGGCGACCCCCTGCTCTGGGTTCACCTCAACACCGACTATCCCTACAACCTTCAGGGCATTCTTTTCTTCCCCAAGCAGACCGGTCGTGCCGACTGGGAGAAAGGGGAAATCAAGCTGTACTGCAACCAGGTGTTCGTCAGCGATTCAATCAAGGAGGTCGTTCCGCGCTACCTGTTGCCCCTGCGGGGGGTGATCGATTCACCCGACATCCCCCTAAACGTGAGCCGCAGTGCCCTGCAGACCGACCGACGCGTTCGGTCCATCGGCAACTTCGTCGCCAAGAAGGTGTCAGACCGGCTGCGGAACCTGAAAAAGGAGGATCCCAAGGGTTACGCCGAAGCCTGGGATGCCCTGGCACCCTTCGTGAAGATCGGCGCCATGGAGGACGAAAAGTTTGCGGAGCAGGTGTCTGAATTGATCCTGTTCGCCACCACCGCAGCAGCAGAGGAAGGTGACGACGCTGACCCGATCGCCTGCGATGGCCGTGCCTTCACCACCCTGGAGGGATACCGCAGCCGACTGGCCGCGGATCAGAACAAGCGCGTGCTTTACAGCACCGATGACGTCGCCCAGGCTGGAGCGCTCAACCTCTGGACCTCCCAGGGCGCGGAAGTGCTGAAGCTGGAGACGGTGATCGACACCCAGTTCATCCCCTGGCTGGAGAATCGCCATGAGGAACTCACCTTCCAGCGCGTCGACTCTGAACTGGACGAGAGCCTGAAGGACAACGATGCCGAGCTCACCGATCAGGACGGCACCACGGAATCAGACCGACTGCGTGATCTGATCAAAGGGGCCCTGGCCAACGACAAGGTGACCGTTCAGGTGCAGGCCCTGAAAGCCGAAGGAGCACCGCCGGCCATGATTCTTCTGCCGGAACAGATGCGCCGGCTGAACGACATGGGCGCCTTGATGGAACAACGGCTGCCGGGACTTCCCGAGCATCACGTGCTGCTGGTGAACCGGCGTCACCCCCTTGTGGAAGGGATGCTGAAGTTGCGTGCCGGTGGTGTGCTGGTGGGAGCAGCGGAAACATCGCCGACCGCAAGCCTGTCCGAGGATGTGGCCCGCCATCTGTATGACATGGCGCGCCTGGGCGTGGGGGGGCTGGAACCCAATGAACTGGCCGGTTTCCAGACCCGCAGTGCTGAATTAATGGGTGCCTTGATGCAGAGAGGTCTTTGAGCTGAAGACCTTTTGCTAAATTGATTGTTTGGAACTGGTTTTTCAGCTCCAAACAACCTCTCAGTAGAAGGACATCGTCATGTCACGGGTGTGTCAGCTCACCGGTACTCGCGCCAACAACGGCATGGCCGTGAGCCATTCCCACATCCGCACCAAGAAGCTGCAGCAGGCCAACCTGCAGCAGCGTCGCCTCTGGTGGGCGGAAGGCAACCGCTGGGTGAAGCTTCGCGTCACCACCCGCGCCCTGAAAACCATCCAGAAGAAAGGCCTCGGCGCCTACGCCAAGTCTCTGGGCATTAACCTGGCCAAGATCTGAGATCTTGAACGGGTGAATCGGCGGGAATTACTAGTCAAGTCCGGCCTTTTCCTTACAGCTCTGACGCTCACACCCTCGCGGGCTTCGGCCCTCGGGGGTGTTGTTTTGGAAACGGGCACAACCGTGCCCGATTTTGATCTACCCGGATCCAGCCAATCCGAACCCGATCGGAAGCAATGGAGCAGCCGTGATCTGCGCGGCCGCTGGCTCGCGATTTACTTCTACCCAAGAGATTTCACCGGCGGATGCACGATCGAAGCCCGGGGCTTCGAAAGCCTTCACAACGACTTCCTTCAGGCCGGGGCCGAGGTAATCGGCATCAGCGCCGACAGCGTTGATGACCACGAATCCTTCTGTGAAAGCGAAGGATTGAGCTTCCCCCTGCTCTCGGACCCTGACGGAACCGTCAGCAAGGCCTACGGGTCGTGGATGGCGCCGTACTCGCTACGCCACACCTTCCTGATCGATCCGGACGGGGTGCTGCGCGAACGCTGGGTGGCGGTTCGACCCAACGGTCACGCCAGGGAGGTGCTGGATTCGTTGGTGATTTTTCAGTCCAAAGCCGGCGTTTGACAAAAAAGGGCTTTTGCTGAATGGTGGACCGAACGAAGCGTTGTTCGAATAAATGGGTGCGGGTCAGAGTTCGTTTGTAATCCTCTACCACCGCACACCGTTCGACGAATCAAAGGACAAGAACGGGAAAAGAATATGGGTCGACCAGAAAAGCCCTAACGGAATTATTCCAACCCTTCGCAATCTCTTCCGCAGTTGCGAAAAGGGCACCTGGATTGCCTGGAGAAGGGTCGACGAACAGTCGAATGAGGGCACAGAACGGTTTGAGATGGATAACCCTTCGCCGTTCACTCTTTGCCGAATCCCCCTGGAAGATGGACAGATTTCCAGTTTTTATCACATCACATCCAAAGAATGCTTCTGGCCAATTCTTCATACATTCCCGACCTATTTCAATGTCAACAATGCGAACTGGAAGATCTTTGAAGAGGTCAACAAACGTTTCGCAATGGCGGCATGCGCCGAAGCTGCCGAAGGTGCAACGGTTTGGGTGCATGATTACAACCTTTGGTTGGCTCCTGGATACATCCGAGCCGAACGTCCAGACCTGAAGATCGCCTTTTTCCATCACACCCCTTTCCCGGGGAATGATGTTTTCGCCATCCTTCCCTGGCGTGAGCAGATTCTGGAAAGTCTGCTCTGTTGTGATGTCGTCGGCTTTCATATTCCCCGCTACACGGAAAACTTTGCCCGTGCCGCCACAACGCTGGTGGGTGCCAAGCGTGGACCCAAAGTGCCGGTGGACAAGAAGTTCATAGAGGTCGGCACCGCCCTGTCGGAAGGCACGGTCACCAGTCACCTCGAGCACAACGGCCGCACGATTCAGCTGCTCAGCTCTCCGGTGGGCACCTCACCGGATCTGATTCAGGAGTTGTGCTGGAGCCCGTCGGTTGAAAGCCATGGCGAATTGATCGTTCAAGACACCAAAAAAGGCCGAAAACTGATCCTCTCCGCCAGTCGAGTGGATTACACCAAGGGCAACGAAGAGTTGCTGCTGGCCTTTGAACGGCTGTTGGAACGACGCAAAGATCTGCACGGACAAGTGGTGTTGATGCTGGCCTGTGTGGCCGCCGCCAGTGGAATGAAGATCTACGAAGACACCCAACGCTCGATCGAGGAAATGGCCGGTCGAATCAACGGCCGCTTCAGCCAGATCGATTGGGTCCCCATCCGCTTTTCCACCCGTCGGATCCCCTACGACGAAATGATCGCCTGGTTCTGCCATGCAGACGTGTGCTGGATCACGCCGCTGCGGGATGGCCTGAATCTGGTGGCCAAGGAATATGCCGCTGCTCGACGGAACCGTGGCGGCGTACTTGTGCTCTCGGAATTCACCGGAGCCTCGGTCGTACTCGATGGTGCTGTGCTCACCAACCCGTATTCGAATCGACGCATGGATGAGGCCATTGAATCGGCACTGGAAATGGATGAAGACGAACAACGCGACCGCATGAGCCGGATGACCGATGCCGTTGAGAGCTACACCGTCAGCGACTGGGCGGATGAACAGATGTCTGGTCTGTCGCCCTCGACCCCGCAATGAAACTGCGCCGCTGGCTCGCAGGCGGTGCCCTGGCGCTGGTGATGGCCCTGGGAGCCCTGATCGGGTCAGCCTCCTTTCGGGCGGAGGAGGTGAGCATCCTGATGCCGTCATCCTTCACCGATGCCAGTGCTGATCTGGTCAAAGCCTTCAACCGCGAGCATCGCGGCCGGATTCATCTCAGCTTGATCCGAGGTCCGTTGAACACGGAATCGATCTCAGACCTGGCAATCAGCAGTCTTCTGCTCGGCGATGCGCCCTTCGACGCGCTTTTGATGGATGTCACCTGGCTGCCGAAATATGCCGCCGCCGGCTGGCTGGAACCCCTGGATCCCTGGTTTGATCAGGGTGACCAGGAGCAGCTGGTGCAAGGGGCACGTCTGGGCAATGACTACGACGGCCATCTCTACCGCTGGCCCCTGGTGGCCGATGTGGGACTGCTCTACTGGCGCACGGATCTGATGGATCAGCCACCAGCAACGCCCGATGCGCTGGTCGAGGTTGCTGAACGCCTCGTTGAAAGCCAATCCGTTGCCAATGGTTTTGTTTGGCAAGGGCGACAGTACGAAGGCCTGAGCTGCGACTTCCTTGAAGTGCTGCAGGGCTTCGGCGGTGACTGGATGGACACCACCACCAACACCATGCAGCTCGATGCGCCTGCGGCGACGGCCGCGGCAGCCTGGTTGGACGATCTAATCAGCGAAGGCGTCAGCCCCTACGCCGTGACCAATTACGCCGAGGCGGAGTCGCTTCAGGCCTTCAAGGCCGGGGATGCAGCGCTGATGCGCAACTGGCCCTACGCATGGGCTGAACTGCAGAAGGACGACAGCACGGTGAAAGGCAACGTCGGCATCAGCCTGATGGTGGCGCAACCGGGTGAACGTCCCGGAGCAACCCTCGGCAGCTGGGGGCTGAGCCTGATGCGCCAATCGCAGCACCAGGAGGCAGCGGTGGAAGCGATTCGCTACCTCACCAGCGAAACCGCCCAGCGGCAGCGCTTTCTCAACAATGGCTACACACCCATCCAGGCGGATCTGTTCAACGATCCCGAGATGTTGAAGGCCTCTCCAGTGCTGCCGGATCTGCTGGTGGCCTTGAACCATGCGGTGGTTCGTCCACCAACCCCGCTTTATGCCCAGCTGAGCGATGTGGTGCAGCGGGAACTCAATGGGTTGTTCACCGCTGCCGGGTCCGCCGATGAGGCCATGGCCACCACGCAGCAGCGGAGCCAGACCCTGCTGCGTGCTGCGGGAGCCACGCCATGACCATGCTTCTGGCTGCTCCTGCGCTGCTGTTGATCGCGGTGGTGTTCGGCTGGCCGATGCTTCGCTACTCCTGGCTCAGCTTCCACGCTGATTCCGTGCTCACCGGTCTTGAACCGGTGGCCAACGGTGGGGCCAACTGGTTGCGACTGGCGGCTGATCAGCGCTTCTGGCTGGATGCCGGACAAACCGCCCGATTCGCCCTGATCTCGGTGAGTTTTGAGTTGCTGTTGGCCCTGGCCATTGCATTGTTGCTGCATCAACGCTGGCGCGGTCGGGGTGCCGTTCGCGCCCTAACCCTGCTGCCCTGGGCCCTACCCACAACGATGATGGCCTTGGGCTGGCGCTGGATCTTCAACACGCCTTACGGCCCGATCGAGGTGCTGGCACGAAGCCTTGGCCTCGGCTCCCTGGATCTGCTGTCCACCCCATCGATCACCTGGCTGGTGACGGTGTTTGCGGATGTCTGGAAAACAACGCCCTTCATCACGCTGATTCTTCTGGCAGGGCTCCAGAGCATTCCCGACGACCTCTACAGCGCCTTTCGCCTGGAAGGGGGAACGCCCCTTCAGGCACTTCGCAGGGTCACCCTGCCACTGCTGCTCCCCTACATCCTTCTGAGCCTTCTGTTCCGTTTGGCTCAGGCTTTCGGGGTGTTTGATCTGGTCCAGGTGCTCACTGGTGGCGGTCCCGCCGGCAGTACCGAAAGCATCGCCCTGTATGCCTACCTCAACGGCATGCGCTTCCTCGATTTCGGCTACAGCGCCACCGTGATGCTCGCGGGATTTCTGCTGCTCACCGCACTGATTCTGGCGGGCACGTTGCTGCTGAAGAGCGTCGGCCTGTTGAGGCCCCTCGACCGATGACACGTGGATCGATGACACCTGGATTGATGACACAACGTTCCCTCTGGATTGCACTGCTGCTGGTCTGGTCGCTCGGGCCGATGCTTTGGCAGCTGGTGAGTTCCTTCACCACCGCAGATGCTCTGGTCAATGACCAACTGAGCTTCTGGAGCCGTTGGACGCTCAACAACTACCGGGATCTGCTCAGCACCGATCCGCCCTTCTGGCGTTACCTGTTCAACAGCAGCTTGGTGGCTTCCCTCACCACACTGCTCACCTTGATGCTGGCCATCCCAGCCGCCTATGGCATGGCCAAGCTCCCGGATCGGTGGAAGGGAAGCCTTCGGGCTGCGGTGGTGGGCGCCGCTCTGTTCCCTTATGTGCTGCTGTTTCTGGCGCTGCTCGAACTGGCCCGCACCTTTGCCCTGGGCAACAACCTGATCGCCATCGCCATTCCCTACAGCGCTCTGTCAATGCCTCTGGCCCTGCTGCTGCTCACGGCGGCGTTTGAAGCCCTGCCCAACGATCTCGAAGACGCAGCAAAGCTGGAGGGGCTGTCGTTGTGGCAGCGGCTGCGCTGGGTACTGCTCCCCTTGATTGCACCGGCCTCCGCCAGCACGGCAATCCTGGTGTTTCTGTTCGCCTGGAATGAATATCCCGTGGCCCTCACCTGGCTGAGCCGCAGCGATCTGCTCACATTGCCGGTGGCCATGGCCCGAATTGCGGGATCATCAACCTATTCCGTGCCCTATGGCACCTACGCGGCAGCCACCGTGCTCGGCGCCATTCCTCTGCTGATGCTGGTGCTGGTCTTCCAGCGTCAGATCGTCAGTGGACTCACCAACGGAGCCATCAAGGGATGACACTGCAACTTCAGGCCATCAACAAGCGCTTCGGCGAGCGTCAGGTTCTCCACCAGCTCGATCTCGATGTGGCAAGGGGCGAATGCGTCGCTCTGCTTGGGGCCAGCGGCTGTGGGAAAAGCACGGCCTTGCGTCTGATCGCCGGGCTCGATCACCCCGATCAAGGTTCGATTCGCATCAATGATGCGGAGATGGTTGACGTTCCCGCTGAACGTCGCCGGGTGGGGATGGTGTTTCAAAGCTATGCCCTGTTCCCGCATCTGAATGTTTGGGAGAACCTCGAACTGGGGCTGCGCATGCGGGGCGGCAGCGCCGGCGCCCGCGATGAACGAATCCGCAGCGTCCTGGAGGTGTTGCAGCTCAGCGGACAAGCCCGGCAACGACCCTCACAACTGTCCGGCGGCCAGCGCCAGCGCGTCGCCCTAGCCCGAGCCCTGTTGCGAGATCCCCTGGTGTATCTGCTGGATGAGCCGATGAGCAATCTCGATGCCCAGTTACGCGAAGACCTGCGACCTCAACTGCGCCGCCTGATGATCGGCGGTGAACAACCTGTGGTCTATGTCACCCATGACCAGCAGGAGGCGATGGCGCTGGCGGATCGCATCGCTGTGATGCGCGAGGGAAGGATTGAACAGATCGGAACACCCCGCGAGCTGTACCTGCAACCGGCCAGCACCTACGTCGCCCAGTTCATCGGCCGCCCCCAGATGAATCTGCTGCCTGCCAAGAACGGGGTGATCACCGGCATCCGACCGGACGATCTGCGGCTCGACCCCACAGGCTCACCCTGCACGATCCTCAGCCGTGAATGGTTCGGAGCCAGCCAGATGTTGCTGGTGCGCTGCGATCGAGGCGAGCTGCGGCTGGTCTGCTCTGGAGAAACAGCGATCGAAGCTGAACCATGCATCAGTTGGCCCAGTGATTGCGAGCACCGCTTTGATGCCGTCAGCGGCCGTCGTCTGCCGTCAGGTCGGCTGCCATCCGATTAAGAAGCCCACTGTGCGCTGACGCCTGACATCGCAGGGCTTCGGTTAAATCAG
Organism: Synechococcus sp. A15-62; assembly: GCF_014280075.1. Taxonomy (NCBI): domain Bacteria; kingdom Bacillati; phylum Cyanobacteriota; class Cyanophyceae; order Synechococcales; family Synechococcaceae; genus Synechococcus; species Synechococcus sp. A15-62. The sequence continues at coordinate 1,212,516 of NZ_CP047950.1, forward strand.
GATCCGCTGGACGGTCCACTTCGGCCCGCCAAAGGGTCAGCAGATCATCTACGGAGGGAAGCGACCGCAAGGGAATGCAGGGCACTGAGGCCATGGCAGCGGCGGCCTCCACCTTCGGGTCGTAGCTGAGGGCAGCCATGGGGCTGTTGGCCAGTCGGGCCAGGATCAAGGCATGCAAACGCATCGGCAGCACCAGACGCGCCCGCTGCACCAGATCGGACACAGCCTCCAGGGACTGGGGAACCAGGGTTGAGCTGCGCGCTTTCAATCGCGCCGGCAGCAGACCTTGATCACTCAGGTGCTGCAGCAGGGGTGCGTCCTGATGTTGATGGAACGCAAGCCAAATCACCGGCGCATCCAAGTCGGCACTGAGCCGATCAAGGGCTTCGGTTAAGCGACGCCAGCCCGCATGATCCAACAAAGGTGTCGGACGCCAACTGAGCACGATGGCGTCGCCACCGAGCCAAGGGCGCGCCGGCATCTGCCAGACCGGATCGGCAGCCAGCACCATCGGCAGCTTGGGGGCCCAACGCTGGGCCCAATCAAAGGAGCGCTGATCCCTCCAGCTCGCTGCCTTGCAGAGCGGCAACACCGTGCGAACCAAAAGCCGACTGATCCGCCGCTGCAAGGGTCCAAGGCCCTGCCCCCAGAGAACCACCTCTGCGCCACCTAGACGGGCAACCGTCATCACCAGCAGGTAATAGACAAGGCTGCTGAAGCTGGTGCTGTCCTGCAGCAGGCTCCCCCCACCAAGAACAAGAACATCAGCTCTCAGGGCCGCACGAAGACAGAGCAGCAAGGAACGGCGGTTCACCGTCTGCGCCGCCGGAGCCAAGGCCAGAACGGGAGCTGGATCGCGGGCTGTGATCAACAGCTGCTGCGGCTTGGGAAATGACGCGACCAGCACCTGAAGCAGGGCATCGTCACCGAGGTTTTGCTCTCCGTAGTAGCCGCAAAGCAGCAATACAGGCGCAGTGGGGCGGACCACGGGCAGCAGCCTGTTCACTCCGCGCATTATCAACGGATTCCTAGGATTCAGGGCATGCATGCGTTGTCGCTGGGAACCTGGTGGATCCACGTCACCTCCGTGGTGGAGTGGTGCGTGGCGATCGTGTTGATGCATCGACGTGGGCTGCCGGGCATGGCCTTGGCGATGCTTCCGGCCCTCGTCAGTGCCATGGCTGCCTGCACCTGGCATCTGTTTGACAACAGCGAAGCGCTGCGGGGGCTGGTCACCCTTCAAGCCCTGTTCACCGTGATCGGCAACTGCACCCTGGCCTGGGCGGCCTGGCAGCTCCAACGACGCCGGGTGGTGGACGGAGCCAGTGCTCCATGAGCTTTGATCCCGCACCGCTGTTCGCGGCCTCGCTGATCCCCTATCTGCTGTTTCTCTACTGGCTCCGCAAAAGTGAGGCGCTGCCGCTGATGGCGGAACGGGGCTTTCAGCTCACCCTTCTGTTTGTGGCCGTCACGATTGTTGCCGCCATTGCCGCCCTGCGCTGCTGCTCAGCGGAACTGGTGGAGATTGACTGGTTGCACGGTGGGGCAGAAGCCTTTCTCACCCTCAGCAACACGGTTTTGGTGATCGGACTGTTGTTACCAACCCCCAAAAAAGGGTGAACAACTCTTAAGAGAGGCAGGCAAGGCGTCGCCATCACCGGAAGATGAGGTGTCGCTCATTGGCTCGAATGCTGACCCACCTCTTCGCGATTGCTCCCGCCTCCGTGTCCTGGTCTCCCAAGGTCGCCTTGGTGATGATCCTCTGCAATGTGGTTGCCATCATGGTCGGCAAGGCCACGATCAAGCACCCCAACGTTGGCGCTGCACTCCCCAACGCTTCCTTCTTCGGAGGCATGGGTCATGCAGCCCTGCTCGGCACCACCAGCCTCGGCCACATCATTGGCATCGGCGCCATCCAGGGTCTGGCCGCCCGCGGCGTGCTCTGAAGCACATCTCTTGAGGGAGGAGCCAGTCTCCTCCCTGAAACAACCCTTGGCTCAGAGCAGATACGGCAGCAGCCTCAGGCCGTAACGCTCAAACTTGTAGTGAAACAACAGCTCTGAGAGAGCAGAAGCTTCTGCGGTCGCAGAAAGCCCATGGATCAGACGTTCGAGACGTCGGTCGGCCCTTGGATTGTCAAGGCCCCACCAGGTGCGCCGCGCCAGCCGGCCCGACACCAACCAGCGCCAACTCCGCTGGGCCTTGATCTGTTCTTGGTAGCGACAGGCCATGGTCGTGGCGTCCCCAGGCATCCTCTCAGCGATCAACAGATCGGCCAGTTGATCCGCGCTGTCCATCGCATGGCGGATCCCTTCTCCCCCAAGCAGATTGGCGGAACTGGCCGCATCCCCCACAGCCAGCAGTGCACCGGCCACCAAGGGTTCGGAGCGGGCGATGCTGCTGGACACAGGCCCGCCATGGCGATCCAGCACCGGGCAGGCGCTCAGGCCGCAACGTTGAATCAAGCGCTGAAGGGGCCCAGCCAGGCTGCCGGGGGTCTGACGATCCGCCGGTGGAAGGTGACAGACGCCCACCTTGAGGCGTTGCCCCTGCATGGGGAAGATCCAGCCGTATCCATGGGGGATCCAGTCGGAGCCCAGGAAGAAACTGATCCGATCCCGCCATGCAGCGGCCTGACGATCATCGGCCTGCAGCAACCACTCAACGCCGATGCCCTTCAGCAGCGGATCCTCAGGATTGGGGCTGAGGCCAGCCTGCTGCAGCAGATCTCGGCGCGCACCCGTGGCATCAATCAGCCAGCGCGCTGAGCGCAATGACGTCCGCCCATCGCGTGACTGCAGTTGCACGCTGGCTTGATCGGCCGTGAGCGTGGTCAGCGCAGCCCGGCAACCCTGGATCAACTCCACCCCATGGCGACGCGCCTCCTCCCAGAGCCAGGACCGAAGCCGGCCGAAGTCGAGCACCACCCCCAGATCGCCGGCAGACCACCACTGATGAACCTGACCCGAGGGATCATGCAGCTGCCAGCCCTGCCAGGTGGCGGCAATGGCGTCATCCGGCAAACCCAACCGACGAACAGCGTCGAATGGCAGCGCGCCACTGGAGTAGGCGTGGCGATGGGGATCAGCCAAGCGATCCACCAGGGTGACCTGAGTACCCGCCCGGGCCAGTTGAATCGCCAGGCGAGCACCGGACGGCCCAGCGCCAACGATCAGAACGGACACTGATGCCCCAGTTTCAGGCCTGCAGGGCCTTGATCGAAGCGCTGGCTGGCAGATCACCCGAGCTGTTTCTGAAGCGCTCAAGGATGCGTTCAGCCATCTGCGCAGGAGTCAGGCCGAGAGCCTCCTTGCTCTGCTGCGGCGTGGCGTGATCGACCAGCTGGTCAGGGATGCCAATGCGCAGCATCGACACGTTGATGTCCTGATCCGTCAACGACTCCAGAACCGCTGCACCAAAACCACCCGGCAGGGCTCCCTCCTCCATGGTGACAACACGGGGGATGCGTCGCCCCAGGGGATGGATCAGCGCCTGATCCAGGGGCCTCAGGAAGCGGGCATTGATCACAGTGGTGGAGAGCCCTGCTTCCTCAAGCAGCGTTGCAGTCGCAAGGGCCGGCGCCACCATCGAGCCGTAAGCCACGATCATCAAATCGTCGCCTTCCCGCAGCAGTTCACCGCGGCCGATCGGCAGCGTTTCCCAACCCTCTTCCATTAACGGCACGCCTTCCCCGGAGCCCCGAGGAATCCGCAGCGCCGTGGGCCCGTCGTGCTGCAGGCAGGTCACCAGCATCCGCTGCAGCTCAGCCTCATCCTTCGGCGCCATCACTGTGAAGTTGGGAATGGCCCGCATGTAGCTGATGTCGTACTGACCCTGGTGGGTCGGACCGTCAGCACCAACGATGCCGGCGCGATCAAGCACGAAGGTGACCGGCAACTTCTGAATGCCCACGTCGTGGATCAACTGGTCGTAGGCGCGCTGCAGGAAGGTGCTGTAGATGGCAACGACAGGGCGCAACCCCTCGCAGGCCATGCCCGCCGCCAGGGTGACGGCATGCTGCTCAGCAATGCCGACGTCCACGTACTGGTCAGGAACGGCCTTCTGAAGCAGGTCGAGACCGGTACCGGTAGCCATGGCCGCGGTGATGCCGATCACCCGACTGTTCTGCTCGCAGAGCTTGACCAGGGTCTGCCCAAACACCTTGCTGTAGCTGGGAGGCTTGGGTTTCGATGACGGGATTGCCTTGCCGGTGCCGAGATCAAAGGCCGATTGGGCGTGATAGCCCACCTGATCGGCCTCGGCATAGGGATAGCCCTTGCCCTTCTTGGTGACCACATGCACCAGCACAGGGCCGCCTTCTCGGTGGGCCGCCTGGAAGGTGCGCACCATTTCACCAATGTCATGGCCGTCGATAGGCCCCATGTAGGTGAAGCCCAGCTCCTCGAACACGGCACCCACCTTCGGTACCGCGAGGCGACGCATGCTGCCCTTGAGACGGTTGAGTTCCGCAGGAATCTCGCCACCCATGAAGGGCAGGTGCCGAACGCTCTCCTCAACACTTCCTGAGAGGAACTGCATCGGCGGGCTAAGCCGCGCACGGTTCAGAACGTTCGACAGGGCCCCCACCGGCGGGGAGATCGACATGTCGTTGTCGTTCAGCACCACCAAGAGCGGTGTATTCGGGAGATGTCCGGCGTGGTTGATGGCCTCCAAAGCCATGCCGCCTGTCAGGGCTCCATCACCGATGACGGCAACGCACTTGAACGACTCACCACGGTTGTCCCGCGCCATGGCCATGCCCAGCGCCGCTGAGATGGAGGTGCTGGCGTGGCCCGCTCCGAAGTGGTCGAAGTCGCTCTCAGTGCGCTTGAGGTACCCCGCTACCCCGTGCTGCTGACGCAGGGAATCGAAATCCTTGAACCGACCGGTGATCAATTTGTGGGGGTAGGCCTGATGGCCCACATCCCAGATCACACGGTCCTGGTCGAGATCCAGCGTCTGGTACAGCGCCAGGGTCAGTTCCACAACCCCCAGACCAGGCCCCAGGTGACCACCACTGGTGGACACCACCTGCAGATGCCGCTCACGAATCTGCCGAGCCACATCCTCGAGCTGAGCCGGGCTGAGTCCGTGCAGTTCATTCGGATGCTTCAGATCTCCGAGATGCATGCACTGACAACTCCAATCCGTGCAATCTACGGGAACCAACCCGGATCCTGTCTGGATCGAACCCTTGGAAGAATGGTGAGATGACCGATTACCTGCAGCGGATCCTGCGCGCCCGCGTCTACGACGTGGCGCGGGAAACCCCTTTGGATCCTGCCCCGAATCTGAGCCGCCGCCTGAACAACACGGTCTGGCTGAAGCGTGAGGATCTCCAGCCGGTGTTCTCGTTCAAGCTGCGCGGCGCTTACAACCGCATGGCGCAGCTCAACGCCGACGAGCTCAAGCGGGGTGTGATTGCCTCCAGCGCCGGGAACCACGCCCAGGGCGTCGCCCTGAGTGCCCAGCGGCTCGGCTGTCGGGCGGTAATCGTGATGCCGAGCACCACACCCGAGGTGAAAGTGCGCGCTGTGCGGGCCCTGGGTGGTGACGTGGTTCTCCATGGCGAGACCTACGACGAGTGCTCCGCGGAAGCGCAGCGCCGCTGCAAAGCCGATGGACTCACGTTCATTCACCCCTTCGACGATCCGGAAGTGATCGCAGGCCAGGGCACGATCGGCATGGAGATCATGCGCCAGGCCGAACAGCCACCCAACGCGATCTATGTGGCCGTGGGTGGTGGTGGCCTGATTGCAGGCATCGCCGCCTACGTCAAACGGCTGTGGCCGGAAACGGAGGTGATCGGCGTGGAGCCGGTCGATGCCGATGCCCTGAGCCGCTCCCTCGAGCAGGGCCAGCGGGTGGAACTAGAGCAGGTGGGACTGTTTGCCGATGGCGTCGCCGTGAGAAAGGTGGGCGAACACACCTTTGAGTTGGCCCAGCAGTTCGTCGATCGCATGGTGCGGGTCGACACCGATGCCATCTGCGCCGCGATCAAGGACGTCTTTGAAGACACCCGTTCCATCCTGGAGCCCGCCGGAGCCCTGGCAGTTGCCGGGATGAAACAGGACGTGGCCGAGCGCCATCTGACGGGGCGCCATCTGGTGGCGGTGGCCTGCGGGGCCAACATGAATTTCGACCGCCTGCGCTTCATCGCCGAACGGGCTGAGCTCGGGGAAGAGCGGGAAGCGATGCTGGCCGTGGAGATTCCCGAATCACCCGGCAGCCTGAGGCGGCTCTGCGAACTGCTGCGGGAGCGGAGCCTCACGGAATTCAGCTATCGCATGACCGATGGCGCTTCTGCGCAGATCTTCATCGGTGTGCAGGTGAGCGATGACAACGACCGTGCCTCACTGCTGAGCCAACTGGAGCGTGGGGGCTTTCCCTGCCTCGATCTCAGCGAAAACGAATTTGCCAAGGTTCACTTGCGCCACATGGTGGGGGGTCGTCTGCCGGCTTCAGCGCGCACGGCCTGTGCCGGGGAATGCAAAGAGCTGCTGTACCGCTTCGAATTTCCCGAACGACCGGGCGCCTTGATGAGCTTCGTAGATGCTCTGCACCCCGGCTGGAGCATCAGCATCTTCCACTACAGAAATCACGGTGCTGACGTGGGGCGCATCGTTGTAGGCGTGCTGGTGCCGGAACAGGAGATGCAGGGCTGGACAGAATTCCTCAATGCCCTGGGCTATCGCCACTGGGATGAAACCAACAACCCCGCCTATGGGCTGTTCCTCTGAGTTTCAGGGCGGTAACTTGAGCTCTCTCGAGGGGTTGTGATGACGTCTCCATCCCTGCCCACCCGGCTCGAGGCGATTCTTTATCTCAAGGGTCGGCCCGTGAGCATCGGCGAACTGGCAGAGCTGGCCGACTCCGACCGTCGAAGCGTCGAAGAAGCCCTCGTGGCCCTGACGGCCTCCTACGCCCAGCGCGACAGTGCCCTAGAGATCGTTGAACAGAGCGGTCGCTACGGGCTGCAGCTCAGGCCAGGCATGGGCGATCTGGTCAAAGACCTGCTGCCGGTGAATCTATCCACGGCAACCCTGCGAACCCTCGCCACCATTGCCCTGAAGAAACGCATCCTTCAATCGGATCTTGTGGATCTGCGGGGCTCAGGGGCCTACGACCACATCAAGGAACTGCTGGCGCAGGAATTCATTGAACGGCGTCGTCAGAGCGAGGGGCGGTCCTACTGGCTCACCCTCACCGAAAAATTTCATCGCACCTTCTCCGTGCTTCCTGATCTTGGGGCAACCGATCTGACGGAAGCTGCATAAAGTCGGAGAAGATCAGCCCCCGCCATGGAATCTCTACCCGTCACCCTGCTGCAGGTGCTGGCCCAGACCCTGCAGATCTACTCCCTGGTGCTGATCGTTCGGGTTCTGCTGAGCTGGTTCCCGAACCTGGACTGGGGCAATCCGGTGCTGAGCAGCGTGAGTGCGATCACCGACCCTTACCTCAACGCCTTCAGGGGATTGATCCCACCGCTGGGGGGCATTGACCTCTCCGCAATCCTGGCCTTCCTCGCCCTGAATCTGTTGCAGAGCCTTGTCGGGCAGTCGATCAGCGCCTTCTACATGTCGGGCTCCAGCTGGTGATCACTGCTGGTTAATGCCGCGCTCCAGCGGCAGCAAGTCATCATCGTCAACATCAACGCGAGTTCGGACCGGAGCATTGAATCCTCGGGCACGGGGATTTTTGATCACGAACGGTCCGGGGGTTCCGGCAGGCACTGAGATTCGCAGGGCGAACGCGGAGTGACCGGGGTTCACATCCCCGATCGATCCCACCCGGGTTCTGTTGGGAAGAACGGGTTCACCACTGGCATCCAGGATCCGTGCGTACACATCCGTGTCGATGACGCTGTTCTTGCTTCGGTTCTCAACATCTCCCGTCAGCACATAACAGCTGGCACCCACCGGCCGACTCAGTTCGGGTTGATTGCCAGCATCCAGCTCTCCACAGGGATCCAGGCGAAGCTGACTGAGTTGCAGTTCAGCTGCATCGCAGGGGAGCGCCAGTCCCAGCAGCAAAGGGAGGCTGCACATCAAGGCAAGAAGTCGACGGAGCATCAGGAGATCAACGTTGGTCACCGCTGCCGCCGATGCGCCCGCGGGCAGCCCGGCTCGACAGTTTCTGCAGGTTGGCGTCAGCCACCTCATTCAGGTCATAACCCAGTTCGCTGGCCAACTGAGCCACGTACCAGAGCACATCTCCTAGCTCCAACTTGATGGCTTCGCGGGTGTCGGCATCAAAAACTCCTCCACGATCACGAATCACCTTTTTCACCTTGTCAGCCACTTCTCCGGCTTCACCGGTCAGGCCAAGGGTCGGATAAATGGGATTACGGCCAACATCCGGGTAGGCAGCCGTCTTTCGGGCGGCGTCCTGATAGGAATTCATCTCCATGGGACCGGTTGGGAAACGCCCGGATGGTAGTTTCCGCAGGGATTTTCAGCCGCGATATGGGCCAGTTCGACCTGAACCGACGGACCAAGATCGTGGCCACCATTGGCCCTGCAACGGAGAGTCCGGAGCGGATCAAAGAGCTGGTGAAGGCTGGTGCCACCACCTTCAGGCTGAATTTTTCCCACGGGGACCACAGCGAGCACGCCGCACGCATCGCCACGATCCGTCAGGTTTCTGAGGAACTGGGGCAGACCATCGGCATCCTCCAGGACCTTCAGGGCCCGAAGATTCGGCTCGGGCGGTTCGCTGAGGGGCCGATCACCCTGGCCAACGGCGATCCGTTCACGCTCACCTCACGGCCGGTGAGCTGCGACAAGTCGATCGCAACGGTCACCTACGACAAGCTCGCCGACGAAGTCACCGCCGGCAGTCGGATCCTGCTCGACGACGGCCGTGTGGAGATGAAAGTCGATACCGTCGACAAAGCGCAGCAGACCTTGCATTGCACCGTCACCGTGGGCGGTGTTCTCTCCAATAACAAGGGCGTCAACTTCCCAGACGTTCAACTGTCCGTTCGTGCCCTCACGGACAAGGACAAGACCGACTTGGCCTTTGGCCTCAGTCAGGGGGTGGACTGGGTGGCCCTCAGCTTCGTGCGCAATCCCTCCGACATGGAGGAGATTCGCGGACTGATCCGTGAACAGGGCCATGAAACCCCTGTGGTGGCGAAGATCGAAAAATTTGAGGCCATCGATCAGATCGATTCAATCCTGCCGCTCTGTGACGGCGTGATGGTGGCCCGCGGTGACCTCGGCGTGGAGATGCCGGCCGAGGAAGTGCCGTTGCTGCAGAAGGAACTGATCCGCAAGGCCAACAGCCTGGGCATCCCCATCATCACGGCGACCCAGATGCTGGATTCCATGGCCTCCAGCCCCCGCCCCACCCGTGCCGAAGTCAGCGACGTGGCCAACGCCATCCTGGATGGCACCGACGCCGTGATGCTTTCCAACGAGACCGCTGTGGGGGATTTCCCCGTGGAAGCCGTTCAAACCATGGCCACCATTGCCCGAAGGATCGAGAAGGACTACCCCCAGCGCTCGATCGACAGCCACCTGCCCAGCACCATTCCCAACGCCTTGAGCGGTGCGGTCAGCACCATCGCCAGCCAGCTCAATGCCTCCGCGATTCTTCCCCTCACCCGCAGTGGGGCCACAGCTCGCAACGTCAGCAAGTTCCGGCCAGCGGCACCCATCCTTGCCATCACGCCTGATCGCACCGTCGCCTGTCGCCTGCAGTTGGTGTGGGGCGTGACACCGCTGGTGATTCCCCAGGGCGAACGCACCACGCAGACCTTCCAGGCAGCGATGCTCAAGGCCAAGGAGCTCAACCTGCTGAAGGAGGGTGATCTCGTGGTTCAGTCCGCAGGCACCCACACCGGCGTTTCCGGATCCACGGATCTGGTCAAGGTGAGCATCGTCGGCAACGAAGCAGAGGGGACACTGATCTGAACGACGCCAAACCATGAAGCGGCGCATGCCCGCAACCGAAACGGTGCGGATGGCCCTGTCCACCCTGCGGAGCAACCGCCTGCGCAGCCTGCTCACGATGGTGGGCATCGTGATCGGCAATGCCTCTGTGATCACCCTGGTGGGTGTTGGACGGGGGGCACAGCTACTGGCTGAAGGTCAGTTGAACAACCTCGGGGCCAATGTGCTGTTTGTGGTTCCGGGCAACACAAACGCCAGACGCCAAGGGGTCACCCGACCTAAAACGCTTGTGCTGGAGGACGCCGAAGCCATCGCCTCCCAGGTTCCCAGCGTCAAGCGCGTGGCGCCCGTGATCAACACCAATCAGGTGGTGCAGGCCGGAGCCCGCAGCTCCACGGGTGCGGTCTTCGGCGCGACATCGGAGTTCCTCCCGGTGCGCAGCTTCGAGGTGGCCAAGGGCCGTTTCATCAACGCCAAGGACGTCGCCGGTGCGAAAGCCATTGCCGTGCTTGGCTCTGATCTGCGCATCAAGTTGTTTCCCACTGGCGCAGCCATTGGCCAGCAGGTGCGCATCGGCAATCAGAGCTTTGAGGTGGTCGGTGTGATGGCCCCCAAAGGGGCCGTCTTCGGCAGCAACCAGGATGAAAACACCTACATCCCCATCACCACGATGGTGAACCGGATCACTGGTCGGGATCCGATTTACGGCGTCAGCCTCAACTCCATCAGTGTTGAAGCCAGGGATGAAAACAGCATCAGCGCAGCCAGCTTTCAGATCAACAACCTGCTGAGGCAGCGGCACCGGATTCTTCGGGACGACGATTTCGTGGTGAGATCCCAGAAGGACGCCCTCACCATCGTGAGCACCATCACCGGAGGACTCACCCTGATGCTCGGGGCCATCGGTGGGATCTCCCTTCTGGTGGGAGGCATCGGGATCATGAACATCATGCTGGTGTCCGTCAGCGAACGCACCGAAGAGATCGGTCTGCGCAAAGCCCTGGGGGCCCGCAGCAGTGATGTGCTGCAGCAGTTTCTGGTGGAATCACTTGTTCTCGCCAGCCTGGGCGGCGCCATCGGCACACTGGCTGGTCTTGGAACAGTGAGCCTCGTTGCGGCGGTCACGCCCCTGCCAGCAACGATCGGAGCAACGATGGTGGTGGTCACCGTTGGACTCTCAGGATCCATCGGGCTGTTCTTCGGGGTCGTTCCAGCCCGAAGAGCCGCAAAGCTCGACCCGATTGTTGCCTTGAGAAGCCTTTGATCAAGGCCTCAGAAATGAGGACAATTCCTTTACACTCGTTAACGAATTTTTTCAGCTCATGAATCAGCGCTGGCGCCTTCTTGCCCTCTGGCTGTTGCCAATCGGCGTCGTGTTGCTGATCGGCTGGCAGGTGGTGAGCAATGGAGGCATGAATGGCCTCAGCCAAGACAGCAATGGCACCACCGTCGCTCCTCGCAATGCTGCGGTGGCACGGATGAGCTATGGCCGCTTCCTCGATTACGTCGAGGCCGGTCGAGTCACAGCCGTTGATATCTATGACGGTGGCCGCAACGCCGTGATCGAAGCCGTTGACCCCGACCTCGACAACCGGGTCCAGCGCCTGCGCGTTGATCTTCCTGGTCTGGCCCCTGAGCTGATCAACACGCTGAAGACCGAAGGCATCAGCTTCGACATTCATCCCCCCCGCACAGCACCACCGGCGCTGGGAGTTCTGGGCAATCTGGCCTTCCCGCTTCTGCTGATCGGTGCCCTGATCTTCTTGGCCCGCCGCAACAGCAACATGCCTGGCGGCCCTGGCCAGGCCATGCAATTCGGCAAAAGCAAGGCCCGCTTCATGATGGAAGCGGAGACCGGCGTCATGTTCGATGACGTAGCCGGCGTCACCGAGGCCAAGCAAGAACTGCAGGAAGTGGTCACCTTCCTGAAGCAGCCCGAGCGATTCACCTCCGTTGGTGCTCAGATTCCCCGCGGCCTTCTGCTGGTCGGCCCTCCCGGCACCGGCAAAACCCTGCTTGCCAAGGCCATTGCCGGTGAAGCGGGCGTCCCCTTCTTCTCTCTCTCCGGCTCTGAGTTCGTCGAGATGTTTGTTGGCGTGGGTGCCAGCCGCGTCCGCGATCTGTTCAAGAAGGCCAAAGAGAACAGCCCCTGTTTGATCTTCATCGACGAAATTGATGCCGTTGGCCGCCAGCGCGGTGCCGGCATCGGTGGAGGAAACGACGAACGTGAACAAACGCTCAACCAGCTCCTGACGGAGATGGATGGCTTCGAGGGCAACAGCGGCATCATCATCATTGCCGCCACCAACCGCCCCGACGTTCTGGACTCAGCTTTGATGCGTCCCGGCCGTTTCGACCGTCAGGTCACCGTGGACGCCCCAGACATTAAGGGTCGTCTCGCCATCCTGGACGTCCATTGCCGCAACAAGAAGCTCGAAGAGGAGTTGTCTCTCGAAAGCATCGCCCGCCGCACACCTGGCTTCACCGGTGCAGACCTGGCCAACCTGATGAATGAGGCAGCCATTCTCACCGCCCGCCGCCGCAAGGAAGCCATCGGTTTGAGCGAGATCGACGACGCTGTCGATCGGATCATTGCCGGCATGGAGGGTCGTCCCCTCACCGACGGCCGCAGCAAGCGACTGATCGCTTACCACGAGGTGGGCCATGCCCTGATCGGGACGCTGGTTAAGGACCACGACCCTGTTCAGAAAGTCACCTTGGTTCCCCGCGGTCAGGCCCAGGGCCTGACTTGGTTCTCCCCGGACGAGGAGCAAACCCTCGTCACCCGTGCCCAGCTCAAAGCACGCATCATGGGAGCCCTTGGTGGTCGTGCCGCAGAGGATGTGGTGTTCGGCCATCAGGAAGTCACCACCGGCGCCGGCGGCGACATCCAGCAGGTTGCTTCGATGGCGCGAAACATGGTGACCCGACTCGGCATGAGTGATCTCGGCCCTGTCGCCCTTGAAGGCGGCAGCCAGGAGGTGTTCCTGGGACGCGACTTGATGTCACGCAGTGATGTGTCGGAATCGATCTCCCAACAGATCGATATTCAAGTGCGCAACATGGTGAAGCGCTGTTATGACGAGACCGTGGAGATTGTGGCTGCCAATCGCGAAGCCATGGATCGCCTGGTGGAACTGCTGATCGAAAAGGAAACTATGGATGGCGATGAGTTCAAGGCCGTTGTGGCTGAATTCACCGCTGTTCCTGAGAAAGACCGCACCGTCGTTACCCTGGACTGATTCTTGGTTCAGCAAAAGAAAGCCCCCGTCTGGTTCAGACGGGGGCTTTTTTATGAATTGGATTTGTTCTTTCTTCGCCGACAACGCTCGGAGCAATACACAACCTCATCCCAACAATTTCTCCAAGCTTTGCGCCACTCAAAGGGACGAGCGCAGACCGGACAAATCTTGCTGGGACGGTTGTTTTTATAGCTTCCCTTCTTCAAGCAACAGCCTGAACGGGACGTTTGTCGATCACCGAGTCAATCAAGCCGTAGTTCACTGCCTCGGTGGGTGACATGAAGAAGTCACGATCGGTGTCCTGCTGGATCCGATCAAGGGGTTGCCCAGTCCGATCGGACAGCTCCTTGTTAAGGCGTTCTTTCAGGAAGAGGATTTCGTCTGCCTGAATGCGGATGTCACTGGCTTGACCCTGGGCACCACCCAACGGCTGGTGAATCATGATCCGGGAGTGCTGCAGGCTGCTGCGCTTGCCCTTGGTGCCGGCACAGAGCAGGAAAGCTCCCATGCTTGCGGCGAGGCCGACACACACCGTGTGCACATCCGGTTTGATGTGCTGCATCGTGTCGAAGATGCCGAGGCCGTCGTAGACCGAACCACCGGGCGAGTTGATGTAGAGGTAGATATCTTTCTCGGGGTCCTCAGCTTCGAGGAACAACATCTGGGCCACGATCCGGTTGGCGGAGTCACTGGTGACGGCCTCACCAAGGAAGATGATTCGCTCGCGCAGAAGCCTGGAATAAATGTCAAAGGCCCTTTCTCCCCGGCCCGACTCCTCAATCACAATGGGGATCATCTGAGCATCAGCAGGGTCGAGTAATCCTAACGGCGATGTCTCCGGCGCTAGGGTTTCGGCCATTCATTCTGGACTGCACGTTGGCCGCAAGTCAGACCATTGCCGACAGCAAACGAGCGTTTCATCAGGCCTTTCCCCACGTCATTGCGCCGCTGTACCGCCGCCTTGCTGATGAGCTGCTGGTGGAGCTGCATTTGCTGAGCCATCAAAGCCGATTTGAAGCCAACGAGCTCTTCAGCGTTGGGCTCTGCACAGTGTTTGACACCTTCACCAAGGGCTATCGGCCCGAAGCTCAGACCGACGCACTGTTCAGCGCCCTGTGCAGCAGCAACGGCTTCGACGCAGCAAAGCTGCGCAAAACCAACGCCTCTCTGGTTGACCAGGCCAATGGCAAGGATCCCGAGAGCCTCAGGGATTGGCTGTCATCCCACGCCCTCAAAGAGGGCAACCACTACTCGCGTTTGATGGCCGTTGGATTGATGAGCCTGCTGAAGGCGGCTACAGCGGATGCCACAGGTTCGGACACCGAGGCCATCGTCAAACAGAGCAAAGAATTTGCCGAGGGGCTCGGTTTGCCCACCGATCGCGTTGAGAAGGACTTGACCCTGTTTGGCTCCAACAGCGAACGGATGGATCAGGCCGTTGAGCTTGTGGAAGAGACGATCGCTGCCGAGAAGCGCAAGAAGGAACGTCGTTTGGAAGAGCAGGCTCAACGCACCTCAAGCTGAAGCCGAAGCCATCCGGGCTTTTGCTGCGTCGGTAGTGCCGTCATCTCAAGCTCCAGTTGAGATGCCTGACCAAGCACCCGCGGCCAGCCCGGTCCGAGCCAATCCAACCGGACCAACTGATCCGGTCGTGCTTGAAGCCGAAGCCGCTGTTGGCCCATCCGTTTCAGCGGATTCGGGCCAAGCCTCGGGGCGTCCCCCAGAGTCAGCAGCAACTCCACCTGGCCTTGAAATGGGGGGCTCAACGACCAGCCACCTTGGGGATTCCCCTGAGGATCTAACCAAACATCAGCGTCACGGTCTGAAGGCTGACCTTCCGGAGAGAGCAGTGACCGTTGCACCCATTGAAAACCACGCTGCAACAAGGCGGAGGCAACGGCATCGAGGCTGCGCTTGATCCTGTCGGTTTGATCAGCAGCCAGCATCAACCTGGCTTGAATCGAAGCCTGGAAACGGCCAGCCTCGAGCGCATCGAGCCGTACAAGGACAGGTGCATTGAGAAGAACGTCGCGCACCTCCTTCGGCAATCCGTATCGGCTGTCGAGTTGTTCTGCAAACAGTGAATTTTTGAACAAAGATCCCAGCAGCGGCTGCAGGGAAACGCTGTTGAGCTCCAGATAGGCCGACGGCGGATCGAAGCGAACGAAATTGGCTGAGTGTTCCTTGTGGTGAGGCTGCAGGGATGCGAAGGGACTGGGGGCCACGGGTCCTTGAGCCAACAGACGATCGCCCTGTAGCGCAACACGCAGACAGCCATGGGACACGCTCGCCAAAGCGGGAAAGAGAGAACCGCTGATGGAGGCCAGGCCTGAGGGTTGCCACTGAACGGCCGTTCCGCTGGTCAACCGCTGCAAGCAGCTCTGCTCCAGGGCCGAGGGCTCCCGTCGCTTGAGCGGTGGGAGTTGATCAAAACTGCTGCGGTGCAATTCATCAGCAAACAGCAGATCCAGGGAAGACGAATGCGATACGGCCGGAAGCGCCAGAAGGGGTTCGCCGTCTTCAAGCCAGATCAGCCACCACAGCCCGCGGCCATGACGGGCCCAGCGATCAGGGGCTGCCGAAGGACCAAGCCGCTGCTGCCAGATCCTCGGCACCGGTGCAGAAGGGTCCGCCACAAAGCTCTGAACCAAGCGTGCCCGCTGACTGATCTCAAACAGCTCTGCTGTTCCACGGCGATTCAGGGAAGGCGTCTGCAGGCTGGATATGCCAAGCAGCAGGGCGGGCAAAAAAAAGCACAACCCCAGAAGAAGGGTTGTGCAGGGATGAAGTCCAAGTTGACGTCTGATGGACGCAATCAGGACGACGACTTGGTTGATCCTTGACGGCGTCGACGGTCTCTCCATTCGATCGTTGAGAGATAGATCACGGCAACGCTGACGAAAACAAGAAGCACTGCTGCAGTGACCGCCAGGGTCTGGCTGAGAAGGGGTGCGTCTTGAAGCACAGATTCGATCAGAAGTTCAAGGTGCCGTCACCATTGCGTCCCCAGACGACCATGGCGATGGAAAAACTGAACATGGCGGCCAAGGACGCCCAACCCAGAGTGAACAACATGCTCTTGACCACTTGACTGTCGGGATCCTACCTAGGGTTCGGCACCTTTTCGTCCGCCCGAAGGCAACTGTCATGACCAGCTCCAGCCCCGGTTCATCAGCAGTGCTGGAGCGTCAAGGAACGACCCAGCGTTATCCCGAGGCTCGCGTGATCGTTCTGGACGACGACGTGAACACGTTCCAACACGTGGTGGACTGCCTGCGCAAGATCATTCCGGGCATGAGTGAGGACAAGGCCTGGAACCTCGCCAACAGAATTGATGGACAGGGTTCTGCAGAAGTCTGGTGCGGGCCGCTGGAGCAGGCCGAGCTTTACCACCAGCAGCTTCAGGCCGAAGGCTTAACGATGGCGCCTCTGGAACGCTGCTGAGTCAGGCCGCAGGCTTGCGGCTGGCTTTGGTGAGCCGCAGCAGATCAGCCACCTGCAGACGCTGCAGCTGCTCGTCCATCACGAAACGCACCACACGGCCAGGACACAGGGCCAGTCCCCGAACCTCCGTTCCGTGCACTTCAGCGGTGAGCATGCGGGCCTGGGGGCCGCATGCGTCCTCTAGCGGTCCGCTGATCGCGTGGCGGAGAGCGTCAACTGATTTCAGCATCACAGCCCCGGAGCGCTCTCTCTGGCATAGCCAAAGTGGCTAACTTTCACCAGATCTCGGGTTTTCGTTCAGCTTTGGGCCGGGTCGTCATCACCCACAGCACCTATGTGGACGGCTTGATCCCGTGGCTGAAGGCCCTGTCCCATGAGACGGATATTCAGACGATCACCCCTGCCGTGATCAGCAGGGTGCGTGGACGCAGTCCTGATCTGCAGCTGCGGGTGTCCACCCCGATCACAGGGGGTTACAAGCTGGTGGCCCGCAAGGGCACATCAGCCCAGGAAGTCTTTGTGGTGACGTCGATGAGTCGGCCAGACCTGGAACAGGCAGTCCTGCATCACCGCCCCTGAAGGGGTTGGCCCAACTCGAATCCGGCAGCTCGACAGGCCTCAGGATGACCAACCGCAACGCTGGGATCTCGGGCACAGAGTTCAGCCCAATCGGATCGGAGGAAACATTGGGGAAGGATGGCCCGGCATGCGACTTCAGCGTCATCCGGCAGAAAGGGATCAGCGTCTGCCGCGGGGCTGCCGAAACAACCCACAAGCAGTGCGCTTGCCACCAGGCCGAAAACAGATAAGAAGAAAGAAACCAGCACGGAAGGATGAGTAGTGAAGCGATGCGGAAAAGTGATTCTCAACAACACCGACAGCCAACAAACTCAATGTGAGAACGAAGTGGGTTCCCTCAATCCATGCACAGTTGGATCAACAAGTGACATCAAACGGCGGCATCAATCATTGGAGTCAGACGCAGGAATTTTGAATTCCATGAACAATGCTTCCGCGTCAGCATAATCTTTCTTTTCGCGCAAATAAAAGACCTGAGCTTTCCACCAATCCCAGGTTTCCATCTGGATGAGTTCGTCCAGGCGTGGATCACGCATCGCAGCACTGCAACCAAACAAACGCTAAGGACAGGAAAAGCGCTGACAAGCTTTGTTCACACAGCCGTAAGCATCATCGACTACACAACAGCACAGGGGTAGCCTTGATGGGTGCAGCAATCGAACCATGCCCCTCGAAATTGCCGTCAAACAAGGGCAACAAACAATGGAGAGCATGGGCAGTTTCGACGACCTCGAAGACGCTTTGACCGAGTTCAACGAATTGATCAACCGGCGCAACTGGCACCAGAGCGTGACCACCATCTCGTTGACCGACACCGATAAAAACAAATGCCTTGCTCAATATGCGCTGCAAGAGTTCAACCATTCCGAGACCTAGATCTTCAAGCCGATCAACAGCAAGCGAACCCAAACGAATCTAGAATTCAAGAAATCGAAATTGACAAGATGAACGGCAAGGTCCTGGTAATAGGAATTGGCCTCTTCTTCATTTTATTTTTTGTGATTGAGTCATGGCTGATGAGAAGCCTACCCCACTAGCCAATCAGAAATTTTGCTCAGACAAGTCACCGTTAAGCAATCCACTGAACGCGTCATCATCCGTGCACGGGGACTGAGCCAGAAATTTGATTGGTGCGCATCCAATAGCTCACCAATTGAACACCAAAAGAACTCTCAAGAATTCACGATGGCTCAACTCAGCCCGTAAAACTACGATATGTGCGACTGGTTAAAAAATAGTTAGCCGCAAAGATGGCAGCCAAAGCAAGGTGGAATTGCGACCCAAACGGAATACCCATTCCATTCACCGTAATCCAAGTGTTGACAACAAAGAAAGAAATGTTGCCAACGAGAAGAAGGGCGAACAAGAGCTTCTTCAGAGCATCTGACTGCAAGAGAAGGAGAACGACAGCCCCATAAACGCCAAAAACAAGCCCAAGGTCGGAGTAGCCGTGCAAAATCCTCATCGAGGCATCGGAATGGCTATGGGTGAAGGCGGCTGCAAGAAGGTTCAAAGGGACCAAAGCCGTCACATTAGGTCCTAGAAAATGACGGGAATTGCCCTGCAGCCACATGGCCTGCTGCAACTGCTTGTTCATGGTCCAACCAGTGGCTCAAAGTTGCGCCGATGCAATCATCATGACGGAATCAACCAGGTTCTGCAAGGAAGGTGGGTGCTGTTTGAAAGCCAAAGGCTAGTTGTCGCTGAACGAATAGAGCCTGAAGAGTTCTATTTCTCCTCCCAGAAAACCACCGCAATACGTTGGTCACGACCGTGACAGAAAAAGCTGATCAATCAGATCTGTGGACAAAGTCCATGCAAGTAATTTGTACCTCATAAAAGCCGCATCGATTTCATTAAAAGTGATGCTCCGGTTGATTTACTAAATTGAAAGGCGAGATCAAGGCGCAAGGCTGGTGGTTTCGTTTGCCTCCTCAGATCCGCCCAAGGGTCTAGGCAAGGCCCTGCTCCATGCGCAGTTCAAGCGAAGGAGGCCTTGATCGCACCGGGTGTGGCACCCCACTTGATCGATGTGGGTGTAGACCTCCAACGCTTCTGGAGAAAATTCAGCCCAGACCCTGTTCACGTCCCTGATTGGGGTGAACCACCATGCCGTGCGAGCCCCAGTGGTCGACCTGGAAGAACCAGAAGGGGCGACAAAGTGGGGTTTCGTTTCCGGCTGCATGGCCGGTTTACGTCACCGTCACGACAGTCTCCCCAAGTCGAAAGAGAGTCAGATCAGAGCACTAGAAAAAGGCCGTCACCAACACAGCAGTTCGTTAACCAGCCTAGTCCTGACTCTCACTCTCGAGGGGCCAGATCCTGCGAATGGCGGCAAGTACTGACTCGGCCTCATCGCGACGCTTCGCCACCGTTTCACCCTCGAGCAGCAGCGTCACGTGGCCCAACTTGCGCCCCGGAGTTTCCGGTGACTTGCCATACCAGTGCAGGTGAAGCCCTTGCATGGCTTCAAGCGCCAGTAGCCGCTGGTCCAATGGATCATGGCGTTCGGGGTCCAGGCCCAGCAGGTTGACCATCAAGGCACCGCGGGTTTTGAGCTCGGGATCAGGCACGGGCAGGCCAGCAGCAATGCAGAGCTGCTGATCGAACTGACTGCTGGTGCAGGCCTCGATCGAATAGTGGCCTGAATTGTGGGTTCGGGGGGCGATCTCATTCACCTGCAGGCCAGCTGGTCCATAGAAGAACTCCAGAGCCAACACCCCCACATAGCCGAGCTTCGTCATCAGCGACGCAGCAACGTTGTAGGCCAAGGCCGCTACGGAAGGGTCCACCGGTGCCGGTGCCAGAACCCAGTCACAAACCTGCTGATGCTGATGGGTCTGCACCAGGGGGAAATGGCGGATCCGGCCGCGCTGATCGCGGCTGACCACGAGAGCCAGCTCAAGCTCGTAGTCCACCCAGGATTCCAGCAACCAATCCTCGGCAGGGACGGCTCGCAACAACTGCGACAGGGCATCGATATCGCGCAACACCACCGTGCCCTTGCCGTCATATCCCCCGCGGGAGGCCTTGGCCATCACCGGAAAGGTCCAACCCTGAGGAAGCGCGGGCTGGGCCGGTGAAATCAAACGCAGCGGACACCAAGGCGGGCTCGGGATCGCCAGGTCGTCGAGCAGCTGACGCTGCGACAACTTGTCGACCAGGGGCGAGAGCGCAGCCAGGGATGGCTGGAAACGAACGCCCTGCTGCTCCAGCGGCAGAAGGGCGTCGATATTGACCCACTCGTTCTCGAAGGTGACGCCGTCACAGCCCACCACCAGCTCCCGGGTTCCAGCCACATCCCGCGGATCCGCGGTCACGAGACGCGACGCCAATCCAGCGGCGGGATCCGCTGGATTGGATGTCTGAACGGCGATCGGAACCTCGCGTTGCGCGGCGGCCTGCACAAGCATCCGTGCCAGCTGACCACCTCCCACAACGCCGATCATCGTGTCCGAGCTGATGTCCGCAGCTTGCCACTTTGCAGGGTCAGTGACAGCGTCAGATCAGCGGCCGATCGCCGGCAAAGGCCAACCGAACCATGGTGAACAGCAGCACCATCAGGAACAGGGCCAGGCCAAGGGTGCAGGCGTAGCTGATCTCCAATTCGGCAAAGGCCTGGTCATACACGTAATAAACGATGGTTCGGGTGGCATCCGCAGGACCTCCCTGGGTCATCAGGAACACCTCCTCAAACACCTTCGTGGCCGCTATCGACGACACCACAGCGACCAGGGTCACGTAGGGCCCCATCAAGGGCAGGGTGATGTCGAGATGTTTTCTCCAACCCTCGCTGCCATCCAGCTCCGCCGCCTCATAGAGCTCCTTGGGAATGCCCTGAAGACCCGCCAGGAAGATCACCATGTAGTAGCCCAGTCCTTTCCAGAGGGTCACCAACATCACGGCGGGCAGGGCCAGTTGCGGCGTGGTGAGAAAACCAATCGGGCTGAAGGCATCACCGAGCAGAGCACTCAACCATCCATTTATCAGTCCGTTCTCGGCATAGAGCCAGCGAAAGGCGATGGCTGCAACAACGATCGACACCAGCACCGGCGTATAAAAAGCGCCCCGCAGAAGAGACCGACCGGGCAGCCCCTGGTTCACCAGCACCGCCAACGCCAGCGCCCCCAGAACGATGGGAGGCACCACACCAACCAGGTAGAGAAAGGTGGTGAACAGCACCTGCCGCGCCATTGGGTCCGACAGCAGGCGCTCCAGGTTGGCCAAACCGACAAAACGCAGGGGTTCACTGACATCCAGCCCCGTGGCGGTAAAGCTCATCACCAGAGCCATCAGGGCCGGCACCAGCACCGACAAACTGATCAGCACCACAGCCGGCAGCAGGAACGCCCAGGCCGAAAGAGAGTTGCGCACTGATCTCTCGCGCACAGGACCAGCGACACTGTTGCGAGAGTAGGTGGGTTCCAACGGTTTCATGACCACAATCACCCCGTTGCATCACATCCGCGTTGCGCTGGAGCGCAATCCCTACGAGGTTGTGATTGGAAACGGCGGCCTGGCCAGACTTGGTCAGCAAATCCTGGACGCTGGGGTGCAGGCTAGTCGGCGTGTGCTGGTGGTCAGCAATCCCGATGTCGCCAACCCCTATGGCGATGCCTGCCTGAACAGCCTCAGAGAGGCAGGTTTCAGCGTGGAGCTTTTGGTGATTGACGCCGGCGAACACCAGAAGACGCCCGCCACGGTGGCGGAGATCCACGATGCGGCTTACAACGCCAAGCTCGAACGCAGCTCCTTGATGGTGGCCCTCGGCGGCGGCGTTGTGGGGGACATGACCGGTTTTGCGGCAGCCACCTGGCTGCGCGGCATCCAGGTGGTGCAGGTGCCCACAACCCTGCTGGCCATGGTGGATGCGTCAATCGGGGGTAAGACCGGGGTCAACCATCCCCGCGGCAAAAACCTGATCGGTGCCTTTCACCAGCCGCGGCTGGTGCTGATCGATCCCTCGACCCTCAACACCCTGCCCGAACGCGAGTTCCGGGCCGGCATGGCCGAAGTGATCAAGTACGGAATCCTCGGTGACACGGCGCTGTTCGAGGAACTGGAGGCCTGCCCCAACCCGAGCACGCCCGCTGGGCTTGGATCGGAACGCCTGAGCTCGATCCTGCAGCGATCGGCCGCGGCCAAGGCCCGGGTGGTGGCCGCCGACGAAAAGGAAGGAGGCTTACGAGCGATCCTCAACTACGGCCATACCTTCGGCCATGTGGTGGAGACCCTCTGCGGCTATGGCACCTGGCTGCATGGCGAGGCGGTTGCCATTGGCATGGTGGCCGTGGGTGAACTCGCCGTGCTGCGGGGCAGCTGGAGTCGCGAGGATGCTGAGCGCCAACGCCGGCTGATCGACAGCGCCGGACTCCCCACCGCCTGGCCCGATCTCGCCGCCGATGCGGTTCTGGACAGCTTGCAGGGGGACAAAAAGGTGCGCGACGGTCGCCTGCGCTTCGTGATGCCCACCGGCATCGGATCCGTTGAGATCCGCGATGACGTCAGTCGCGACGAGATCCTCAGCTGCCTTGAGCGCCTGAAAGGCTGAAGCCGCCTTCCGGCAACCCGCGGAGGTAGGTGAGCCAGCGGAACGCACCCAGCCCCGCAGGATCCACCAGGCGAAGCAGGGCTTCGCGGCGTTGCAGGGCTTCCGCCAGCTGTTGGCCCGGTAGCTGCTGCAGCCCATGCAGACGCTGCGCAAGCCCTAGGGCCAGCAGTGCCTCGCCCTGCTTGGCCTGGTCACCCACCAGCCAGCCATTGCGCTGGGCCGCCTCATCAACAACCTCGATGCAGAGGTGGGCCGTGAGGTCCTGCTCACCGGGCTGATCCAAGGGCGACAGCCCCGCCTGCTGAGCGCAAACAGCCATCAAGGTGCCGTCGGAGCGCCGGGCTGTGAAGTAACGCTGGGCCTCCAGGGCGTAATCAATCACCAGCAGCACACCCGCATCCAGGGCGGCGGCGGCCGCCGCGAACCAGTCAGGCAATGCACTGTTCCACTCCGTGGTCCACCCTTCTGGGGCATCGGGGGGCGGCAACTGAATGCCGCCTTGGTTGCAAACACGCCTGATTTCCTGGTGCAAACCATCGGGGAGAGGCCGATGAGTCATTTGCAGGCCACCGTTTGGATTGAGCTCCACCCACTGCTGCTGGAAGGATCCCTCCCGCCAGATCAAGCGCTCCACCGGAAGAGCATCCAACAACTCATGGGCGATCACCACTCCATGAACCGGAGCGCGGCGCAAGTCGTCCAGGGAACACCAGCGCAGCGGCAGATCGTCCGCCTCTTGCAGCAGAGCCTGTTGCCGCCGCCGCATCCCGGGGTTGGCCTCCACCAACACCAATTCGATCCGAGCCAACAGCTCTGGATCAGCACCACGCAACGCAGCGACCAGATCCCGGGCCAGATGACCCTCGCCAGGACCGATTTCCACGATCGACAGGCGTTGATCAGGATCGCTACGGGAAATCGACGTCAGCCAGGCCAGGATCTGAGGAGCCAGAAGGGCTGCGAAATCACTGCCCAACGCTGGGGAGGTGACGAAATCACCCTGGGCACCAATGCGTGCACGGCCTGAGCCGTAATACCCGTGCTCCGGCTCATTCAGAGCCAGATCCATGAACCGGGAAAACGGAACGGCACCCCCCGACTGATGCAGATGCGTTGCCAACCAGTCAGGACAGGACGCAACCATCGGTTCCATTGGAGAGAATGCCGGTCGCTGCAGCAGTTCCATGGGAACACATCACATCCGACATCTGTGGAGCCTTGTCGTGGTGGCTCTGGTCAGCCTGGGTGTTCTGGTGACCCCGGCTGAGGCCTACGACAACCCGGAGCTGCTACCGGATCACCCCACCCCGGTGATCGACCTCGCCAAGGTGTTCAGTGACACCCAGAGAAGCCAGTTGGAGGCATCCCTGGCGGATGTGGAGGAACGCACCGGCTGGAAGATGCGGGTGTTGACCCAGTACGAACGCACACCAGGTCTGGCCATTCGCGAGTTCTGGGGGCTGGATGAAAGCAGCCTGCTGCTCGTGGCCGACCCCCGCGGCGGGAACCTGCTGAACTTCAACGTTGGCGATGCCTATTTCGCGATGATGCCGCGCACCTACTGGGTGGAGCTGCAGACCCGCTACGGCAACCAGTACTACGTGAAGGATCACGGCGAGGACGGAGCCGTGCTGGATGCCCTCAATGCGGTGGAAATCTGTCTGGACCGTGGTGGCTGTCAGGTGGTGCCTGGCCTTCCCCAGGAACAGTGGCTTTGGACGCTGACCACATCGATCTTCGGCGGCTTGATTGCCGGCTTTGCGGCCTACCCACGGAAGGAGGGCGAAACCATTGCCTGGGCCTGGTTGCTGCTGCTCTCACCGCTGTGGGTGATGCTCTTCGGGGTCTTCGGCGTTGCCCCTGTGGTCACACGCACCTCCGAAGTGATGCCCCTGCTGCGTAATGGGGTCGGCTTCCTGGCTGGTGGCATCGCGGCTTATCTAATCGCCCAGGCCACGGTTGGTCGAAAGCTTCAGAACGACGCTGAGGGTTGAGGGGTCTAGACGACCTCGAAATGCCTCTCAGAGCCGGGTGGCGCATTCAATGCGCGACCCGGTGCAGAGTGCCGGGGGAGGAGCGACGAGCGCCTGGCGCTTGATATCACGCAAACGACGCAACTCCGCAAGATTCACGTCATAGAAGGAACGCAGACGCGCATATTTTTTGACGGGTTGGCCGTAATAGCTGCGACCGGCAAGGGTGGGAAAGGACGCCCATTCGGGAGCCAGCATGGCTGCGAGAAGCGGGCTGAGAACACCGGTGTCGGTCAAACCCAAAGCTTTGCGCCGCTGGATCAGGAACAACGCGCCCTGGTCCTGGGCCTCAGGTCCGAAACCGCGCACGCCGATGCTGCGCTGAACCAGATTCCAGGTGAAGGGCATGAACTGGTAGGCCCCAGCAGCTGCACTGGCGTAGCGGGAGCTGTAGATCACCCGGTTGGGATGACGGTCTAGGGAAGGCATCAAACCACCTCCGAACATCACCCGGTAGCCCACATCGAGGCCACCTTTCCAGGTACCTTCCGCGAAGCGGATCGTGTTAAGCATCGCCCGACGTTCGGGCGTGATCACGTAGGGAATCGCCCGGCTGGGCTGGAACTCAGAGGTGTGAATCAACTGCGCCCGCGAGGCGGCGGGCAACAGGCTCGCCCGGGCCGACAGTGGGGAACAGAGGGCAGGCAGAACTCCGACGATCACGGCCGCTTGAAGCGTCTGACGACCGATAAATGCAGAGATAGCCATTAAGAGCGTTCAAAGTACATGCCCTCAGAAGAGGACGATGAGCAGATCAGAAGCGGATGAAATGCTCGGGCGAGAAAAATCTCACTCGCTGTGACTTTCTCGAACCGAAGGCTCAAAGCAATAGGTATATATGCCAGTCAAATAATCGGCCAGGGCATCAACTTGGCAGCAAATTGACGCGACAAGAAGTAGTTTTTTCGTGAAAATCAAATGGTCTGCTCAGCCCAACCCACCAGTGCCAGAGCAGCTTCTTCAGCCCCTGATGCAGAAAGAGGAGCTTCGCTCGGCGCCAGCAATGGCTGGTCCAGCTGCCATGCCCCCGAGTCCAGATCCTGACGCGTAAGGCAGCGGTGCTGACCGTGGCGACGCAGACCATCCATCAACGCCGCCGCTTCAGCGAATCCGCTGCGCTCCACCACGTGCATCCCAACCCCTTGGGCCATCGCCTCGCAGAAGCTGCTGAAACCGGGCTTGCCCAGAAAACGGGAGCAACGGCCCAGCACATCAACGGGACGCAGCCCATCCGGAAGAAGCGTGAGGTTGGGGAGCGCTACCAACTCCGGTGCTTGCGAACCATCTGCTGAAGTCGGCAGCAGGAAATGGTGATTGGGCCAAAGCTGAAACAGATCCCGCGAAAGGGACAAGCCCAGGCCTCCAAATCCCACCAGCACCAGGGGAGCGGCCTGGCCATCAAGGGAAGCCTCAAGATCCGCCGGGATGGGCCGCGGGCTGGCACAGACCAACCCGATCCTCTGTTCAGGCAACCCCCAATTCATGGCGAGGTCAAACGGACATCGCAGCAGGAGATCACCGCAGCGGTAGGCCTCAGCGGCGGCATCGGCCCAGCCTTGGAAAGCAGGGCCCAACGGGCCATAGATGTCATCCCAGCCGAAATTGCTCATCCACACCAGAGGTGCATCGAGGCGCTGGGCCAGGGCGGCCGCGGCCGGGGGAATGTCCCCGATGATCAACACCGGCTGCTCCTGCGACGCCAGCCAAACGGCTTCAGCCTCGATCAGGGCCGGCAGCCGTTGTTCAAGCTGATCCAGGGCACTGAAAGTTGCGGCGCAATCCACACCGAGCGCATCGGCCTGCACCATGCCCACATCCCACTGACAGCACCGTTGCTCAATCGCTGCATCCCCCAACAACAGCTGGAGTAGCGGGGAGGGCAGGCCCGAGCTCATCACCAACGTCCACTCAGGACGCAGGCGGCGCAGCTGCTGCAACACCGCAGCATCGCGAGCCGCATGGCCGAAGCCATGGCTGCTGCTGCAGAGATAGATCAGCACGGCAGCGGAGCATCGATCGGCAACCGCTCCTGATGGATCAGCTCAGCATCGGGGGTGTACCAGCGATGGGCGAGCTGGGTGAGGCGGGAACCCTGGAATTCAGCCCAAGAGAGATGCAGCAGCATCCGCCCCTGCCCATCCACCCCTGAACGAGGCACACAGGCGGCGTTGATCAGAGCGGTTCCATGGCGATGGCGCAACAGCGTCTGGCGTACACCGGAACCGCGCTTGAGGGCATGGTGCATGTGACCGAAGATCACCAGATCGGCGGGTCGGTGCTTGGCCATGCGGTCCAGGGCAAGGGCCAGATCCTGATCCCCCCAGTCCACCGCCGGGGGCTTCCAGTCACGTCCGCAGGGACTGGCGGCATCAGATCCCAAGCCCGAGGGACCGCAGTGGGCCATCACGATCAAGGGCTGATCAGCGGGAACTTCAGCTGCGGCCTGAACGATTCGCTCGGCTGAAGCCTCAAGCGACACCGGACCGTACACCGCCTCCACAGCTTTCGAGAGGTGAAACCCCCCACCAGCACTGCAGGGACGCGCACCCACAACAGTCAACGGAAGCTCCGGCCAATGGATCGAGCGCCAAGCGCAATGGAGATCGCCGAGCACAGCGCGTTGTTGCTCGAGGATGCCGCCACTGCGATCTCGCCCGCGGTCGTGGTTTCCCAGGATCACGGCAACGGGGAAGGGAAGCCGCGTGATCCGGCGCGTCAGCCGCAGATCTCCATCAGCGAGGTCACCAACGAAAAGAACAGCGTCAGGCCTGAGCTGCTGCAGCAGCTGCTCATCCGCGTCGCCCCAGGCGCCGTGCAGATCACCGGCAATGGCAAGGCGCAGGTGCTTCAGAGCGAGTGCCTAGGCTGTGGCCATCCTGCCCCGAACCGGTCCTGATGAGCGCTGACACCGCCGTTGTTGCGGCGATCAACCGGCTCCGCCAGGACCGCAATGCCGTGATCCTGGCGCACTACTACCAGGAACCGGAGATTCAGGACATCGCCGATTTCGTTGGTGACTCCCTAGAGCTGTCGCGAAAGGCCGCCAGCACGGATGCCGATGTGATCGTGTTCTGCGGTGTGCACTTCATGGCGGAGACCGCCAAGATTCTGAGCCCGGAAAAGACGGTGGTGCTGCCGGATCTAGAGGCCGGTTGCTCTCTGGCGGACGACTGCCCCGCTGATGAGTTCGCCCGCTTTCGTGCAGAACACCCCGACCACTTTGTGGTGAGTTACATCAACTGCACGGCAGCGGTGAAGGCGCAAAGCGATCTGATCTGCACCAGCAGCAATGCCGTTGATCTGGTGAACCAACTGCCTGCCGATCAGCCCGTTCTCTTCGCCCCGGATCAGAACCTGGGGCGCTGGGTTCAGCAACAGAGCGGTCGCGAGCTGACCCTCTGGCCAGGACGCTGCATCGTTCATGAGACCTTCAGCGAAGAAGCCGTTCTGGCCCTCAAGCACGAACATCCCACGGCTGAAGTGATCGCCCACCCCGAATGCCAGCAGAACCTGCTGGACCTGGCGGATTTCATTGGATCCACCAGCAAGCTTTTGAATTACGCCGAACAAAGCTCCTGCAACAGCTTCATCGTTCTGACGGAACCAGGGATCCTCCATCAGATGCAGCAACGGGTTCCGGAGAAAACCCTGCTCGACGTGCCAGGGATCGATGGATGCAGCTGCAATGCCTGCCCCTACATGCGGCTCAACACCCTGGAAAAACTGAAGGCATGCCTGGAGACCCTCACGCCTGCGATCGAGATGGATGAACCGATGCGTCTGAAGGCCATGAAACCCATGCAGCGCATGCTTGAGATGAGCCGGTGACGCGCCAACCGATCAAAGAACGACGCGTCATACGAATAAATTTCCATAATGCGAGCCCCGCGATGCATGGCCCCCGTCATCCAGCCCAAGGGCATCAGGGTTCTGACCTTGATGGCGGCGATGTCAGGGACGTTGTGCACCGCAGCGACTGCACAACCGTGGAACCAACCGATTCCTGAACCCGCGACGGAATCCACGGCACAAACCATGCAGTTGGCCAACCAACTGAACCAAGTGGGAGCCAGATTTTTTGGAGCCCATTGGTGCCCCGCCTGCAAAGAGCAGATGAAACTCTTCGGCAAACAGGCCGGACGCCACCTGAACTATGTGGAATGCGGTCTGCCTGACAAATATCCCGACCAGGTCAACCAATGCAGGGATGAGAACATCCGATCCATCCCCACATGGACACGACCCGGATCAGTACGGCTTGAGGGTGTTCAGTCGATCAACACCCTCGAGCGCTGGAGTGGCCTCAGGCCTGAACAGAAGAACTGATCACTTCTTGCGGCAATAGCCAGCGCCAACATTCATCCAGCCGGAAGGGAAAGCTTCACCGTTGGTGAGCCTCATCTCGTAGTAGATGGGAGACGTGCAGGTGGTGCCCAGTGTGTTGACGTAACCCAGAGGGCATTGGTTGTGGCCTTGTGCCTTGGGAATCTTTTTCTGCGCCAGAGCGGAACTGGGCACAGCCAGGACTGAAACAAACAGAGCGCCAGCCAGAAGCTTCATGGCAAACGGGGCAAACGCGCTCAAGGTACGGGGCTTCCAGACTGTTTGCAGCGATCAGCAGCGGAGCTTGATCGAACGCACGCCTGAAGGGTTGTATTGCCGAGCCGCAAAAGCTTGGGTTGATCCGTGGCGTCCAGTACCCCGGGCCCTGATCACCCACGCCCATGCCGACCACGCCCGACCCGGATGCGGGGAGTACTGGGCTGTGGCCTCAAGTGAAGGGGTTCTGCGCCAGAGGCTCGGCAAAGACATCACGCTTCACCCGGTGGCCTACGGCGAAGAACACTGGCTGGGGCAATGCAAGGTGTCGTTTCACAGCGCAGGACACGTGCTTGGTTCAGCGCAGATCCGCCTGGAATCAGAGGGGGAGGTGTGGGTGGTGAGCGGTGATTACAAACGTGATGACGACCCCAGCTGCGAACCCTTTGAACCGGTGCGCTGTGATGTGCTGATCACCGAAGCCACCTTCGGGATGCCGATCTATCGCTGGCAGAGCGGTGAACAGGTGGCCAAGGACATCCATGCCTGGTGGAGCGGTGATCGCAGCAGGCCATCCCTGCTGTTCTGCTACGCCTTCGGCAAAGCCCAACGCTTGCTGGCTGAGCTGAAGGCCATCGGCGTCGAGGAGGAGGTGCTGCTGCACGGCGCCGTTGAGACCGTCACCCGCCACTACCGCGAGGCGGGAGTTCCCATGACCCCCAGCCGTCCCGTCAGCGAACTGACCCGCAAGGATCCGCTCCATGGGCGTTTGATCCTGGCCCCGCCATCGGCCCATCGCTCCAGCTGGATGCGTCGGTTCAAGTCACCACAAACAGCCTTTGCCTCCGGTTGGATGGCCGTGCGCGGAGCGCGCAGACGGCGGGGCTATGAGCGCGGCTTCGTGCTCAGTGATCATGCCGACTGGCCTGGGCTGATCCAGACCGTTCGGGACAGCGGTGCCCGCAAGGTGTACGTCACCCATGGACAGAGTGATGTTCTTGCCCGTTACCTGCGGGAGGTGGAGGGTGTGGATGCGGAGCCGCTGGACACCCTGTTCGAAGGGGAATCGGACTAGAACTTGGCGATGCCGTCCGGCAGCTCGGGGAGGTTGAGGTTTGCTTCGCGACCTTCAATCGCGGCTGTGAGTGATTCGATCATCATGGCGTTGCCGCTGTCTTTGACAGCCTCAAGCGCCTTCTGAAGACGAAGACGACGGTCGGATGGATCATCCGCTGTGCCCGAGCCAGCCACGGGGGTGACGACGGCCGTGGCTGAGGCGGTAGCGCGCACGCTGCTCAGTTGTTGCGCGAGGTTGTCCCAGAGGAGTGCCATCCGGCTGATTCAGGAATCTGTCGCTCAGATCAACACAGGTCTCCGCCGGATTTCCAGCACTGCTCACAAAATGTCTTGTCAGGATGGCGGGGCTTTCCATCCATCCCGTTCCAGCGCGCATGCGGGCCTTTCAGAACCTGTTCAATCAGTTGGATCAGGTCACGGGCACCAAGGCCAAGGTGCAAGCGCTGGTGGATCACTTTCAGGGGGTCGAAGCAGGTGAAGCGGCCTGGGCGTTGACGCTGCTGCTGGGCAAACGCCGCCGGCGGCTGATCACCGGTCGTCGACTCCGCGACATCCTGCGGGACCGCGGCGGTCTTCCGGATTGGCTGATCGACGACTGCTACGGACAGGTGGGCGACTCAGCCGAAACCATCAGCCTGCTCTGGCCTGC
Source organism: Synechococcus sp. A15-62 (assembly GCF_014280075.1). Lineage (NCBI taxonomy): Bacteria > Bacillati > Cyanobacteriota > Cyanophyceae > Synechococcales > Synechococcaceae > Synechococcus > Synechococcus sp. A15-62. Next base: position 1,243,526 of record NZ_CP047950.1, read on the forward strand.
CGTGCAAGAGCGTGTCGCAGCAAACGATCCGGGTCTGCCGAGCGGTGATGGGGACATGCACCTCAGCTGGTGGATGGACACACTGCTGCCGGCCATCAGCACCAGAAGCGATGAGGACCAAGCCAATGCGGTGATCTGGCTGTGGCATCGAACCCCGCTCGACCAGCACTTCATCGTCAACAAACTGCTCACGGGAGGGTTCCGTGTCGGCGTGTCGACGGGCCTGATCAGCCGCGCCATCGCCGAGGCGTTTGATCTCGAGGAAAGCCTGGTGGTGCAACGGCTGATGGGAGGCTTTGAGCCCTCGGCCGAGCGCTTCAGGCAACTCACCGCCAGCGCAACCGCAGATGAACACCATTCCAGTGGCACCCCTTACCCCTTTTATCTCGCCAGTCCCCTGGAGCCCGAACGACTGCGGGAGACATCCGCAAACGAATGGCAACTTGAGTGGAAATGGGATGGGATCCGCGGTCAGCTGATCCACCGCGGTTCCGGCGTCTACCTCTGGAGCCGTGGAGAAGAATTGGTCAACGAGAGCTTCCCTGAGCTGGTTGAGGTGGCTCAGGCCTTGCCGTCAGGAAGCGTTCTGGACGGCGAGCTGATCTGCTGGCAACAGGACGCGGCCACGCCACTTGGTTTTGATCAGCTGCAACGACGTCTCGGCCGCAAAACCGTTGGGGCAACATTGAAACGCGACTGCCCGATGCGGTTCATCGCCTACGACCTGCTGGAACATCAGGGCACGGACATTCGCCAGCTGGGATTACGGCAGCGTCAGCAGCATTTAGCTCAGCTGCTGGGCAGCATCGAGCATCCCGAGTCGTGGCGGTTGAAGCAGAGCCCGTCCTGGTCGATCGACACCTGGGGAGAGCTGGAGAAACAACGGAACCTGGCGCGTCAACACAACGCCGAAGGGCTGATGCTCAAACAAGCGGATTCGCCTTATCTCAGCGGGCGCAAACGCGGCAACTGGTGGAAACACAAGCTGGAGCCAATGACCCTCGATGCGGTGCTCCTCTATGCCCAGGCCGGCAGTGGGCGACGCGCCAACCTGTTCACCGATTACACCTTCGGCCTCTGGACCAACGCTAAAGAGCCGCATTTGGTGACCTTCGCCAAGGCTTATTCCGGCCTCAATGATGCCGAAATCCTCGAACTGGACCGCTGGATCCGACGCAACACCCTGCAGCGCTTCGGGCCAGCACGGTCCCTGAAAACCGAGCTGGTGTTTGAAATCGGATTTGAGGGCATCCACTCCTCAAAACGCCATAAATCAGGCATCGCCGTGCGTTTTCCGCGCATCCTGCGCTGGCGACGCGACAAACCCGCCGATGAAGCGGATTCACTCCAGACCGCGATGGCATTGATCGAGAACCGCTGATGGCACCTTCAAAAAAGAGTGCAAAAGCGGAAGCAAAGGCCAAACCATCAACCAACGACCCTCGCTTGAACCCGATTCATGCATGGTTCGCGCAAAGGAACTGGACACCACTGCCGTTTCAGCAGCAGACCTGGAGCGCCTATCTGGCGGGGCGGAATGGGTTGATCCAAGTGCCCACAGGGTCTGGCAAAACCTTCGCCGCCGTGATGGGACCGATCGCGCGGATGTTGGCGGAGGAGCAGCCGTTGAAGGGAATACGTCTGCTCTACATCACGCCCTTGCGGGCCCTCAGCCGCGACTTGTCGCTGGCGATCCGCGAGCCGATCGAGGCGATGGGCTGGCCGATTCGGGTGGGCATCCGCAATGGCGACAGCAGCAGCAGCGAACGCACCAAACAGCTCAAGGCACCACCACAGATTCTGGTGACGACTCCGGAGTCCCTCGCCCTGCTGCTGAGCAATGCCAAGGCCGAAGAGCTGTTTGGCCAACTCGAGACGGTGATCCTCGATGAATGGCACGAGTTGATGGGCAGCAAACGGGGCAGCCAGACGGAGCTGTGCCTGAGCTGGTTGCGGCAGCTGCGTCCCCAGCTCCAGACCTGGGCCATCAGTGCCACCATCGGCAACATCGAGCAGGCGGCGCGCCATGCCCTGGGGACGGCAGGCGAACCGCAGCTGATCGGGGGCGCGCCAGCCCGCAGCACGGAGATTCAGAGCATCCTCCCGGACACGATCGATGGCTTCCCCTGGGCCGGACATCTCGGTTTGCGGATGTACGAGGAGCTGGTGGCCCGCCTCAACCCCGGCATCAGCACCTTGCTGTTCACCAACACACGCAATCAGTCGGAGCGTTGGCACCAGTGTCTGCGCTTCGCCTGCCCGGAAATGGAGGAGGGATTGGCCCTGCACCACAGCGCCATTGATCGCAGCGAGCGGGAAGCGATCGAAGCCTCCGTGAAAGCCGGCAGCATTCGTTGGGTGGTCTGCACCAGCTCTCTGGATCTCGGGGTGGACTTCCAGCCCGTGGAACAGGTGGTGCAGATCGGGAGCCCCAAGAATCTGGCGCGGCTGCTGCAGCGGGCAGGCCGGTCAGCGCACTTGCCCGGCGGAACATCCCAGGTGCTGTTCATGCCCACCAATGCCCTTGAACTGCTCGAACTCAGTGCCGTGCGGCGGGGGTTGGCGGAGGGTCTGGTGGAACAACGCAAGCCGCCGAAAGCCCCTCTTGATGTTCTGCTGCAGCACCTCACGGGGTTGGCCTGCGGCCCTTGCTTTAATCCTGAGCAAACGTTGCAGACCGTGCGGAGCTGTGCGGCCTACGCCGATCTGAGTCAGGAGGACTGGGACTGGTGCATGCTGTTTCTCGAGCAGGGCGGAGAGTGCCTGGGGGCCTATCCCCGCTACCGCAAGCTCGAATGGGAGGAGATAAGCCAGCGCTACCGGGTCCGAGAAAAAGCCATCGCCCGGCTGCACCGTCTCAACGTCGGAACAATCACGGCCGCACCGGCGATCACGGTGCGGTTTGTGCGTGGTGCCGTTCTCGGCCATGTGGAGGAGACCTTCATCAGCCAGCTCAAGCCGAAGGATGTGTTCTTCTTCTCCGGCCGCCAGCTGGAATTCGTGCGGCTGCGGGACATGACCGCTTACGTGAAAGTGAGCACCAAGAAAACGCGCACGGTGCCTGCCTGGGCAGGGGGACAGATGGCCCTCTCCGATCTGCTGACCCATCACCTACGTCTCGAGGTGGACCGTGCCAGCCGGGGTGATCTCGACAACGCTGAACTGCAGGCTCTGAAACCCCTGTTTGATCGACAACAGGACATCTCGGTGCTGCCGACGGTTGGTCAGCTGTTGATTGAAACCTGTCGCACCCGCGAAGGCACGCACCTGTTTGCCTACCCCTTTGAAGGACGGTTCGTGCATGAGGGCATCGGCTTCCTCTGGGCGTCGCGGCTCACCCGTCTGGAGCGGGGCACGATCACGGTGTCGGTCAACGACTACGGCTTTGAGCTGTTGGCACCGAAGAGCTACCCCATGGCGGAGCTGCTGGAAGACCACATCGATCTGCTACTCGATCGGCAACAACTGGAGCGGGATCTGAAGAACGCACTGAATCTTTCCGAGCTGCAACGGCGACGATTCCGCGCCATCGCCCAGATCGCTGGTCTGATGAACCGCGGCTTCCCTGGATCGAGCAAAAGCACCGGCCAACTTCAGATCAGTGCCTCGCTGCTCTTCGATGTGTTCAGCCGCCATGAGCCGAACAATCGCTTGCTGCTCCAGGCCCAACAGGAAGTGCTCGATGACCAGTTGGAGATCTCACGTCTGGAGGCTGCCTTGGAACGCGCCGCAAGCCAGGAATGGCTCCACGTTGAAACCCCTCGCCCCAGCCCGCTGGCCTTTCCGCTGCTGGTGGAACGGCTCAACAACAGGATGAGCAATGAATCCGTTTTGGAGCGGGTTCAGCGAATGAAGGACGAAGCCATCCGCAAAGAGGGTTGAGCCAGGATTGGCGTATTGCAACAACACCATGGGGCGTTGGTTCACGGTTCTGGGTCACAGCGCCCTGTTGTTTGGCCTGGCTGTTGTTGAGCCAGGTTTAAGCCGAGCCGATGGATCGGCACGCAGGTCAATCTCCACAGCAGCATTCACAACAGAAGAGCAGTTAGCAGAACGAAATTGGCATGCCTTTTGGAACAACCACCTGGGGACATGGAAGGGAAGCTGGACGCGATACACACCGGAAGGAGACGTCAAAGAAAGCTTCGCCAGCACACGCGAATTCACCGCCAACTCAGCCACGACGGAGATCGTTCAAAACAATCGCCACCGCTATGCGGACGGTCGCTCAAGACACAAGCAATGGTCCTACAACGTCAAAGATCACAATCAACGTGATGGTTTTGCTCATCCAGCCAGCATTCCCATGCGCGGCCTTGCTCTCGACAATGGTGCCGCTGCCTGGTTGATCCCGTCGTTGGAGCCAAACCAGTTCACACCCTTTGAGCTGTTTCTGATGGATGGCGATCGTCGCCACAGCGTGGGAGTGCTCTACGGGAAAGATAGGGCGTTACTTCGCACCGCTTCGATCAGAGAACAACGGGGCAACGCCCCAACCGATGGTTGGACAAACGCCATCGATCAGGTGAATCCCTGGCATCCCGTCGGCCAATGGCAAGGGCAAGGGCGACAGATTCTCAAGGATTTATCGCGCTTGCCCGCCAGCCCCACGTTCTGGCAATGGATGCCCCCCGGAGAATCGGATCAATCCAATCACTACCTTCCGGATCACATCATCCTGCGTTGTCCAAAACGCATCACTCCGATGCAGCCCTTTTCCATTCAGGTGATCTGGATGTTGCGCGACGATGCGATGCAGACCATCACAGCGGAATACGACAAGGATTTAGAGCTGATCGACGTGACACACCAAAGCCTCAGTCCCGGGACGCTTCCGAATTGAGATCCAACTGGATCACCCTTAAAGTTCCAAACCTGCAGAGATCAGAAACGTTGGCAAAGCTTGGCGAGATCAAACTCAAACAGATTCCCCAACTGAACACGGCCAACAGCTCACCGTTGATTCGAAAACACAAGGAGGTTCTGAATCTGATGATGAGAACGCTCTCGCTCGATACCTACGGCCTCACCTGGGCTCAGTTCGTCAAAGGTTTTGGTTGTGGCGGCTTGGCCGTTTGGCTGCTGATGCGCTGATATCAGCCATGGCGTACGGGCCTTCCACCCCGTCGCAGCGACTCCAGCATTCCCTTTTCTAAGGCCGTCAGTTTTGGGGCCGGCTCATTCAACGCAGCTTCCGCCCGTGTCTTGGCGGCAGCAATGAATCGATCAGTTTTATCTCCAGAATCAAAGGCCAAGGTGTCTCAGCAAGAACCACCAAAGGTATGAAGCGGCATTAGTTCAGGCTCGGGACTTAAGGAAGATCACTGAACCATGAGATGCGGCAGCGAACTCCTTTCAACAATTCCCTCGATTGCACAATCGTTGCTATCGGTTGGAGGTTGCAGCAACCCGATGAGCCGTTACCCCGTCTTCTATTGCTCTCCAGCGGCCGTTGACGCTGGCTTCAGGCCTGTTGAAGCGGCGGATGCCTACGAGGCTGAACAGATCGTGCAGCGCGAGCACCCCGGTGCAGTCACGGCCTCTCTGAGCGAACGGGTCACCAACGAAGAGGAAATCCGCCGATTGTTTGTGGCCTGGCTCGAAAAAGTCTGAACAGCTGAAGTCAGCGAGGGGTGCATGGGACGCAATCCGTTGTCGGTCACACCCCCCAGCTGGCTGGACATCCACGCCGACAGCTACAAGCAGCTGCTGAACCGCACCGCGGTCACGATCACCAAGCGCGCCAGAAAGCGTGGAGCCGCGTATCAGGTGAAGGAGGCCATCGATGCCATCCATGCAGCCTTTCAGCGTTGTGATGGCACGGACCCCTACGACGGACAGGCGTTGGACCATTGCCTTCATGATGGGCAGCGCAGTCCGACCGTTTCCCCGGTGAGCAGCACCACCACTGCGAGCTTTGAGATTCTCAGCCGGCAGACCAAGGAAGCCAAAGGAGAGAAAGACGCCGAGGAGTTCATCGCCCACTGCCGTGCTGTCGTCGCCCATGCCGACTCGGCGTCGACGGCACGGCCATGAGCAGCGCCAAGAAGCTTTTCCTGGTGGTGCTGGGGGGGCGTTGCAAGGGCTGCCACGTGGAGCAACACGATGTGCGCTGGGTCGTGGGCGAAACCATCGACGCAACGTTGCCAGCCCTACGCAAGGAATGGATCGGCCTTCGCCGTGGCCTGCACATCGACAGCTACCGCTGCATCGACCATGCCGATGGACATCGCATTGAGGTTGTTGAGCACGCACAGGACGCAACCAGTGCAGATGCTCCGCGTCTGTGGTTCGTCAACCTTGGCGCCTACGTCCCCACATCAATGGCGGAACAGCACGCCTTCGGAGTGATCGTAGCCCATTCTTCAGCCTCTGCAAAAGCACGGGCACGCCAGCGTTGGCTGCAAGGTCAGGAACAGATTCACAAGGATGATCTTCACCCTGTCGACATGGACGGCAGCCTCGATGATCTGCTGCCGATTCAGGGCAATGGCCAGTGGCATTTGAAACTGATCGCGGATCCTGACGTTGGCGACGCACCAGTGCACCCCGATTGGTACGGCTACTGGAGGATCTGACCACAAAACAAACACAGGTCAGCTACAACACACAACCACGCTGAGGATGAGTCGTGCTGATCCTGATCCTCCTTGTTCTGACGGGCTCCTATGCCGGACTGTGGGCGTTGCGATTCGTACTCGAACAACGCACCGACACGCCATAAGCAGACCGATTCCACGATGAAGATTCAGTCACATCTGGTTGGGAACTGGACGAAGTTTGGAGATTCAGTCGGTCTATGGTCAGCCCACTCCATCCGCCTTCAGTGTCGCCAGCCCAACGTCTCAGCACAACTGCGCTGGTTGCCATCCTCGCCGGAACCGGCGTGAGTTCCGCAGCTGCAGTCCATGGTGATCACCATCACCACCACTCACGCAAAAAGAAGAAGGCCTACAACAGGGGCTACAGGCAGGGTTACAGAAGAGCGATCGAAAGCAGCTACCGCCCCCCTTACCGCACCTATTCACCGGTGTACGGGCCCATGGTTTCACCGGTGCCCCAGCGGGTCATCGTTGCCCCAGCGCCGTGGATCATTCCTGTTCACCCCCACCGGCAAGGCACCCGGGTCAATGTCGGGCTTGGCTTCAATCTGTAAGCAGGGTTCAAGGAACGATGCCCAAACAAGTTGGCAACGATGCCAGTGAGGCCTGGCGCGACCATGTGCTGAAGCAGGTGGTGGATTATTTGGAGACCCATCGCGATGAGATCATCGACCGCTTTGAGGTCGAGAACAGCTACAGCCTCAAGCGTGAGGACATCGAACAATCAGATCTTCTCGATTTCGATGTGTCAGTCACCCTGCATCGCGATCAATCATCTTCGTTCGGCCTTGGGTTCGGTTTTTTCAAGGCAAACATGATTCGCTGATTCAACCTGCGGGCTTCCAGATCACGTCGGGATCCTGGCGTTGAAGGGTTTGTTCAGCCAGCTTCAGGTAATAGAAATAGCTTTGTCTGTCTTCAGATTCAGCAGCTTTGTTCATCAGGTGCAGATAGCTCAGACGCTGATCGCTGTTCATGCGAGGTCGTGAATTGAACCAAACAATCACCTCGAGCAGCCTTTGATTTCGGTATCGGAAAAAACAACCGAAACAATTCTGAGTATCACCAAGGCACGTTTTTATCTTTTCTTTTGGCGCCTGGGTCCCATGCCTTCCCCAATGCTGCAATCAACAAGGCTGAAAGTTCAGCGTGACGGGAGGACCACCTCCTGGGGGAACAACACAGCCGGGATCGGATGAACCAGTGTTCTGCTCAGGCAATGCAGGAGCTTGAAGCGAGGGCCCTCCTGGGGATGCCGGACCCAGATCAATCTTGCCCGGCCGGATCAGTTGAGACGTGACATTGAACGCCAAACCACCGAGCAAACCGAGCCCCATCGAGGCCGAGAAAGCGATGAGGAGTTGACGCTGACGGTTGTTCATCCCACTGCTTGATCCCGATGAAGGTTGATGGGCCGCTGGCTTTGGCCTGAATCTCAGTGAATAACAGAGATTTGACAGATCAAAACAGACCGCTGGATGATCCGCCTGCTGCAAACGGAACGATCGAAACACAGTCTCTGCTGACGCTGCTCACGCCCTTCCTCGTCTTTGGGGCCTTGTTTGTGGTGCTGCTGCTGGTCTGGGACCGATGACAGCCCCCGTTGCGGGACTGTTCTGGACGCCATACGCCGATTGGATCTACACCGTGGTCAGCCTGAGTGGGTTGATGTTGATCACCTGGCTGGTGCTGGGCCGCAGCAGCGGCAGCTGACGCGCTTCAAGGCACGTCAGGCGGCAAGCATTTCCATCTCAGGCTCAAGCAGCACATCGCGAGCTGTGTTGAAGCGCGTCATCACCTCAGGGTCGCCCCCTTTGTCGGGGTGATGTTGAACAGCCAGAAGTTTGTGGGCCCGCTTCACCTGGGCAACGGTCAACCGTCCAGTCAGCGGCAGGCCAAGGCACTGCCTGGCTTGAATCGCCTCGAGGCCGGGGTCGCGCCCCATTGGGCATTGATCGCGACGATGATTTGACGTTCCCGGCTTGCGCTTGTTGCTTGTTTTGCGTTTGGCCGACCTGGCCTCACCCCCAAACCCTTTCGATTCCTGCACAAGCTGATCTCCGAAGCAGGCCACAATGCCTGATGGCCTGGTTCAGTCGCCGAGCAGCGACCACCAGCGCTGGATCCGATCGGTGGAGCCGTACCAGCTTTGGCCGAACAATCCGCCATGGGCCGTATCGTCCAGCTCAATCCCACGGGCATCCCGCAGCAGGGCTGATGGGAGCGGCACCAGACCATCCCCCTGCAGATCGGGGTCGCCCATGATCTGTCGATAGCTGCGGGCAGCGCTGCGGCGCGAAAAGTTGGATGCATTCGCTCCCAGCGGATCAAGCCGACCCGCAACCGCCACGTAGTCGACCCGATCGGCTTCAGGGCAACCCGGAAACTCACGATCCACGCGAGCCCGCAGCGGTGTGGCACGCAGGGCCTGGTGGGGGCTGCCGAGCGTGATCAGGCGGTTGCATCGGGCTGCACCGTTGAAACGGCGGCCCAGAAAAGTCTGATCGGCCAGATAAGGCCGCAACATCACCCCGCCGGAACTGTGACCAATCAAGGTGACGCGCCCTGTGGGCGACTGGCTTTGAAGCTCGCGCACAGCGGCATCAACGCGATCAAGCAGGCGACGCCAACCAAAGCCCCAGCTGGTGGCCAACCAATCCAATTTGGACGCAGGCACGATGCGCACGGCAACACCAGTGGCCTGATTAATCCAGTCGGCCAGGGGCCGGTAGGCCTCCTGCGTGATCAGAAAGCCACCAAAGATGACGACGGGCTGGGTAAGGCGAGACGTGCTCCTCACCTGATCAACGCACATTGCGGGGCCTTGATCAGGTCGTAACCACGCCAAATGCGGCTTCCACCAGGTTCAAGAACCGTGCTCAGCTGTTGGTCCTCATACGAAGCCTCAAGAACAACCTGCTGACCGATTAACACGATCCTGAACCGCCAGGGGAGAAGACCCGGAAGGGTAAAGCTCATGCAGATCCTGGTTCTCGGCTCACGCTGCCGCAATTCAGAACAACGTCCATCCCTTCAAGTCAAAGGAAAGCCGAGGAATCACTGGAGAGGTTTCTCAGCCACAACGGCAAAGAAAGGATCCCCCTTACCGCCGAACAAGCCCATCACCCCCTCAGCGCGGGTGTCTTCGGCAACGATCTCCGGCTGGGGCCAACCCTGGGCCATCAACACCTCAGCGACATAACGGAGGTGATCACCGTCATCACCGTCGGTCCAGACCTGGGGAGCCTTGGTGAAGAACATTCGATTCGAAAACGCCACGATCACCTGGCCCCGGGGACGGGTGATCCGCCACAGCTCTGAGGCGATCGGCTCGGGCTGTTGCAGGTACTGCCAACCGGCCACGATCAGAGTGGCGTCGATGGATGCATCCTCAACCGGGAGGGTTTGGTCGCGGTTGAGGTTCTGAACCCAGTGCCGGTCCAATCGGGGGTTGGCACTCAGCTCATCAGCATTGAGGCCATGGCCGATGACGTTGTCGTAACTGACGTCGTCCGGCAGGTGGCTCACCCAACTGCTCATCAGATCAAGCACCTGGGCACAGGGAGGGATTCGCTCTCGGTAAAGGGTCGTCAGCCGTGCACGAAAACCCGCATCCAGGTGGTGAACGAAACGCGGCTCGCTGTAGAAGATCGCGTCATCGGTGGCATCCAACTTGAAGCGTTGGGACTCCTTCAGAACAGGAACAACCGTCATCGATCAACCCAGCTGCAGGTACCAGCGCAGGGCTGCACCAAGCTGACCTGCGATTCCCAAGCCGGTGGCCTTTTCAAGCACCACGGCAGCCAAGAAACCGAGCATGGCCACCCGGCCATTGAGCCGCTCAACATCAGTCAGGGCAGAACGGTTCCAGGGGCGTGCTGTGGTGAGCGACTCGCCGAAGCGTTCCGGTTCCTCGTAACGAAAAGCAGGCCGACTCATTGCAGTGCGCAGATCCAGCGGACCTTAACCACGGTTCCATCGCGACCGGGGTAGACGGTCCAGGCACCATTGGCCTGACGTTGCTCCAGCTGACCGCTGGCGCAGTTGGCACGCATCGGCAGGACCCGTTGGGTCCACTGGTCCTGGCCAGCGCGCTGGATCAGCAGGCCTGCCTCCACCTCGACGGAACCGTCCACGCTCTGGGGGGAACGGATGTATTCAGCCGCCTTGAGGGCGGGGGTGTCGAGGGCCTCCATGAAGATCCAACCGTCGCCGGGAAGCAGATCGCCGCGACGGAATTGCCAAACCGCTGGCTCCTGCATCGGCTGCCATTCCGCCTTGACAGGCCCTGCGATCAGGGACAGAAGTGAAGCGAGAGCAACGTTGAAGGCCAAAGCAGGGGATGCCATGGGCAGCGGGATGCGGGCAGAGAGGTCGAACGGACTGTCGGTTGCTTCAAACAGCTTTACGAAGCGTTGAAACGCAAACATGAATCAATGGTTATGGAATTCCACCCGGCAGGAGTGCCAGCTTGAAACGACTGCTTCAACAGTCCATGGCCAGCATTGCTCAAGGACGGGCTGCCTACACCGTCCGACACAAGACATCCAACGGAGAAAAGCTGGAATCCTGCTTCTACGCCACCGATGCCTTTGAGGCCCGTCTCCTGGCCATGGAGTTCAACGCCTACATCCGTCAGCACCCGAACTGCATCGATTCAATCCTCAGGACGGAGGCTTGAACGGCGCCCGCCGACGCTACACCTGAACGAACACCAGCCAGGCCAGGCTGGCGAGCCCCCCTCCGATCCAATCACTGCGCAGCAGTTCCACCAGGGCGATGGTGCTGGCCCCGATGCGCAGTCCCCGTAGAAGCAGGTCCGTTAGGGGAGGTGTCCGGCGCTTGTCGCGCTCCATGGGCCGACTACGAAAAAATGGGGATGTTGCAGAGCCCCATGATCTCAGCCGTGCCTGTTTCGCCTGCCGCAGCTCTCCTGGCGAAGGAAGGCAAGAGCCGCCGTGAGGGCAGCGGCATTCAGATCGAGCAGCTGCCGGGCTGCTGGATGTTGCAGCAGACCTGGACGCGCAGCGGTGATGCACCGGCACCTGGCACTGCAACGCTGCTGCGTTGGCTGCAGGCCAGCCTGACCTTGAGCCGCGGCAGCCAGGGCCTGAGCATCGTGAATCAGGTCTGCCTGGCCGGTTTCCGGTTGCGGTTCAGCGGCCAGGCCCAGCTGAAGGGGTCCAGGCCATTGCTGATGTTCAGCTTCACATCGTTGGAGCTGAGCTGGTTCGATCAGGTGCTGCTGCAGCGAAGCCTGCCGTCACCGGAGCCCCAACGCTTGCCCTTCTTTGCACTGATCGAACTGAACGAGCAGGAGGGAACACTCACAGCACGCGGTCGGGGCGGTGGACTGGCCCAGTGGTCACGCCTCGAGCCGCAGACGCCATGAAGCCCGCCGTCGCCCTGGCCATGCTCGAGCGGGAGGGCCGATGGCTGCTCCAGCTGCGAGACGATATCGACTCAATCATTTACCCGGGCCACTGGGGGTTGTTCGGCGGCCATCTCGATCCGGGAGAGACAGCCAGCGACGCAGTGCACCGCGAGCTGCAGGAGGAGATCGATTGGTCTCCCAGCCTTCCGCTGGAACCATGGTTCAGCGATGACAGCGGCAACCGGGTGGCCCACGTGTTCCGCGGAACGCTCAGCGTGCCCCTGAGCCAACTGCAGTTGAAGGAAGGCCAGGAGATGAAGTTGGTCTCCCTCAGTGATCTGGTGCGTGACTCGATCTGGAGTGAGCGGCAGCAGGAGCTCCGTCCCGTCGCACCACGACTCTCGATCGTGATCGAACGGTTGCTGCAGGAAGGCCATGACCGCTGAAACCTGGCTCGATCTGCGCAACGTGCAGGCATGGCAGGGCGATCGCCCGGTGCTGCACGAGCTCAACCTGCAATTGAAACTGCGGCAGTCCACAACCGTGTTGGGGCCCAATGGCGCAGGCAAAAGCAGCCTGGTGAAACTGATCGACCGCAGCCTCTACCCCATCGTTCGCCCCGATGCTCATCTGCGGTTGTTTGGCAGCGAGACGGTGAACCTCTGGGCGCTGCGCAGCCGCCTGGGAGTGGTGTCGAGCGAGCTGGAACAGCGGCTTCATCCAAAAACAGCTGTTGAAGAGGTGGTGGTGAGCAGTTTTTTTGGGGCCACCCGACTGGGCCGCGATCAGGAGCCAAGCGTTAAGCAGTGGGAGCAGGCGCGAGATCTGCTTGATCAACTGCACCTCCACAGCATCCGTGAACGCTGCTGCGGAGAGCTATCGGACGGACAGCGACGCCGCCTGTTGATCGCTCGCGCTCTGGTTCACCAACCCGAGGTGCTGGTGCTGGATGAACCGAGCCGCGCCCTCGACCTCCAGGCCTGCCATCAATTGCTGGCGATCCTGCGGCGCTTGATCCAAGGGGGAACCACGGTGGTGCAGGTCACCCATCGGGTCGACACGATCGTGCCGGAGATGGAACGGGTGCTGTTTCTGGCGCAGGGACGCATCGTTGGAGATGGAAGTCCGCGGGAGATGCTGCGGCCCGCCGAGCTGAGTGAACTGTTCAACACCCCGCTCAACGTGGTTGAAGCCCAAGGCTTTCGCCAGGTTCTTCCGGGATAGATCCAGACGCAGCACCCTGCTCTGCTAGGGATGAGGGCCAGACGACGCATCCGCCATGGCAACGGCAGAACAGAAAAAGACCATCACCAAAAAGCGCCTGCAGGAACTGCGCAACCAGTGCCGTGACCACTACAACGTGGTGGCCGATGGTGTTCTGCCCGACGGTGCCGATGTGCGCGTCACCATGGGCAAGCTCCAGGAGCTGATCGAACTGCTCGATGGCAAAGCCAAGTGGGATGACAGCGAAGCCTCCTGAACCGTTCCAGGACATGCGGGACGATCTGGATTACCGCGAGCCGTGGGACCAGGCCGGTTCCAAGCAAAGGGAATCCGATCGGAGTCGTTCCGCCAAGGACTTTCACTTTCGAGAAGCCGGCGTTCAGCGCTTCAACGACACCTACGACTGGGACGAGGACGAGCGCTGATCCACTGATCCACTCATCCACTGATCAGAGACGCCGCAGCACCCCCTGGCCAGGAGCAAGAAGAAAGGCGAGCACGAATTGCGCGGTTTGTGCCAGCACGATGCAACCGGCGGTGGAGCTGTCGGTCCAGTAGCTGATGAACACCCCCAGCACACTGGAGAGCACGCTGCTGGTGACGGCCAGCAGCGTCATCCGGTCAAACCGATCGGTGAGCAGATAGGCCGTGGCGCCGGGGGTGACGAGCATCGACACCACCAGGATGATTCCCACAGTCTGCAGACCAGCAACGGCGGCCAGGGACAGGAGCCCCAACAGCATGTAGTGCAGGAGTCCGGTGTTGATCCCGATCGATCGGGCGTGGGTGGGATCGAAGCAGAAGAGCATCAGGTCCCGCCGGAACAGCAGCAGCAACACAAGCACCAGCACTGAAATCACCAGGGTCTGCTGCACGTCCCCCGCTGAGATCCCCAGCACATTGCCGAACAGGATGTGGGTGAGATCGATGTTGCTGCGCGTCTTGGAGACGAGCACGAGCCCCAGAGCGAAGAAGCCAGTGAAGACAAGCCCGATGACGGTGTCTTCCTTCACCCTCGACTTCTGCTTCACAAAGCCGATGGCGGCAACGGAGCCCACACCGAAGACGAACGCCCCCAGGGAGAAGGGCAGGCCCAGGGCATAGGCGACCACCACGCCAGGGAGTACGGCATGTGAGACGGCATCACCCATCAATGCCCATCCCTTCAGGGTCATGAAGCAGGACAACAGCCCGCAAACACCCCCAACCAGGGCACTGATCATCAAAGCCTTCACCATGAAGGCGTGACTGAGGGGTTCCAGCAAAAGCTCCATCGGATCAGTATGGGCGCGCTGCAGCCGGTTCGATGCCCCGCGCCTCCACCCAGAACGCCTGCCCCGCGCTGCGCCGGCTGCCCACCCGCCCCAGCCGAATGGTTCAGGCCGTGGTCAGCCGCCTGCTGCCCCTGCTCTTCCGCAGTCAGGGGCTGGAACTAAGCCACCGTGAAGCGGCAGAAGGCCTGGCCAGGGCCTTTGCAGCTCAGCAGTCGGGGGCCTGCAATCTGCTGATTGCCTTTCGTCACCCCAGCACCCGTGATCCGGTGGTGATGGCGGATCTGTTCTGGAACCAAGTTCCCCTGGCAGCTCGGCGGCTCAAGCTGCAGCTGCCACGACCCATCCAGCTGCGGTTTCTCTACGACCGCGGCATTCCGATCTGGGCTGGCCCCGTGATCGGCTGGCTGTTGCAACGCAGTGGCGGCATCGCCATCCACCGCGGCCGCTTGGATCGCCCAGCTCTGGCCCAGGCCCGCGGGGCTCTCGCCCAGGGGCGCTACCCGCTGGTGGTGGCACCGGAAGGAGCCACCAACAACCTCTCCGGCGAGATGGCGCCCTTGGAGCCGGGGGTAGCCCAACTGGCGTTCTGGGCCGCTGAGGATCTGGAGAAAGCCAACGACGAGCGGCCGCTGGAGGTGTTGCCCATTGGCATTCACTACAGCTGGAGACACCCCAACTGGATCGCCCTCCAGGCGCGGTTGGCGTCCCTCGAACGCCATCTCGGCATCAACTGCACCGACGCCGGCCCGGACAATCCCGAAACCACCAGCCGCGACAGGCTGATCCAGATCGGCATGAATCTGCTCAAAGCCCTTGAGCAGCTTGAACGGCTGACGCCTGATCCAGCTCAGACCTTCATCGAACGGGTCGAGGTCTACCGGCTGCATGGCCTGGCCAAAGCCGAAGCCCATTTCGGCCTGCGTGCCGTCGGCAATCTTCAGGAGCGCTGCCGCCGGATCGAGCAGGCCGCCTGGGATCGGATCTACAGGGAAAGTGTTGATCAGCTCCCACCGTTGCAGCGGAGCCTGGCGGACTGGGAGGCACGGGAAGCCGACCTCCAACTCACCCGCATGCGACTGGTGGAGCATTTCACCAGCGTGAGCGGTCACTACATCAGCGATCGAGCCAACTTCGACCGCTTTGCCGAGATGTTGCTGCTGGTGGAAGAAGCGATCGGCTGGATCGAAGACAAGCCCTGGAAGGGTCAGCCCAGCCTCGGCCCAGAACGGGTGGAACTGCGTCTTGGACGGGCCTTGCCTGTGCGGCCTCGCCTAAGTCAGTACCGCAGCAACCGTCGCGAGGCAATGCAGCTGTTCATGCAAGACCTGGAGCAGGCTCTCGTTGCCATGATGCCCGACGCCTCTCGGGAAACGGCAACTGAAACAGGAGAGCTCTAATTAGAACGTCTCCTCCGGGGAGCTGTTGCCTGTCAGTAGATCGGGCGGCACGCCTCCGAAGGTCATGGCGAGGTTTTCAGGGGTGAACACTTCCGAGGTTTCCCCGTAGGCGAGCACGGTCTTGTTGATCAGAACCACCAGATCGCAAAAATCACGGACGTGGCCCAGGTCGTGGGTGGAAATCAGGATCGTGCGGCCCTCGTCGCGGAACTGAAGAAACAGCTGGGCCATCAGCTGCTCAGTGCGCACATCGACCCCATTGAAGGGCTCATCCAGCAGAAGCACATCGGCGCGCTGGGCGATGGCTCGGGCCAGGAACATGCGCTTGCGCTGACCACCCGAAAGGGTGCCAAGGGGACGATCGGCCAGCTCCAGCAGATCAACCCGCGTCAAGGCGTCCCGCACAGCCACACGATCCGAGCTGCGGGGAATCCGCAACGGATTCATCGCTCCGTAGCGGCCCATCATCACTACATCCCAGACCGACACTGGGAACTGGGCGTCCACCCCTTCGCTCTGGGGCACATAGGCCACCGCTTGATGACGCTGGGCTTCAGCAACGCTGCTGCCGTTGATGCGGATTCTGCCCCGCGAGGGGCGAACAAACCCAGTGAGGGCCTTGAAGAACGTCGATTTGCCGGCACCGTTCATGCCCACCAAACCGCAGATGCAACCGGCTGGCAGATGCAGGCTGGCGTCGTACAGGGCAACGGTGCCGTTGTAGTCCACACAGAGCTGGTCGGCCTGAATGCGCATCAGCGGTTGCTCTCGGACAGGTCCAGGCCCTTGAGGATTAGACCCACATTGTGCCGCTGCAGTTCCAGCAGGGTGGGTGCAGGCCCGTCCGGAGACGAGAGGGAATCCACGTAGAAGGTGCCACCGAATCGTGCTCCGGCCGCCGCTGCCACCTCACGTTGGGCTTTATCGCTCACGGTGCTTTCACAGAAAATGGCCGGCACCTGCCGCTCGCGCACCGTGTCGATCAACCGTGCCATGCGTTTGGGTGTGATCTCGCTTTCGGCATTCACCGGCCAGAGATAGGCCTCTTCAAGTCCGTAATCCGCTGCCAGATAGGTGAAGGCCCCCTCGCAACTCACCAGCAGCCGTTGCCGGGCGGGCAGCTCGCCGATCGCCGTGCGCAGCTCCTGATCGAGGGCTTGGAGCTTGGCTTTGTAGGCCGACGCGTTAGCGGAATAGACCTCGGCTCCGGCCGGATCGAGTTGGCTGAAGGCCCGCTCAAGATGGTCCACATAGCCCATCGTGCGCTGGGGGGACATCCAGGCATGGGGGTTGGGCTTGCCGGAATAGGCATCCTCCGCGATCAGCAGAGGCTCCATCCCCTCCGAAAGGGTGATGGTGGGCACATCCCCCGCTGCAGCCGTGAAACGCTGGGCCCACAACTCCAATCCCAACCCGTTCTCAACAATCAGATCTGCTTTGCTGGCGCGCTCGATGTCACTGGGGGTGGGTTGATAACCGTGGATCTCGGCCCCGGGCTTGACGATCGAAGCCACCTGCATCCGATCACCCGCCACATTCCGGGCCAGATCAGCCAACACCGTGAAGGTGGTGAGCACCTGGGGGCGGGAATCCACGGCGATGTTCTGATCTCGGCTGCGGCAGGAGGCGAGCAACACACCCATCACAACCAGCAGCACGGCCGCCGAACGTTTCAAGTTCAACAGGTGCAATGAAGACAAATCTGGCCTGATCAAGGATTGCACCTGCCGGTCCTAAAACAACTGCGGCAACGGCAGGGAAACGCTGCAACGAAGCGATGCAATCGCCGAAGCGCCAAGATCACCTGACTCACTGAACACCCGTGCGCAGGTCTGAGCGAGTGGAGGTGATCCTGCAGCGCCTCAACGAGCAGTACCCAGAAACACCGGTACCCCTTGATCACAGGGATCCGTTCACCCTGCTGATCGCTGTTCTGTTGAGTGCCCAGTGCACCGACAAGAAGGTGAATGAGGTGACGCCAGCGCTGTTTGCCGCCGGACCGACACCCGCCGCCATGGCGGCACTCGAGGAGGAGCAGATCCTGGCGTTCATCCGGCAGCTCGGGTTGGCCAAAACCAAGGCCAGAAACGTGCGGCGCCTCGCCCAGATTCTGGTGACGGCCTACGACGGCGACGTTCCCCAGAGCTTTGAGGAACTCGAAGCGTTACCCGGCGTGGGGCACAAGACAGCCAGCGTGGTGATGGCCCAGGCCTTCGGCGTGCCCGCCTTCCCCGTCGACACCCACATCCACCGGCTGGCTCAGCGCTGGGGCTTGAGCGACGGCAGCAGTGTGGCGCGCACAGAACAAGACCTGAAGCGCCTCTTCCCCGAGGAGCACTGGAACAAGCTGCACCTGCAGATCATCTTCTGGGGCCGCGAATTCTGCACGGCACGGGGCTGCAACGGCACCGTCTGCCCCATGTGCCGTGAGCTTTATCCGAAACGGCGTCGTCCTGTGATCACACGCAAGCCCTGATCAAGACAAGTTCTCTTCAGCGTTGGCCTTGATCACGCAATCAGCGCTGGGATAGCTCACACAAAGGAGGGCAAACCCCTGACCCATCTGATCTTCATCGAGAAAGCTCTGATCGGTCTGGTCCACAGAGCCACTCACCAAACGGCCGGCGCAGGTTGAACAGGCGCCTGCCCGACAGGAATAGGGCAGATCAACACCGGCCTCCTCAGCCGCATCGAGGATGTACGTGTCATCAGGGCAGGCAAAGCTGGCACCACCCTCGATGCTGATGTTGAAAGAGGCCATGACGTGGAAGGTCCTGAAGGGTTGGTAGCTGAATCAGACCATCCGAGCCAGGAAAGCTGGACCTGCAATGTCGTCTCTTGAATGGGTGGGGGGAGGTGCAGGCGAGGGAACCTGCGCTTGTTCAACCTCCCGAAGCGTTGGCAGTGATGCTCGCGCCAAGCGAATCATCACGCGAATAAGAACAGCTCTTACTAAGCAGTAATGCCTAAAGACGTGCGCATCGATGCCCGCCAAAGCGCCAGCGTCATGGACAGTGCAGCGTGAAAGCAATGGTGCTTTCGATGCGTCACGGAGGGGGTGGGCTGAGGGGCCTGCTCCTTTTTTTGGCCCTGACCCGGAGCCTGAAGACGACTTGACCGCCCACGCCCACCCTTGCTAGTACAGATGTACTTGCAGCATGGTCATGGGAGAGGGCTGGCTGATCGACAGCGACGATTGCTGGATCTGGCGATTCCACCGGGATCAGAAGGGATGGATCAACGAGCCGAAGGTCTTCATCGACAGAGGCCGTCGCCTGCCGGATGGCCCTCCCCTGCTGAAGGAACGCCGACATCTGCGAAAGACCGAAGCAGAACAGCTCTGGGCGTCCTTGCAGACCCAGGGCTGGAAGCGCCTTGCATCACCGGCCTGGGGCGACGCAGCTGAACTTTGACAAAGCCCGCTGGGGCCAACTGCGGGGCTGTCCATCAGCAATCCCACTGCACGCCTGGAGTTGGCATTTTGGTCGTGTGAGGAAAAACGCCTCACGGGGTGGAAACAAGGTCACACTCCCGAGAGTCGTTTTGGAGCCCCTGCCTTCGGCGGGGGTTTCTTTTTGTCTGCAGGGAAGCCCATGGAATCGGTCATCAACGAAATCGAGTTCAATTTCGAGCAGACCGTCAGCATCCGAACTGACGTGAAGCTGAGCAAGGACGACGTGAAGCAGATCGTCACGGAAGCCCCAGCAGAAACGCTGGAGGAGATCGTCTACCAAAGCCTGGTCACCGATGAGTTGAACCTGAGGGCGAGGGCCAAGGAGATCGCCGCCAAGCTCAAACAGGACACCCTTGAAGTGAACAGGATCGAGTACTGGGACGACGAAGGGAACAAGGTCTGAACCTGTAACCGCTGGTTGACCTGAACACCCCAAGCACCAATTGCGATTCCTCCATTGATGAGGAGTGGATGAACATCCTCCGGTTGATGAGAAATGGCCGCTGGCGGAGCTTGGCCTGGTTGGGCCATGGGGCAAGAAGGCGCCCTTGAACGCTGTTGCGCACTCAACGTCAGCTTCGCCAGCAGGCAAGCCCCGATCCTTGATGGATTACCGCTGGGCATTGTCAGAACATTCAAGCCCTGGCCCTGCTTTTGCCAGGCAAAGAACGCCGGTTCTTTCGACAGAACAAGCTGCACCGGGTCGATGGATGGCGAAAATTTCGCGGCTGTTATCCCGCCGCAAAGCGCAAACCCGTTGATTCAGTTCGTCGAACCACGGTCCACTGCAGTTAGCCGATTCTGCTGAGAACGGGCTCCAGATTCCAGTCGTAGCCGCGAACGACCACGTCCGCGCGGCGTTTCAAAGGGTGAATGAAGCGTCGCTCACCCGGCAACATCTCCCACAGCATCTGGCGAATCACGTACAAAGCCGGCCGCTGCCTGTCGCGCACATCACGCCAGAGGCGTTGAACCAACCGCTGCAGAAGAGGCGTTTCGATGTACACCACCAGCGAGATCGGCACAGACTCCAACAGATGTTGCGGCCCGTAGGAGCCTTCCACCAGAACCAAGTCATAGGGCTGCTGCAACAACCTGGAGTTGACCTTGCGGCTGCGCATGTCGTAGCTACGCAGGGAGTCGAGCTGCCGGTAGCGAACAGCGCTGAGCTCCAGCTTCAACTGATCCGCATCAATGGCATCCACCGTGTCGAAGCCGTAGCGCGAGTTGGGCGACCAACCACTGCGGTAGTAGTCGTCGCAGGAGATCAGCAATGGCTGGTACCCCCTGGCACGCAGTTGCCCAGCCAGATGGGCCGCGAAGGTTGTTTTGCCGGCCGCGGACGGGCCGCAGATGCATACCAGAGGTACTGCCCCAGACATGCGCCGCCTTCACTCACGCCAATGCTGACAACACACCCCGAACAAGGCAGCAAAAAAGTAGCCGTTGATACAGATTGAGGCTATGGTGAAGTCACGTTGAGCCTCATCCACAGGCCGCAGTCAGATCCACGCCAGGCAACGGGGGTGTGGGCACCGGGCAAGAGAGAGATGAACACCCTTCAACTGATCAAGGCACGGACTGTGCGCAACCAGGCCATCGAATCGGCCAGAACACAGATGGCACGGGCCTTCCGCCACCAAGGCCACACCGACCGGGTGCACACCCCGGTGGGAACCAGAACCAAGCTGCTGCGCTATCGCGGCGTCACCTACGAACCGATTGATCCGCAGCAGCACCCAACCGGCGGGCGGGAACTGCGTTACCGCGGCGTCGGCTACGACGTGTACTGAAGCCAAACATGCACCGATGATTGAAGCGGGGAGCATCCCCGCTTTTTTCATGGGCTGTTGAGGGTGACGAAGAACCAGTTGCGCACTGCCTTGTTCTCAGCTGCAGCAGTGACCTTCAGCGCCGGGGCAGCCCTGGAACCGCCGTTGCAGAACCTGACCAACCTCGCCAGGGCGGGCACGAGCTTCAGCGCCAAACAGCTCTGCAGCGGTGTGCTCATGGCTGGAATGGATCCGAATCGGATGCTCAGGGAAGATCTGGCCGCCGGCCAGGGGCTGATCCAAACCAGGATCGAGCCCGGGGCTGGGCGCGTTGAAGCCAGCGCCCTGTTCGGACTGTTCCGCTCTGAAGCCGTTCAGAACGGAGAACGGGGCTGCACCTGGCGGATGAACGGGCAGCCATCGCCACGGTTGTTCCGCCAGGCCAGCCCAGGTAACAGAGATCCCAAGCCAATCGGAGGTCCCTGGCGCCTGGTCGACATGGCTCCTGCAGAGCCACCGGAGATCGATCGCCAGGCGCTGAACGATGTTCTCGATCGCGCCTTTGAGGAAAACGAGCCACTTGCACCCAAACGAACCCGTGCCGTTGTGGTGGTGCAGGACGGCTGGGTGATCGCTGAGCGCTACGCCCAAGGCATTCAGCCGAACATGCCCCTGATCGGCTGGTCGATGAGCAAAAGCATCACCCATGCCCTGATCGGACTTGCCGTCCAAAAAGGAATTCTGGATCCGGACAAGCCGCCGAGCGTGCCTGAGTGGAGCGATCCAGAGGACCCTCGTCGACGAATCAGCCTCGATCAACTGCTGCGGATGAACAGCGGTCTGGCCTTTGAGGAATCGACGGGAGACCTGAACTCAGATCTGGTACGAATGCTCACCCAGGAAGCCGACATGGCAGGGTTCGCCGCCAGCCAGCCCCTCATCAAAAAACCAGGCAAGAAGTGGAGCTACTCATCCGGGACCACCAACATTCTCAGCCGGATCCTGAGGCACGCCATCAACGACGATCAGGACTACTGGGCCTTTCCCTCAAAGGCTTTGTTCGCCCCCCTGGGCATGACGACGGCTGTGCTGGAAAGCGATAACAGCGGAACTTTGGTGGGCTCATCGCTGGCCTGGGCCAGCGGACGCGATTGGGCTCGATTTGGCCAGCTTTATCTGGATCAGGGCCGATGGAAGGGCAAACAACTTCTTCCCGCGAACTGGGTACAGCGGGCGCGAACGGCGTCGCGAGGTTCCAAGAAGGGATATGGGGCGCATTGGTGGCTCAGCCGTCGCAAATCTCGGCCTGATCTCCCCAACAACAGCTTTTCAGCGGAGGGCTACCAGGGACAACTTTTGCTGATTGCGCCATCCCAGCGTGCTGTGATCGTGCGTCTGGGACATACACCGAACAAGGCAGGATTCGATGCCAATGCTTTCGGGGCTGATGTTCTCTCAGCCCTGCGATAAGAGAACGGCAGAGCTCAGCTTTTGTCGCCGCCCTTGGGAACGAAAGCCTGGGATGCTGCAACAAGAAGCCCAGTAATCAACAGGGCAGGAAGGATGACGGTTGGACCGCCTGGAGCTGTCTGGGAAGCAAACAACAGCATGGTGTGGCAACAAAAACCATTGGATACCCTGACAGAACAGGGACCAAACAGCGACTCCCGCAAACGTTTGTCGCAGAGGCCAAGGCTCAGCAGATCACAACAGGGAAGAGGAAGAGCTCACCCTGTACAGCCTCACAAACGCGAGCAGGACCGGATGGCCTGGCGCGAGGTTTCGTCGTTGCAGAAACCGTGGTCGAAGCCGTTGCCGGAAATGCCTTGCGCGGCCGGATCAAGGAATGGCGCATCCACTCGTCAGCACGAAAGGGGGCGTAAGGAGAACTGGCAGACATGAGCTATGGAGCAGTACATCTGTTTTAGTGCGCATGTACTACACCGTCAACCCAGGCGCCCTCGGCAACAATCACGGCAGCAATCGCCCACCCGCAGGTGCCGCAAGAGAACGAGGCCATCACCAGCCGCTTGAGCCGGATCGAAGCGCGTCTAGCCAGGATTGAAGAGCTTCTGGTCAGCGCCAGGGATGGTGAAGATCAGAACACCATGGCAACGCAACAACAGTGCTACCAGGCATGGATTCACTACCTGAACAACACCCCTGAAGCCGTTGAAGCGCACCTCACTGCCCACGAGATGGCCGTCCTGAAAGCCTCCATCAACGTCCAGGTTCCAAGCGATTCGTAGAGTTATACACAGCTTTTCCACAGGACTCAAACAGGTGATCCTGGCGAGCGCAGCGATTTTGGCGATCGGCGTGGAAAACACGTCAGACGCTCAACAGCTCCTCCGTAAATCCCGCGTTTCATTGCGAAGAATGCTGTGCTAGCGGTTGATTTCAAGCAAAAAAAGCATCAGTGATTCTGAAAACGCCTCAAGTGGCAACGAAGTGTCTTCTGCTGTGAACCAAGCAAAAAATCCTCCGCGGAAGCATGAAGGCCCCAATCCTTCGGAAGGGCCGGTTGAAAAACTGTGGAAAAACAAAAGTTTCTGTTGCGAGCACTGCAGACAGCCGGGTGACGTGCATTTCCGGGTCTGCAGCGCCCAACTCGCGGACTGGATTCTGGTGTGCGAAACCTGCTGGCCGAACTTTCGCGACCAAGCCGGTTATCGCTATGGAGGAACGCGCAAGGCCAACCGACGCCAGCGAAAACGGCGGTAGAAGGATGAAGGCTCAGATCAGTTCACATTGGTGACGGATCACCGTGCCGCGGCGCTCCCAGAATTCCGGCGCTGATTCATCAACAACACGCCACCACCAACGGCCATCGGTGTAACTGGGGGCACCTGCATTGTTGGTGCGCGGAAGTTGCAAGTCGAGATCGCGCCAGTGCAGCAAAACACCGTCCCCAGGCAGGGTTCCCTCCAACGTGTTGGGAATGCCCTCCTCCAGACCGGTGAGATCAACGGCTCCGCGTGTGATCTCAACACTGAGTCGATCCCCATCACAAACCCAATCCGCCCATGAGGGCTGGGGCGCCACCAACAACCAGCAAAGCAACAACAACGCAAGACCTAAGCCTTTCGCGACAGAATTCAGCAATGCTGTTAACCCTCATCTACGACGGCGGGTGTCCATTCTGTCGGGAGTTCGCCCTGCGCAGTGAGCTCCAGGCGGGTGTAGCCAACCTGCGCATTGTTGACGGACGCGCCGATCACAACCTGCGTCGCGAGCTCAATGCCCTCGGATTGCCATTGCGCAATGGCGCCGTTCTGATTGAAGGAGAACAGAAGTGGCATGGCAGTGAAGCCATTGCAGAACTCAGCCGGCGCATGAAGCCCAGCGATCCCCTGCTGAGGCTGCTGGCCAGGCTGTTCGCTGACAACCAACGCTCAGCACTGGCCTATCCCGCCCTGTTGGCAGCCCGGCGCCTGGCCCTCGCCACACGCGGCCTGAGCGTTGACCCGGATCAAGTTCCATCACGCTGAGGCAATGAGCCAAAACACGGGTAGTCGCAACCGATACCTCTGATCTACCGTCGAGGCACGCCTAAAGATTTTCTTAAGCATCGATCCCGATCCCTTTGTTCCTGACGCGCTGAGCCATCAGCAACTCAACGCCTTGCTGAAAGCGGCGATGGATCCATCCGCCGTTCCTGAAGGGCGACTCAGCGATGACGAACTGCTGCGCGCTGCACTGAGTGCATGGGCCGACCAAACCCAGGAGCTGCTGCGTTGGATTGAAAGCCAGGGCGATGCCGTGAGCGACACGCGATCACCCAAGCAGGTGATGGCGCTGGGAAGTTTTCGCACCCATCTGGTGATGGGCCTCAAAGCCCTGCGCTATTCCGAGGGCTGAACCCTCTGCTGTTCCCGACGGGCATCGCAACATTCCTCGAGAACGGAAAGAAACTGTTCCGGCTCCGGTTGATCATCAAGATCGAAGCGAGTGGCAGTGGTTACCGTGAAGTTGATCCAGGTTTCCACTTCAGGGCCACCGGATGCCATCACGAGGTCGTAGCAGGCTTGAAAATCTGAATCGGGTGCAAGATCACGTGCCGCATTGATGACGTCGTACAGCTGATCCAAACCTTCCGTTTGAGCGTCAGCAAAGACGGCACGAATGCGAGCCAACATCAGCAGGCACGCTCAAGCTCAACAACAGAAACCTCTGCTGTGACATTGGAGGCTTCATCAGCAAGCTCGAGCAATTCTGCATTGAGCTCCAGCAGCATCAATGCAAAGGAGGATGCAAATTCGATGCAAAACGACTCGTCTTTCACAGCACCGCCGCGATGAATGCGAAGGGTCTAATCAACACAACAAGTTGACTGTGGATCCCGCAATCCTGCTTTACACAGTCACCTCAATATGAGAGAAATTCACTCAATCTGTATCGAAAAATCAAATCAGCCGCAGAAGGAATACACGGCCGCTAGCGGATGCAGAGCTCAAGCCGCCACAGGTTCGAGCATGGAGCTGACGCTGGGCTGAAATCCGATCTCACGCAACCGGGCGTTGCTGACACGGGCATTGAAGACACGGGCGCCAGGTCGATCATGGTTGTCCCAGATCACGGGAGGCAATCCGAAGTCATCACACAGAGCATTGGAGAGCTGACGCCGGGTGAACTGGAGATCATCCACAAGGTTGTAGATGCCTTGGAGCCGCCGGCCGAAGGCGAAATCAACGCCACGGATGATGTCGTGGAGATGAACCCAGGCGTTGATGTGATTACCGTTCTTCCGAACCGACTGTCCAGCAGCGCTGCGGATGTAGGACGGGATGTCCTTACCGGGACCGTAAATACCACCAAGCCGCAGCACACAGGCCTGGGTTGAGGCGTCGTTCAACGCAAGAACGCAGCTCTCGGCGCTGGCCAGAAGAGCGTTGGCATTGTTGGAACAATCCGGGGGCGTCAGCTCATTGCAGATCGCACCGGACTGATCGCCATAAACACCTGCACTGCTCAGGTACGCCACATGCAGCGGCTTAAGCCCTTGCCGTTGACGGATGGCATCCACCAGGGCCGGCACTGCCTGGCCATAAACCTTCTCGTAATGATCCTCTTCAAAGGTGGCGGTGGTGGGGGCCATCGCAATCAGAACGCCATCAAGCCGATCCAGGAAGCTGGTGTCTGCCATCGGGTCGCCCGCGCTGTAGAGACGGGGGTGGTCAACCAGATCGCAGAGTTCAGCCAACCGTCCGGGGGTTGTGGTGGTGCCGACAACCTCATGGCCTTGGTGCCTGAGATGGGCTGCAACAGCAGAACCGACATATCCACAACCAACAATCCCGAAACGGCCCGGCATACCTGGTCAAACACCTTTTACAGAATTTAACGAACGAACATCGGGCGTGCCGTGACAATGGAGACATGCTTTCGATGCTCCTCAACCTCCTCTGGGTTGTTCTCGGCGGACTGCCCATGGCGCTGGCCTGGTGGCTGGCCGCACTGATCTGCGCGATCAGCATCATTGGCCTGCCATGGGCGCGTTCGTGCTGGGTGATCGGCTGTTTCTCGCTATGGCCCTTCGGCTCCGAGGCCATGAACCGGCGTCAGCTCAGGGGACGAGGCGATCTGGGAACGGGCCCCCTGGGTGCACTCGGCAATGTGATCTGGTTCCTTGTGGCCGGCTGGTGGTTGGCCCTGGGTCACCTCAGCAGCGCCCTGGCCTGTTTTGTCACGATCATCGGCATTCCCTTCGGCATTCAGCACATCAAGTTGGCGTTGATTGCCCTGGCCCCCGTGGGCATGACGGTGGTGAAGTCAAGACACTGATCTGATCGAAGCTCTGATCAGAACAGCAGCTGAACCAGCCAGACCATCGCCAAACCGAGCACGCCGGCCAACAGCAATCCACTCACCAAGAAAGTGATCGCCGCAGCCAGTCCGATCCTGGCCATGGTGTCTGGATAAAGAAGAAACAAGGTGAGCCCAAGGGCCAGAGGCCACAACGGCGGAATCAACAGGCAGACCCCGGTGAGGATCATCAGCTTGCGATCACGCCGTTGCTTGGCCTCCAGCTGAAGGGCCATGGCATCAACCTCGCGATCAAGCTCAGCCTGCTCATCGTCACTGAGCCAGCGGCCACGAGCCTTCGCACGATCCAGCTCATCCTCGAGCCGTTCAGCGGGGTTGCCCTTGCTCATCGGCTCACTTTAAGGAGCTTGGGCCTGCAATCAGATCGACTTGAGAGCGCTCCAGCACTGGATTAATGACAGGGATGCATAGATCGGAAACTTAGATTTGACTCGAATAGGTATTCCTATCTAGGTATTTACCCGCCGCAATAATTTCGTTGCCTTAAAAGAAAAATCAGCATAGTGTCACCAAGCGAATCGAAAAAGACATGCTGAGTACAAATTTGGAATCACCAAACGCTGCCCAATCCTGCGTCACTGAATCACAAGTGAATGCCTACTTTGAGTGCCTAACACTCTGCAATCTCGATGATGGCAGTTGCTACGAGCAATGCATTCTCGTGCATCTGAAAAACGAGGTTGATGCATGAAAAGCTTGAGTAATCAAACACAAATGGGCTTGGCTTCCCTTGCCTCAACTGTTGCCATTGCTCTTCTCGTGATTGGCTTCATGGGCATGGCCCAGCACATCAACGCCAGCCTGCTCTGAAGCACTTGCTCACTTCTGGCGTTTGAAGGTGTAGCAACCGCCGTGGTAACCGGTGAAGGGTTGGGCATACGTGACCAATTCCCATCCCTGCTCACCCAATTCATTCATCAGGCCCACCAGGCTGACGTCACGCTGCGGGTGGCTTCTTGAGATCAGCTGCCGGTCATCCAGCCAGAGCTCCTCGATTTCTCCGGTCCATGACTTCCCCCGCGGAACAAAGCGCAACTGGGTGTATTCCCACCGCATCACCAAGCATCAGCCGAACGACGCACCATCTTCACCGCAGACGGCACCAACCGGGAGCGACAATTCAAGAACCCGCTGTTCTGTGATGCGTCGCCTGCTCGCCCAGCTCGTTCTGCTCATCGGCCTGATCACGCTCACACCCGGCTGGTGCGACGCCTTGGAGGTACCCCTGCAACGCATTGATGCCAATGGCATTGGCGAGTCGATCGGCAGCGTCACCGCGCAAGACACCGACCAAGGCTTGGTGATATATCCCGATCTCGCGGGGCTGACACCCGGGGAACACGGCTTCCATCTCCACAGCACGGGGAGCTGTGAGGCGGGCCAGACTGCAGAAGGCACCGCCGTTGCCGGCCTCGCTGCCGGTGGGCACTGGGATCCTGACGAGACCGGCCAACACCTCGGCCCCTTCGGAAACGGTCACCGGGGCGATCTGAGCAGGCTGGTGGTGGATGACGACGGCAAGACCAACACCAGCGTGGTGGCCCCTCGGCTCAGCACAGCGGATCTGCGGGGCAAAGCACTGATTGTTCACGCTGGAGGCGACACCTACAGGGACGAGCCCCCTCTCGGTGGAGGTGGAGCACGGGTTGCCTGTGGTGTGGTGCCTGACGAGCGCTGACTCAGCCGTTCACCAGCCGCGCATGGAGGCGGCAGACCCTGATGGCCTGCGCGGGAGGCTGCTGACAGAGGGCACCGAGTTCCCTGTTCAGCTGCTGAAACAGGGAAAGATCCGCTCCGGGAATCGAGGGAAACACCAGGAACAAACCTGAGGCGATCAATCCGATCACGCCACCGCTCCAACTCTTAAGAGAACCCTAAGCCCGCATTGGCTAGGGATCGTGTTCGTCCCTGCAGACCACGGCCATCAGAGCATCGATGTGCAGCATCAGGCCAGCACGCCAGGCGGCGTCTTCGTCATGGGCCTCGATGGTCTCCACCACAATCGAGCCTCCACGCTCAATGATCAGGTCATAGGCGGGTGGCATCGGAGTGTTGCTGCGCCTCCCCATTCAGCAGGCAAAGGGCGCCTGGCACATCCCCCACTTGGGGGAGTTCAGCGACAGGTGACCATGGTGAAACGCTTGAGCTCTTCGAACGTTGATCAAATCACCCCTGTTCAGGCGCGTCGGGATCTACCTCGTGCTCAGCACGGCGGCGGTCACCGTCGTCAATCAGCTCGAGATCGAACAGCAAAGTGCTTATCAGATCTACATCCCGATGTTCATTGGGATCTATATCGTTTCGCGTTGGCTCGACAGTCGGTTCAGCCAGGCCTCACAAGAGCAGACCTCACAACAGCCACAGACCAACGCAACGCACGACAAAACCTCACCGTCCACAAACGATCGTGGTTTTGGACAGTGAGGTGAGTCGAAGCTGTTTTGAAGCTCAGCGGCGGGGTTCGGCCTTGCGAACGGAGATGGCGCGACCCATCCACTCAACGTTCTGCAGGTCGTCAATCGCCGACTGCTCATCGGCTTCGTTGCTGAGGTCCACAAAAGCGAAACCACGCTTGCGGCCTGTCTCCCGGTCGAGGGGCAAGGAGCACTTGCTCACTTCGCCGTACTGACCGAACAGATGAATGAGATCCTCCCGCTCAGCGTCCCAGGAGAGATTTCCGATAAAGATCGTCAAAAAAATGAGTTAATCAAGACCTCTTACCCTCGCACACAGCGGCCAGGGGCCGAGCCTTCAGAGGGAATGGCTCAAGGATGGAGTCAAGGGCTACCAAACAATTCTGTTCAAGGCTGAATTCGATAGAAAGCCTTTGCTTCGAGGCGAATTGAGCCTCAACGGAACCAGGCTTGATTCAGTTGAGGCATTGAGATGAGTGGACTCAGCGGAACCAAGTCAGACGACTTCATCAACGCCGCCAAAGCCCGCGGCGAGGCTGCCCTGCTGGACAAGCAGCCCAAATTGACCAAGTTGGAAAAGGCATTCCGCCATGCTGCGATCCGGCGTCGGGCAGAAGATGCCCGCAAAAAAGGGCACCACTCCTAGGTCAGAGAGCGGCCTTTCCAGGTCCAGCCGCGTCCCGTGTAGGTACGCCAGATCGAAACCGGGCCAATCGCACCCACCAGCAACCCACCGGCTCCCATCAGCCACCAAAGGGTGAGGGGCACATCAAAGTTGCTGCGGGTCCAGAGCCGCAGCAGCAGCTGTTGAAGAATGGCCAAGCTCGCCAGGGCCATCAACCACCACCAAGCTGAAGCCAGCAGGGGTTGGAGCCAGAGCAACACGAGCGATGCCGGCAGCAACAGCCAGGGCACGCTGAACATCAACACCACCACCAAGGCGGCACCGAGGGCTTTGACGGGGTCGCGGTCCAGGCCCAGAAACCAGTTCTTGGTCCAGCCCTCCCAAAGCGCCGCGAGATTGCTGTACATCCGCAGATCGACCGCATCAAGCCCCAGCAGATAACGAAGCCGATGGCCTCCAGCCTTGATGGCGCGGGCGAGGGCCAGATCTTCCACCACCTCCCCAGCCAAGGCCCTGTGGCCACCGATCTGCCTGTAGGTGGAGGCCTTGAACAACATGAAAGGGCCCGCGGCAAACGCCACCGGCGAGGCCGGATCGTTGGTTTCGAGGATGGGAAAGCCGAGGCCCAGCAGGCTGGCCATGATTGGCTGCACCATCCATTCCGCCAGGCATCCGTAGCTCAACCGCGGCGCCAGGCTCAGCAAATCCGCCTGCTCATCATTGGCCTGAGCCAGGGCCCGTTGCAACGCATCGGGCTTGAGCCGAACATCGGCATCGATGAACAACAGCCACTCGCTGGAGACCTGTTCAACGGCCTTGCTGCAGGGCCAGTTCTTGCCCACCCAGCGTTCATTGACGGGCCTGGGGCCGGCCTGGATCAGGCGGAAGTGGGACGCCGCAGAGCCAGCACGGAGGGCGTTCTCCACCGTTGCATCGGTGGACTCGTCATCCACCACCAACACCGACCAGTCCCTGCAGGGGGGCTGGTTGGCCAGAACGCTGGCGACACAGGCCTCGATGTTGTGGGCTTCGTTGAAGGCAGGGATCACCACGGTGAGCGTGGTGTCCTGAGCAGCAACGTCCTGGCCCGGCTTCAAGCGCGGTGCAACAGCAAACACCCGTTGCAACCCCAACTGAAGGATCAGCAATCCCGCTGAGGCCGAACCAGCCGCAGCGAGAAACAGCAGGG
Source organism: Synechococcus sp. A15-62 (assembly GCF_014280075.1). Lineage (NCBI taxonomy): Bacteria > Bacillati > Cyanobacteriota > Cyanophyceae > Synechococcales > Synechococcaceae > Synechococcus > Synechococcus sp. A15-62. Next base: position 1,274,677 of record NZ_CP047950.1, read on the forward strand.
GCTCAAGCAGGGCAAGGGTCAAAGCCGGGCCATGGTCTGGTGGTCAGCCGTCTCAGTCGACGGTTGCTGCAGCTTCCACCATCGGCCACATCGCAGCAAATTCAGCATCCGAAACCACGGCGGTGACCTCGAACTGAATGCCGAAATCCTTGATCCAGGGGCCGAGATGCGCCCAAACCTTGCCGATGTCACTGGCAACGGCAATGGCAACACCGCTGCCGCTGATCGGTTCGCAGACCCGATATTTGAGAGCAAAACCATCGAAAGCATCTCCCGGTGCTCCCGAATTGATGTAGTCAGCAAAGCCAGGGCACGACTCCCACGCACCCTCAACGGTCGGGAACGTCCAAACGATCAAGTAGTGCTGCACGGTGAAGGAGGGCAAACGCTTGCTTCGTAGCCATGAAACGGCATCCAGGCGGAATTGCAACTGAATTCGGTAGTCATTCAGCAGGAGCCTTCGTCAAAGCTGGCAACGGGCTACAGCTGAAACAGGACCCAGCACAGCCATGACACTCCATATCGCCAATGAAATGGATGAAGTGGAAGTGGCCGTCTGGTGGGACTTATCACGCATCGTCCGTCACTTCGAGCGCCAGGGACTGGAACGACGGGAGGTGAAAACTGCCGTGATGAATGCGGCGCTCCGCCTGATGAAGGATGAAGGGGAGCCCCATTGACCGGTCCCCGGCTTCAGACGAGTTCCGCATCAATGAGCGCTGCATCGATTGCGGCACCTGCTGGACCTTTGATCCGGATCACTTCGCTGCCGGTTCAGGAACGGCAGTGGTGGCTCACCAACCCATCGGAGCGTCATCCCAGCGCCAGGCCCTTCTGGCCTTACAGGCTTGTCCGGTTGCCGCGATCGAGACGAGCCGTACTCTGCAACGCACCACACCGGCTGAAGGCTTCCCGAGCTGGATCTGCAGCCACGCCGCCGGTGAGGTGTTCTATTGCGGCTGGGCGTCCCAACGCAGCTTCGGTGCCCGCAGCTGGCTGATTCAACGCGCCGATGGCAACGTCATGGTTGACGTTCCGCGGTGGAGTGCGCCACTGGCCCGGCGGATCCAGGCGATGGGGGGACTGGCTCAGATCGTGCTCACGCATCGGGATGATGTGGCTGACCATCAGCGCTGGGCTCAGGCCTTCGCCTGTGAGCGTTGGATTCATCGCGGTGATGCCGATGCCGCGCCCTCGGCTGAGCAGGTGCTGGAAGGGCAGGAGCCATTGGAACTCGCACCACAGATCGAACTGCTGCCCACTCCGGGGCACACCCCAGGCTCACTCTGCCTGTTGCTCGGTGATCAACGACGGGTTCTGTTCAGCGGTGATCACGTGTGGTGGAACCGCGACCAGGACGTGTTGGTGTGTTCCGAGCGCTACTGCTGGTGGGATTTCAACGTGCAGATCCGTTCGCTTCAGCGCCTGCAACGCCTCGATGTGGCTTGGCTCCTGCCGGGCCATGGCCATCGCCAGCATTTTCAACCGGGCTTATGGACTGAGGCGGTGAAGCAAACCCTGACCTGGATCCAGGCCCAGCATTGAGAAAGGCTGTCTCCTCCGGACTGCTCATCCGAGCGAGGGCAAGGTTGCGCCCCAGGTAACGCCCGAAGCGCTCCAGTTCCGCGAGATGGCGGCAAGCAACATTGGCGGTGGCTTCATCAACATGCCGCTCCAGCAGGGGGATCACAGCCCTCACCACGCTGATGTCTTCGCTGTGGAGCTGTGGCATCAGCCAGAACTGCCGCCGCGGTCGTTGCGATTCCGCTGCGATCCATCCCCGCTCCAGCGCCTCCAAGCTCAGCTGCAGAGCCTGAGGATCGCCGGCAAAAGCCTTGGATTCACCGCGCCAGATCTGACGGGGGAACTGATCCAGCAGCAGCACCAGGGCCAGACCGCTGCTGGGCGCACAGCTCCAGTGGTTCAGGTCTCCGGTGAGGGCGCGCTCAACAGCCTCCCCGAACCGCTCTCGCACCAGGGCATCGAAGCTGTCGCGGCGACGAAACCACTGCCAGGGTCGGCACTGCTGGAACCAGAACTCCAGAACGTCGTCGGCCTTCAAGACGAACAGCTGTAGTGGGACACCCCACCGGCGCTGAAGAACTCCCGCGGTTTCAAGCGGTCGTAGCGGGCCGCCATGTCGGGGGACGGAGTCTCATAGGGGGTGCTGAACAGCTGCTGCAGTTCAGCCATCAGGGAGGTGTTGCCTTCGGCGGCCTGCTGGTAGGCCGGAGCAATCAACCATTCGCGCCAGGTGATCGCCGGGTTGACCCGCCGCATCCCAGCGGAGATCACAGATGGTTCAACGCCACTGGGCCACTGGGCGCGCCAGCGCAGCAACCAGTCGTTCCATTGGGCTTCAAGGGGAGCCGACAGGGGGAGATAGAAACAGTCCCGCAGCGGATCGATCTGCTCGGGCAGATCCGACAAACGGCGGAAGAACATCGAGTAATCGGCGCTCGACTCCACCAGAAGCTTCAACAGCTCTTGCACCAGTGCGTCGTCGGCACTGGACAGGCCGAGTTTGCTGCTCCACATCCGTTGCATGGCCTCCTGCATGGCAGCGGGGAAATCCTCCAGCAACTGATCCAGTTGGGCCTGGGCCTCCGCCTGGCCCTCCATCAGCGTGCGCAGGGATTTCCAGAACATGCGGTAATTGGCCTCCGCAGCCGCCGGCTGGTTGAAGAAGCAGAAGTGGGCACCGCCACCGGTCCAGGGCTGAAAGCGCGGGTCAAACAGCTCGCAGAAGCCGAACGGGCCGTAGTCGAGGGTGAAGCCACCGGCGGCGCAGTTGTCGCTGTTGAAGTTGCCCTGGCAGTAGCCCACACGGATCCAGTTGGCCACGAGGCTCGTAAGCCGATCACGGAACAAGCGCGCCAACAGCACAACCTGGTCGCTGAAGGGCAGGCCGGGATCGATCTCCTGGCGGTAATTGCGTTCGATCAAGTGCGCCACGATCAGGTGCAGCTCCTGGTGCGCCCGGGGATGGGCCTCACTGCGGGCACGGCGGGCGAACAACTCCAGCTGACCCACCCGCAGAAATGAGGGCGCCACCCGGGTGCTGATGGCGGCCGGGTTGTCGACCATCACGTCCGGGTCCATCGAACGTGAGTTCTCGGAATACCAGGGCCGTCCCACCGTTTCGGCGTGGGAGACGTACAGCGTCAACGAACGGGAGGTGGGCACACCGAGGGCGTGCATGAACTCCTGAGCCAGAAACTCACGCACGCTGGAGCGCAGCACGGCGCGGCCGTCGGCACCACGGCAGTAGGGGGTCGGACCACCACCTTTGAGCTGCATCTCCCAGCGGCGCCCTTCAAACACCCCCTCAAACACCGACATGGCTCGGCCATCGCCATAGCCGTTGCCATTGCCGAAGGGACACTGCTGCGTGTATTCAGTGCCGTAGATCGAAAGGGCGTAGCCGGTGGCCCAGCCCCAGGGCCGCATCGGACCGGTGGCCACACCGAGATCACCGGAGAACATCCGGCGGAACCGATCGTCCTGAGCCAGGTCGTCGCTGAGACCCAGCTCGCTGAACAAGCTGCGGCTGTGCGCCAGGTATTGGGGCTCGGGGATCGGGGTGGGCGTCACCGGCACGTAGTGGCCAGAGAGAACCTGGCGAGGGCGGTGATCGTCCCCATCCGCTGTCGCCTCCGGATCAGGCGTGAGGGACTCCAGCAGGGAGTAGTCGGCCCGTTCGGCGAACTCAGCAAACGTGGCGGTGCTCATCGGACCCTGACGCTGTACCCATCATCGCCAGAGCTGCGGCCGGGTGTTTTGACCGATGGCCAATGGTGGATCGAGGGCTTACACCGAGGGAAGCATCCAAGGGGAACCGTGGGCAAAGCCAGGAAACTTCGCTCCGACAACCGACAGGAGGAGCTGATCACCAGCCTGATCGGCCTCACCGCCATTTTTGTGGCCACAGCCATCTGGTGGAGCGTGGCTCCCCAGTGGCTCACCAGCAGCTGGCAGACCTTTCAGTAGTCGACTTGCTAGCCGGGCTAGTAGTCGGGCATGGACGCCTCAGCTCGCAGCCTGCACCAGGGCTCAAGCAGGGTGGGGCGACCGCAATGGGGGCAATCCTGCCCCCTCTTTTCCACCTGCACGAAGGGGATCCAACGGGAGTTGGCCTGCCCCTCATAGCCGCAGTGCTTGCAGTGAATCCGGTATTCCGCCATGACTCAGAGCGCGGGCTTTTCCTGACGTTGCACGGCCTCATGGGCCTGGCGCAGGCCATGGACCATGAAGCAATAGGCCGGATTGCACACCAGGTACTTGCCGTCGCCGATGGCGTCGATGGTGGACCCGCGCGAGGTGGCAAAAATTCGGCTTTTGAACTCCATCTCATCTCCTTGGCTGACCTCACTGTTGTGGGGACATGGAGGAGCGGCAACCCGTGTAAACGCGCATTGTGCGCAGGGCTGACTCAGTCGACGGGGTCGCAGTGGTCGCCATCGCACTGAAGCCCACATTGGGGTTGCTTGGCGCCGTACTGCCAGGGACGCCGCATCGCCCAGTACTCATCCACCAACCCGAGCAGGTAGGTGCCGATGCGCCGGAGCAAGGAAGCCTGTTTCATGCCTTCAAGCTGGCAAGGGCGTGGCAAGTCCGCAACCGAAGGCGAGGACATCAAGGGGACGAACGCAAGGTGGCAAAACACAGCCTGGGTGGGTTAGGCCCGATGCAGTGCGACTGACCTTGAGCACCGACCCACCAGCACCGAGCCATGACCACCACGCAACATTCGAACCAGCTGCTGGAAGAGCTGGTTGCTGAAGAAATCAGCTTTCAGATCGATCAGATCGCGGAAGACCTGCAGCGGGAAGGCTGGCCGATCGCCATGGTGAAGCGGTTCATGCATGTGGCCGTGGAGCGCCTGCCGGAATGACGCGAGGGGCCAACTAGGTGAAACGACTCATCTGCAGAGAGCTGTTGCACTTTTAACAACGGTGATCCAGGCCATTCGTTGACAGTTGGGCGTCGCTTGCGCCATTCCCGATGAATGTCGTCACTGCTTTTGCGGCCGTTGGCCTGACCGCGGTGTCATGGGACGACACCCTCAGCCGGGCTGGTGCCAGGGCCTTCAGGCATGCCCTCGACTACCGCGAGCCCTACTGCCGGATGAGTGAAAATGAGGTGGTGCTGATGATGGACGCGGTGCTAGCCATGCGGCTGGAGCGGGGCACCAAAGCGCTGATGTTGGAGGCCGCCAAAGCTCTCACGGCCGATCAAGCACTCACGGCCTACGCCATGGCCTCAGAACTGATGCGCTCCGATGGGCCCTATTCCGCCGAGGAGCGCCGGAGGCTGGATCTGCTGGCGTTGATGCTCTCGATCTCGCAGATGGAGGCCGAGCGCATCGACTCCGTTTTTGAGTTGCTGCACGCCCCCCTGGAGCCAGCTGTCATCCCCTCAGGCGTCAGCTGAGGGCTGCAGCTCAATCCAAAGCAACCAGAGAACCCCGACGAACGGGATCAGAGAGATGAAGATCCACTGCCAGGAACGGCCGGTGTCCCGAATGCGCCGAATGTTCATCGCCAGGCCAGGGCAGATGGAAGCGACAGCAAAAACGAAATAAACAGCTGAAGGCGAGAGACCTTCGCCAAGACACCGCCAATGATCAGGTTGACGAGGACGATCTTCCAGTAGTCGATCCGGGATGTCCGCCCCTCGAAATCGAAGGATTGGGTCCAGAACTGGGGATAAAAGCTCAGCATTGAATTCACGCCTCAAGCCGCACGCTTGTCGTCACCGAACCAGATGCCCCGGCGGCTATCGGGCAGACGGACCACGGCACGTTCATAGCGCTGGCGGCAGCTGCGGGCACGGAGGTGTTCTTCTGCCTCCTGAAGCAGCTGTTGCAGCCTGACGTCGTCCATGGCGTTGCCTTGATGCCCACCCATTCAGGCCACGATCCGCGCGGCGTCAATAGGCCACGTTCAACTCTTCTGATCCGTAACGGAGCAGGAAATCTGCTTCGGATTGATCGGAAAGCAGCAGGCAGGTGTGGTCGTTGGCGCCGGTTCGGTAGCAGTAGACGTCGAGCTCTTCAGGGTTGCGGTTGGAGTGGATGACCTCCCCCATCCGAAGCACGTAACGCGTTGCCATCACCTTGCACCCACAGATGACTCCGAGATAGCGCTGATCCAGACGGTTCAATCATCTCTGTGCTGAGCTGCGTACAAGAGCTCATTCGTTGTCGACGCGAATGAAAAAACGACTCTCCACATCCATCTCGCCCTGATCCTCAATCTCCGGGTCGCCCTCCACCAGCTCCACGGCGAAATCCATGTCGTCCAGTTCATGCACAACACTCTGACCATGCACCAGGTTGTGGACGAGCAGGAGTCGTTTCATGGGTGGACGGAGACGCCGTTCCACCGGTTGGTAGCAACAGCTTGTCGTTCAACGAAAGCCGAAACCTTCTCGGATCGGCTGCTTGGAGGAATACTCCCGCGACAGAGCATCCAACATCAGAGAGATGTAGCGGTCATCCATGCCGATGTCCTGCTTCAGCTGGCGCATCAGGCTGTTAATGCTCTTGAACGCATCTGGAATTTGATGGTCCAGATGCTCCTTGGTGGGTTGGTAGGGCATCGGAGCCAAAAAAATTCCCCGTGAAACCTAAAGGAACCACGGGGAGAATGGTGTTGCTGCTGAACCGGAGATCAATCCTCTTCTTCGGATCCACCAACTGGAATCAGGCGGATCTGCTTGCGTCCAAGCTTGATCTCGTATTCATCTCCGGGCTGCAATTCCAGGAGAGCGGTGTAGGCCTTGCCGATCAACAAATTGCCATTGCCCTGAACCACAGCTTTGTAGGAAAGCTTGCGGCCACCTTTGCCCACAACGGATCCACCCGTGGAGAAGGACAGGCCCTTGGCTTCCAGCAGAGCTTCATAGAAGGCGGTGAATTTCACCTGTTCAGAGCCGTCTTTTTTGGTGACGACGTAGCCACAACCTCTAGCCAGGTCTGTTTTGGCGCAATCGCCAAGTTCCTTGACGCGGTTGAGCAATTCAGCTCCAGTAAGCATGGGTCTGTGAGGTCGTGACTTCTCTATTAGAGCAAATGTTGTGCTGTTAACAAGGGGAAAAAGAGCTGAATTCAGTTGATTTGCTGTGAAAACAAAAAATCAGGATGTGTTGGTGGTTTGACATAGCCCTCAGCATCAAACCGTTGGCCTCGACAATCGGTTGAGATGGCCAACTCCCAATCACAATCCGAATCACCGCCTGATACGGGAAGAGAGGGATGGTTGGTGAACACAACCCAGAAGCGGGTGGTGCATTTCAAGCCGGATCTGAATTCAGAAGGCACGGCCTGGGTCTTAATCAGGACGTATCACTACGACCCTCCCAGACCACCGGAACCCCTCAGCCATCGCCGCGTTCTGGATCAGTACGCGATCGATACCTGGAGTGTGATGTTGAAACGGGGCTGGCGGCCCTGCCGCGCTCCAGCACGCTGATCACTTTCGTTGTCGTCGCTACTGGTTCGGCAATCAATGGCATCAATTGCGCAGTAATGCCTCGCTTCAGGCTGTCAAAGCGAAGCCACGATCGATAGGTTGCCGCAGAGGAACAGATTCAGTTGTGAGCGTCAGTTCGGTTCAGCCCGCCCAAGCGATCAGTTCCATCGGCGTGCATGGCGCGTGGCAATTGTTGAGCTACGACGTTGAAGAACAAGCCAACGGCACCACCTTCTCACCAATGGGGGACAACCCCAGCGGCTATGTGATCTTCACAACGGAGGGACGTCTCTCTTTCATGCTTTCGGCGGAGGGTCGCCAACCGGGCAGCAATGCCGAGGAGCGATCTGCCCTGCTGAGCAGCATGATCGCCTACACCGGCACCTACCGGCTCGAGGGTGATCGTTGGATCACTCAGGTGGATGTGGCCTGGAATCCGGAATGGGTGGGCACGGAACAGACACGCTTTTTCGCGATCGACGGCGACGTGCTCACGGTGCACACCCCCTGGCGGGTGATGCCCAACTGGCCCGAGAAAGGCCTCACCCGCAGCATTGTTCGTTTTCAGCGCTGCCGCTGAATTCAGGCTTCGCCCTTCTGGCCACCACAGGCGTGGCGGGGTTGGTAGCCCTGCTGCTCAGCCAGATAGCGGAGATAAACAATCTGATGACGGTCCGGCATGCCTACCGCAGCAATCAGACCCAACGGGCCAAACAGAAAACCCGCAAGTGCCCAGCGGTTGCTGTTGCGCGCCTTCTGGGCTGCAACGGTTTTCGAGAGGCCAGCGCTGATCAAATGGGCGATCAGCACAAACACCAAAGACTTGAGTTCCACAGACAAGGCACAACACACCCGTTGAGATTGCCAGCGCCTGCAGCACTGTCAGCCCTAGAACGGCAGCTCACGCCGAGCTGCGATGGCGACCACTCCCCTCCCCAGCACAGGCGCCGTGAGCGGACTGGGGGAAACCCTGGCCTCCTTCACCCAGGCGGATTTCGCCCAGCGTCGCTTCGAGACCCACGGCGATGTGTTCGAAACCAAGCTGCTGGCCCAACGGATGGTGTTCATCCGCGGCGAACGGGCCATCGGCGACCTGCTGGGGCAGGGGGATTCCCTCCAGGGCTGGTGGCCCGAAAGCGTGCGGCAACTGCTGGGCAGCCAATCGCTGGCCAACCGCAGTGGGCCAGGGCACAAAGTCCGGCGCCGGGTTGTGGGGCAACTGTTCTCCAGCGCAGCACTGGCCCGCTACACACCGTCGATCGAGCAGTTGGTGGGGGAGCTCTGCCAGGAGCTGATCACCACCAACACACCGCTGCCGCTGGCGGCACGGATGCGGCGCTTCGCCTTTGCGGTGATCGCCACCACGGTGCTGGGGCTGGATGGCGCCAGCCGTGATGCCCTGTTCGCCGACTTCGAGATCTGGACCCGGGCTCTGTTCTCAATTCCGCTGGCGATTCCCGGCACTCCCTTCGCCAAGGCGATGGCCGCACGCCAACGGCTGCTGAAGCGGATCAAGGGCGTGCTCCAGGCGGGCACCAACCAAGGCGGGCTTGATCTGCTGAGCGGCGGCTTGGATGAAGCAGGCATTCCCCTGGACGATGACGACTTAGCCGAACAGCTGCTGCTTTTGCTGTTCGCCGGCTACGAGACAACGGCCTCATCGCTGAGCTGCCTGTTCCGGGCGCTGCTGCTCAACCCGGAGGTGGAGAGCTGGTTGCTGGACGGCCTCAATGACGATCCAGCATCAGCAAAGTTGGACGCAACGGTTCTAGAGGTGATGCGGCTGACGCCACCGGTGGGAGGGTTCTTCCGGCGCAGCCTGGCGCCGATCGAGCTGGCGGGGGTAGATGTTCCCGAAGGCAGCGTGATTCAGGTGGTGCTGAGCCCGACGTCGGCCGGTGATGACGACGATCTGGCGACATTCCGGCCGCAACGCCACCTGGATGGATCGTTCAAGCAGACGCTGCTGCCCTTTGGCGGCGGAGAACGGGTCTGCCTGGGCAAGGCCCTGGCGGAATTAGAGATCCGCCTGATGGCGGTGGGGCTGCTGCAGGCGGTAGAGCTGCAGCTGCAGCCGGAGCAAGACCTATCGCTGCAGTTGATCCCCAGCCCCACCCCCAAAGATGGCCTGTTGGTTCAGGCCGCCGCGCGGTGACGGCGACGTCCGAGGGGTTCGATCCAGTCAACCAGCACCTCTTGGTGATGAAGCATCGACTCGGATAGGCGGCAGCCGAGGTTGATCTCGCCTTGGTCCATCAGGCGTCCGAGGCGGATGGCGGCAGCCTCTTCGGGCCGATCAAAGTTGGTTTGTTGGGCGGCCAACCAGTTCACCTCGCGCTCGGTGATCACCCCGGTGGAGAGGCTCTCCAGGAAGATTTCTCCGACGGTCATGGGAAACGTGTAACGAATTCGTTACATCCTGGCGCGGCCGGCGGGCAGCTGCGATTTATGGCCGTTCAGGCCAGCCACTGATCGGCATCCATCACCTTTTTGATCAGCAGGCCGAGGCGCTTGAACTCAGCGAAGTTCACATCCTTCACCGCCTGATCCAGGCCGCAATCCACCCAGGCGCCATCGCGCTTCTCCTCAATCGTGAAGTCCTGTTCGAGGCTGTCGCGGCGGATCCGGTAAGTGATGCCGTCCTCGTGGAGGTAGTCGGCTGAAACCAGCTGCAGACCCATCGATCGCTCGCGTCAATCCAGCGATGGTGGCGCGAAGGTGTCGGCCACCGCAACAATCCAGCGGGCCGCCGCCGCCGTCACCTGCTCCTTGGTGACGTTGAACTCCAGATCGTGCCCCTGCTCGAGCAGATCGGGAATGATCGTCTGCCAGGCCATGCCGGCGGCACTGGCGTTGAGATCACCAATCAGCACGAAGGCCTTGGCCGCCCCGGTGACGGCATCGGTGTACTCGGGATTGGCGCTCACCTTGCTGCGGTACCAGTCACCCACAAGATCCCGCTGGGCCTTGCTCAGAAAAGGCGGGGCGCCAACGAGGTAGGCATCGAGCACGAGCATCGGGCTGGGAACGCTCTTGCCCGGGTGCTTGAGCTCGAACCAGGCCTGACCGATGGAGGCGGCATCGGGCCAGTGGCAGAGGATCGCCGCGTCCTGACTGTCGAGGGACCGCTGGCTGGCCAGCTGATCGATGCGGTCCTGCAGGGCCTGCCCGGTGAGGGGCGGTTCACTGCGGGCGTGCTCGGCGCGTGCTTCATTGATCGCCTCGGCCACGGCCGCCTCGTTCTCGTTGAGCTGCTCGAGGGCCCGCTTGAGGTTGGCGTCGGCGGGAATGGCCACAAAGCATCGAGCGGGGGTCAACCCCAAGATGTCATTGCCGTCGCCAAGACGCAGCCAAGGCAACGAACACGCTATTGATAATTTTCCACCTGAAGGTTGTAAGCCGACACCAGCAGATTTTTATCCAGACAGATCTCGGCTGGAAATTTTGGCGACGCCGATTTAATCAGCCGCAAGTGAACATCAATCGGCTTGTATCCCACTCTCAGACAGCTTTCAAAGAATTTGGAGACAGCAACTTCGAGGACTTCAGCACCAAAGAGAGGTGTCACTTGACCGCTTTCATGCACCAATAGCCCGAAGTAATGCATCGACCAAATCAAAGCGTCGAGACTTTACAAAACCGAGAATCATTTGCAATAAGCATAAATACCCACCCAATACCGTGCCAAAACGTGGGGGCTCTCATAAAAAAGCAGGAGGGTTGCCCCTCCTGCCCTTACTGCTCAACTCATCGCTGCAAGCAGCAATGAATCAGAAGCGGCCGTAGTTGAACTTGCCGCCATACATGCGGCGGTAAGCAGCGTTGCGGGGGTTGCTGACGGCGTTCGTGTAGGAGAAGCCACCACGATCGCTGTCATCTGAATAAACAGCAGCAGCAGCGAAGGAATTGAGATCCATGCTGAAACGCTTCACCAGGGAAGGGCCGGTGTACATGGCGTTTTCAGAGCTGGCATTAGCCGGAGTGATTTCGGCCATGCCAACAAAGGTGGAGCAGGAAGCCCGTGCTTCCGACTTGAAGCCACGCAGATAGGGAACCGTGTCGGTTCCGAAGGTTTCGAGGTACTCCTCCGAACGAACGAGACTGTCAACGAAAGCGTCGAAACCCTCTGCAGCGATCAGCTGAATGCCTGCACTCACTTCCTTCTGATTGATCGGAGGGCGACCCAGCAGGTGCTTGGTGGTGAGCTCGATGCCGCGCATGGGAGACACGGCGTGGAAAAACTTCTGCTTGTAAAGCTCGGATTTCACCAGGCCTGCCATGAAGCCCTGCACGTTGATGCGGCCGTCACAGAGGAAAGCCTCCAGTGAGACGAGACGCTGGTTGTCGGAGATACCGATGTTGCCAAACACCTGCTTGTAGCCAGCGGTGATGGCAGCTTCCAGAGCCTGGCTGCCCGTTGAGGCATAGGTGTGGTTGATCGCCGAGAAGGGGCACTCCTCATGGATCCGGGGGCCCATACCAATGCCCATAGCGGCGCACTGGTTTTGCTTGTACTCAGCAGGTGTAGATGCCGCCTTGCCCTTGTTGGAGCTGGCACTTTTGGCTGCATCCACGGAGTTCGCAAATGCGAATGACACCCGCTGTTCGTGGGTGAAATCCCGCTTGTACTTCAGGGCTGGCATCCGAGAAAACAGTGAAATCAGGTCAAAGATATGGCGATCGCTTCATCAATGGAGATGAACTTAGTAATAGTTAAAAGCTGCGTTGCAGCAGCAATCGGCATTCATTGCTTCAGGCCAAATCGAAGGCCTGGTCTCGGCCAGAACACAGGCTCTTCTCAAGGGTGTTGGCCGCAACCCTTGGGAAGAGTTTGTCTTGAATCTCAGCCGCCATTGCAGTAGCGAACAGCTTCAGCTTGTGAGCGGCCCTCAGCCACAACGGTTTCAACGCAGCCGTTGAACTGGCGACTCTCCTGCTTCACGGCACACAGACCAACAGCAATGGCCGCCAGCGACACGGCCGACACCACGGTGGCGGAGATCTGAACCAGGCCATAGGCGAGCATCGCCCACTTCTTGCCGCTGCAGGACTGCTGGTTGGTGGTTTCCTCGGACATCACACAAAAGCAACGCCGAGACCCTATGGATCAAGCGTTGGCAACCGACGCACGATCACGACCGTGATCACCGAACAGGCGATCACCGAACAGCCTCAAGGACTCAGCCGAGGGGATCGATCAGGCCGTAGAGCAACGCCATCACCGCCAGCTGGGTGCGATCCGCGGCACCCAACTTGTCTTTGGCAATTACCACGTGGGTCTTCACCGTTTCCACCGAGATGCCAAGGCTGCTGCCGATGCCCTGGTTGGTGAGGCCGCGGGCGACGCCAGCCACCACCTCCAGTTCCCGCTCGGTGAGCTCCTCAATCAACGGCGGCAGGTTCGGGTTCGGTGCTTCGGCCGCACCGAGCTGGCGAATCTCCTCAGGGAGATACACACCGCCTTCGGAAAGGGTTTGAAGGGCTTGAACGAAATCGCCCTTGCCGGTGCCGAGGCTTGATTTGAAGATCACCGCATCGGCATAGGCCTGCATCGCCTCCTGCACCACGGCCTGGGTTTCGCGCACCAGCACGATCAACAGCTGACAGGTGGGCAGCTCCTGCTTCACCCGCCGCAGCAGATTCATGCCGTAGCCGGTTTCCAGATCCGAGCTGCAGATCAGCAGGCTCGGCTTGTGGCGCAGCACCAGTTCAAAGCCTTCGTCTTCAGTGGTCGCGGCACCCACCACGGCACGGCGGATCGGCTCGGCCAGACAGAGGCAGGCCAGGGTGAGGCGATCACCGCAGCAGGCCACCACCCGCTGGGTCTTGAAAAACTGCGCCGTTGCTTCGACGGCTTCGTGCAAAGCGCGAGACTCGAGCCGCAGCTCCATCCCAGGCTGTTCGGATGCCCCTCTTTTAGCGGCGTTTGGATGGCTCAGCTGCAGAGCCATCACGCCCAGCATCGCGACGGACCACGCCGCGGATGCAGTGGGGATAGCGCTGACGCCCCAGGCGACAGGCGTGGGCGGCATCGGCCACCTGCACCGTTTCGGTCTGCAGCTCGCCGTTGCACTGAAGAATCAGGTCGTAAAGAGAAGACATACCAACCGGCGGCGCGCCTTTTTATTGAGCCCCAACAGCCGCAGGTTCACATCCCTCAGCTGAGGGAGAAATTTCCCCCGAAAAAATCCCTCAGATGAGGGATGTGGATCCGCTTCCGCTTTAAGACAGTGAAGTCATGCCTGCTGACAACACACCTCCGATTCGCAAATGCTTGGCAGCTGAAGCCAAGGGAGTTGCGACCGATCCAATCAACCTGGCCATAGCGCGCGAGGTATTGCGACGGGTGCAGGAGGGGGAGTTGCCTATCGCCGCCAAAAACGCAGGCACAGAGAAGAGACCTGAACAGAGGCGTGTTCTGCCAAACATCCAAACCCAATCAAACCCCCTTCGTGTCATTTGGCACAACAGCATTGGGTTGGAGCCAGCACATTGATGCTGTTGCTTCAAAGCTGTGGCCAGCAGGCTGCGTCGATCCCTGCTTCAACTCGGTGACCGTGTTGGCCGCCGCGTGCAGCGCTGGCCGGAGGGATCCTGGCCCGATGCCATGCAACGCAGCCCCCGCCGGGTTCGCAGGACAGCCACGGATGTGATCAAAAGCACCGCCCAGGCAGCGGTGGGGCTGGGGCGACGGGCTGCACGCCTGGGGATGGAATCAATTAAACGCGCCAGCAACCGATGAACAGCGGCTTACTGGTGTTGTCTGTTCTGCTTTTTGTGGCAGGTGTCACCTTGATCAGCCTGGGCTGATTAAGCACAAGTACTCAACACGATTAAACGGATCGATCGGCAACCAAATTCAAAAAAATGACAGCGGTTGATACAGCTTGTCTCTGAAATTCGCCGGATTATGGCTTCATCAAATTCCAAAGCCAATGGAATTCCTCGTTGCAAGCTGCTTCATTTTTCCGCTCTCTGCCCTGTGGATTCAATCTAGGGAAGACGACAACAATGAAGACGAGATGGACTTTCTCTGAATCAAGCCCAGAACAGAGACAAGGCTGAGGTCTTCAACGCTTGGGTCAGAAGATCCACAACCAGCTTGGCGAGAGCGATATTCATCAGAGCAAGTGACATGCTCTATTTTTCTGAGGCATCAACTACATTTTCTGGTCAATTTAGATTTTTATCTCAGAAGAAATGCATCGTCTTGGAGTTGATGCATGTTTCCAAAGGCATTAAGATCTCCAGATCTAAGTGATCAGATGGAAATGGTGTGGACTTTCTCTGAATCAAGCCCTGGAGGACGGCAAGACCGAGGCCTTCAACTCATGGGCCAGAAGATCGGTGGCAAGCATGGTGAGAGCAACACCCATCAGAGCGAGAGCCATGCCCTTATTTTTGTCTGAAGCAATGGCTACATTCCTGGACAATTCCAGATGTTTTTCCCAGGAGAAATGCATCAGCTCTAGGCCTATACATGCTTTCTAAGGCCATAAGCCTTTGCGATCCGAGTGATCAGTGGCATTCAGAAATGTTCTGTAATGACAGCAATGCATTGAGATGAGCATTCTTTCCTCAAATCGGTTGCAAGTACTACGTTTTTGATTTGCAGCAGCAAAAGTTCTCGGGTACGTTCCGCTCACCAAGCCACAAGCCAATGGAACCGATCGCGTTGACTCTGGGCCAGAAATTTGAAGTCGAAAAATTCTCACGCGAGATCGACAACTCGGACGACCTTGCAGCCCTACGCAGCATTGCCAAAGAGCTTTTGGTGGCATGGAAACAACAGCAAGCCGCGTCAGCTTGGATCGTGCGCCAGCAGTCCCAGGGTCTCTGAAATCAGCTCCTTTCGCTCTCAGCACCAATGGAAGGCAACCAAATGATCACCACCATTACGTTGGAGAGAGATGTTCTGCGTCTTCTGCACCGTGTCGTGGCTGAAGCTCACGACAACTGGCCCGGCGGTGACGCCAACGAACAGGCCTGCCTGTTGAACATGAAGACCCAGCTCTATGCGGCCTTGATGGACCACCTGCTCGAATCGGGTTCCATCTGATCCTCATTCCGAAGCAAATCAGTAGTTTTCCCTTACCCAGTAGAAAAACTCATGTAGGGGCAGCAGCTGCAACAACAGACTTGATCAGGCCGTGGAGTTTGCCATGCAATCTGATCGCTCCCGCCTGCGCGAGCTGGAGATCCGTGTCGCCAACCCGCAGCACTGGAGTTCCGGCGAACACCAGATCAATGTTGAAAACCTGAGGCAGCTGCGCTTTCAGATCGAAGATCAACTCAAGAAACTGCGCCAGCACAACCAGCCATCCGCTTGATCGGGCAGCTGGGCCTGCTCAGCTCGCCTGGGGGTCGGCCTGCGTTCGGCTGCGGATGAAATCCCAGGCCTCTTGCGCTGAGTCTGAGAAATGAATCAGATCGAGGTCGTCATCTGAAATCAAGCCCATCTCGGCGAGGTAGTCGAAATCCACCAGCCTTCGCCAGAACTCTGTTCCAAACAGAACAATGGGCATGTTGCCTTTGGTGCCCACTTGCCGCAGGGTGAGCAGCTCAAACAGTTCATCAAGCGTGCCAAAACCACCTGGGAAGAGGATGGCGCCAATCGAGCGCATCACAAAATGGAATTTGCGCAGTGAGAAGTAGTTGAACTTGAAGCAGAGATCGGGGGTGATGTAGGGATTGGGATGTTGTTCAAACGGGAGCGTGATATTCAGCCCAATCGAGCGGCAGCCGGCCTCAAAGGCGCCCCGGTTGGCGGCTTCCATAATTCCCGGCCCTCCACCGGTCACGATCACATGGGATGAGCATCCATGGATTTCCCCCTTATTGGCCTGCCCGTGCCGGGATGCCAATGAGGCGAATTCCCGAGCTGCATCGTAAAAACGAGACAACTCCACGAGCTGTTGCGCATGGACGACGTGCCGCTTCAACACCGGTGAGCCTGGAGTTTCACTGAGCCGTTGCTCAGCTTGCGCCAGCTTCGCTGCTGCGGTGTCGTTGTCGACAATCCTGGCGCCACCAAAAACAATGATCGTCGATTCAATCCCGGCTGTTTCCAGATGCAGATCCGGCTTGGTGATTTCAAGCAGCATGCGCACACCACGCATGTCGTTGCTGTTCAGAAGGTCTTGATCTTCGTGGGCAATTCTGTAAGTGGGGGAATGCAGAATTGCATCCAGGTTGGCTTGCTCAGGCGATGCAGTATTTGGGAATTGGGTCATGTGTTCAACAGTCATTGGTGTAAGCGATGTCGGCGATATCGGCGTTGTCGTCTTGCATCAGAGGATGTTGGCCGCCAGTTCAGCCAGTTCACTGCGCTCTCCTTTGGTGAGGGTCATGTGGCCTACCAGGGGCTGACCTTTGAGCTTTTCCACCAGCCAGGTGAGCCCGTTGCTTTCGGCATCCACATAGGGATTGTCGATTTGATATGGGTCACCGGTGAAGACAACCTTGGTTCCTTCACCCACCCGCGTCACGATCGTCTTCACTTCCAGGGGTGTGAGGTTTTGCGCCTCATCCACCACCAGGAACTGATGGGGAATTGATCGGCCGCGGATGGTGTTGATCGCTTCAACCTCAAGCAAGCCCATGCCTTGCAGGTCGGCCCAGGCATTGCGTGGTTCGCGGTGCCGCTGTTTTTTCGTCTGCTCAGCCTCCTCGCCGGGAGACGAACCGGTGATGAAATCGATGTTGTCGATGATCGGCTTCATCCAGGGGCCGAGTTTCTCCTCAAGCGTGCCGGGCAGGTAGCCAATGTCTTTGCCGAGGGAGATCGGCGGGCGCGTCACCAACAGGCGAGCGTAGTGATGGGTGTCAGCCACCTGGTGCAAACCCGCGGCGATGGCCAGCAACGTTTTGCCTGTGCCGGCCTTGCCCACCAAAGTCACCAGAGCGACGGATGGATCGAGCAGCAGATCCAGCGCGAAGCTTTGCTCGCGGTTTCGCGCTTTGATGCGGCCCAAATGGGCGCGATTCAGCCAGTGCAGCGGCTTGATGATGTTGCTGTTGCCTTGATGCCGGCCCAGCAGGGTGTGGCTGTCGTTGTGCTGATCCACCAGCACCACAGCTTCATTGGCCTGAAGATGCTGCCCCTCGCGATCGGCGACAGCTTCCAAAGGGAGTTGATCCTCGTCATGCAGGGTCTGAATCGTCTCCGCATCGGTGCTGAGTTCACGGAAGCCTGCGTAGAGATCGTCGATCGAGACGTTGTCGTTGACGTAGTCCTCGGCTTGCAGGCCCACCGCATCAGCCTTGATTCGCAGGTTGATGTCTTTGCTGATCAACACAACCTCGGGCGCCTGTTTCAGCCCGCTGCATCGCATCTGCTCCAAGGCCACGGCGAGGATGTTGTTGTCACCACCGCCCCCCTGCAACTCTGCCGGTAAGTCTTGAAGGGCTTGGGCCTGACAGAAAATCACCTGCAGCATGCCGTGGTTCGTTCCCTCAATCGGGACGCCATCGGCAAGGCTTCCGCGGGCTCGATAGGAATCCAGGAGCCTTGAAATCCGCCGGGCATTTCGGCCTTTTTCAGAGTGATCTTTCTTGAAGCGATCGATTTCTTCAACCACTTGCATGGGGATCACAACCCTTAGATCACCAAAGCGATGCGGAGCCTCAGGATCGTGGAGCAGCACATTCGTGTCGAGAACGACAATTTTGTCTTTCATTGAATCTCACCATTGATGGATCAATTGGTGCTAAAAAGTCCATCAAGACCGTGATCTATAGAATCACCACAGCAGATCCCTTCTCCCTGCAGGTAAGACGCAGGGAGAAAAAAATTGCAACAACAAAACCAGGCAGGTCAGCCAAGTTTTGTGGTTTGAATCATAGAGAATCGATTGCGTTGCCTTGATGACGTGAACTGAGACGTGCTGGGCTCAGTCGTCGTAGATCTTGCATCCAGGCGCAGTGGGGGACTTGTCGCAACGTTCCTCCCAGTACAAATCGTGCTGAGATTTCATCGCTTGCTTGGCTTCATCCGCCTGGTCTGGCTGAGTCTTATCAAAGGCGTTGAGCGGGATGCATAGATCGAAAAAACCTGAACAGATCGTGACCATCTCTCTCCTTGTCGCTGACTTATCTCTACTCCTCTCCCCTCCAGAATCAATAGGTACTTAACCCATTCCTTTACACAAAGAAAAACCGCTCTTCCCAGAGGAAGAACGGTTGATGGATCACGCAGATGAATGGACTCACCCGCGCCCTGATCACTTGATCAAATTAATCAAGCAGCCTGCTGGTTGCCTGCATCTTCTTCTTCGGAACGGATGAACCGCTTGCGTTGAGCCGATTCGTTGCCAGACAAATCATTGGCCTTTGAAGGCTCAACGGGTTTGCGTTCGGGTTTGTCCAAGCCCATCAAAAGGGGATGGATACCTCTCCTGCTCATTGAAGTCTCCTCTTATTCAAATCTCGCGTCGTGGTCTGTAGGCCCTTTCGCGTAAAACAACTATCGCGCAGATCAGTTGCAGACGCGTCCCAGAATGCTTAAGAGAATCTTGCGAGTCACCCAACACCGCCGGCTTGGAAAGGATTGGGGCTGCAGAGTGAGGGCACGAATCGAACGCAATGCACTGCGGGGTGCTCTATTGATTTGCATTCGAACCAGCCTCACCGCGGCATGCCTTGCCATCGCCACAGCCATTCCGGCAAGCGCTGAGATCGTTGCCTCAACCTGTCGACTGCTCAGCTACGACGGCCCCACCACCACCGTGGAGACCTTCCGCTGCGACTTCATGCAACGCGGCGGCAACGTGATGGTGAACAGTGCTGAGCATGAGTTCAGCTTTCTGGCTGCAGAGCAGGGCGAGACCTACATCCGCATCAACTCGATCCCGCTGCGCTTCACCCGCACAGGGGAGTACACCCTGGAGGTGACGCAATCGCCTTGGTTGAGATGACCGTTGCGATGACCACCCCAAATAGGGGTATCGAGAAGCGAATGCACAGGAGTTGATTGATCCCACCGGCGGCAGTTCATGCGATCTGTCGGCGGTCGTCGAGTGAATGCCCTGAGGTCCTCCATGCTCTTGGGGTTTTCCTCCTCGAATCCGAGAGAGTTTTGAAACTGATTCTTTCGGGTGAATAAGGGAAGCCCTGGAGCCGTCACTCCGGGGTTTTCTTGTTTGCAGCTGCTTGCAGTGTGAAAACGTGGCAGGGGGGAAGGCACAAAGCAAGGAAGCCACCCTTCCCGATTGCCTGCCGCCATGAAGGCAGGATCATGCGTGGACGAAAGCGTGACCAACCAATGAGTATCGAGTGGTTACTCAGTTCAGGATTTCTTTCGTGAATCTTCAGGGAGCATTGCCTCAGCAGGCATCTCAGTACCCATAGCTTCCAAGCAGTATCACGCTCCGCTATGTGCCCACTTGATCTTGCCAGTCTCAAGTGGGGCGATGACGGCGAGTTGTCTCCCAACGACACCCTCAACCTGGTGGAGCGATTGGCCAAAGCGGAAGAGATGAGCCAAGGGTCCGACCAATCGGGTCTCAACTCCAGTTCAATTCCCCAGGAAAAACCATCACAAGAGCCCTGATCTGAACGGATGGATCAAACCAACCTCAACTAAACGGCTCAGCCAACCAGCCGGTCATCGGAATTCAAAAGCGCCTTTCCTTTCGCAACTCTCACCACTTCGCCTGAGAGCCCAGGGCTTTGGTAGATGACGCGATACACGTTTGTGAAAGCAAGCGACTTAGCGCGTGCATTCACGAACGCCTTGAACTCAGTTTTGAAGCACTGTTCTTGAACCCATTGGTCGGGCCCATCGCTTCGCTCAACGCAGTACATCGTTTGGAGCACAGAGGACACGCAGCTTGATGAGGCTGCGGCCGCTGGCCCTCGATCGACAGGCCAGCTTCGGGATCACGTCTTCAGTTGATGACGCGAAGCCTGGCGCCAACACTCTCAAAAGTTGTTATTTCGCCTTGAACGTCGATCAGATTTGGATTCACAAGTTGGGTGCACAGGTTGGATGCACACGACGGAATCACATCGCGTCGAGCGATGAGGGATGCGATTCCGCCACCGGTGTGCCCTCGAACGCACAGCACGGCACTTCGGTTGTATCTCCGCTCAACGGATCGAAATCGAGTCACCTACTACCGATGCCCGTTCTTCGTTGAGCCTTCAGGCAGCGATCGTCAACGCCAAAAACGATTCCAATCTTGAGACCAATTCGTGTAAAGTTTCAATAAGCCGCCTCCAGGAAGATGCTCAAAGCCTTGTTCTCCCTGGTGTATGCAGCAGTGATGTGGGTCCAGGTGCCTCAGTGGCAGCCGGACTGGACGCAGTGTTCAGTTGATACGCCCGACGTGGATTGTCACTGGTATGTCACGGCACCAGACAACACCTTTGGTGAAGGCTTCAGCTGGGAGAACGCACCCTGGTTCAGCGCCGAAGGGCTTCGGGATGTGGGCGAGCTGAACAACACGATGACCACAATCCACAGCCAGGCCCTTCCAGGAACTTGACGCAGCCAGCAAAGCGTCAGCCCTAACCTTTCTTTTTGGAGAGACTTCAGTGAACGACTACTCAGCAGCCATCACCGGTCTCATCGTGGTCACCGTGGTGATCTCTGCTGCCGTCGTTTACGTGCTGGCTCAGCCGACCGACTTGCCCAGATACAAAGAAAACAAGGATCAATAGAGGCCACCCCGTGGGTGAACACTGACCGTTCCACCCACGTCGCCGCGCAGGTCTGAATCCAGCACTAGTGTCACCAGACCACTGAGAAACACCTGACGTGAAAGGTCCGAACCTCGCTTTTGTAGGCGGCTCCGTGATCGTCGCGATCATGGCAGTGGTTGTCTTTATTGGTGCCGCCAACGCTGGTGACTGCCCCCGCAGCAAGTCAGCCGAGGCCACCTCAGTTGAGGCCCACCACAACGCCGATGACAAGGCTGACGTTGAAGCCTGATCGACTCCAACACCTCAGCGAAGCGGATCAACCTCAACTGGGGCGAAGGTCTGGAGCGTGCTCAACGCCTCACCGATGGTCTGACCAACAAAGATCCCACCGGTGAGTACCGCAGCGAAACAAGCCAACCCGAGGATGAGTCCAGCTGCAATGCGAGTGGAGCTCGCGGTTTCCGCTTTGGGTTGCTCACTGCTGAAACCCATTTGAGTTGCTGCAACAAACCAGTTGTGGCTCAAACCGCTCCCGGTTTCAACTGGACACCAAATCACTGCAGTGCTTTGCCGTACGCCCTGTTCCCATGCCGTTCCCCACTGGGGTATCGAGAAATGGTTTCAGGCTTGAAACGATTTCTCTTGTTGATGCAGCCAAACTGCGAGTTCAACTCGATACATACAAACGGTATCTAGACGAACCCACATCAATAACCATCACGCATCTTGGGGGTTTTGATTTGTGCCCACTAGCGTCATGCGGCTTGAAAAGACTTGTGCCTCTCAGGACATATCCACTCTCAGGGCCCTTCCGTGTGACCAATCCCAAACCCAAACGGTGGAGAACCGCCATCAAAGCCCGAGAGAATCAGCTGCTAACGCTTGCCAAAGAAGCTTTGCAAGAGAAGAAGGAAAGAAGAGTGATTCATTTTCTGGACTACATCGATCAAGACGTGGCTGCATAGCCAGCTTTCCGAGTGCCGCAACCCTTGGCAGGAGGTTCTGTACCTGAGTCAGAGAGGAACAAAAAAAGCCCTGGAGATCTCACCTCCAGGGGCCAGTGTCCCTCGTTTGACGACCATTCCACTTTCCTCCTTACGACCCGCGGAAGGGAGTGGGAGAACCGTCAGAAAAAGTCGTGGACACCGGCCATTGTTCGGTCGGCCACAGGCACAAAAAAGGCGGCAGGGAATGCCGCCCATCAACAAGGGGACGAATGCGTCAAAGGTGCTGATGTTCCAGCAAAACTACCCTCTTCAATGAGTCTGCGGGGCCGTGAGCATCGTTTACAAACCGCCAAAAAAAGGGTGTGTTCTGAGGGTGTCGGCTCGAAGGGCAGCTCTGAGCTCGCCCCCGACAAGAACCGTTATGCCCTGACGCTCGCTCTACATGACGCCCTCAATGCATCGTGCACTTGCTTTGGGCTGCCACTCCTGGATCAGAATGGATTCAAGTGCCGATGTGGTTCGGTGACTGCCGTAGGTGGCCCAAACGATCACTAGGTAGGTGATGGGTTCCATTGCGGGTGGATGCAGCGATCCAAATCATGCCGCGACGGTCAGCACGACACTCAGCTCACAGTCCCCACGACACCTCACCTCGGTATGGCGATCCTGCATATCGGATCAATTCGGCCCACCACCTGCGACTGAGCTGATCAAGATGAAGTCGGTCTCAGGGGGGTGTGCCTTGTGCAGAACGAGCGCCCCTTTGTTTCCACCTCTCAGGCTTATCTCAGAAAGCTTTCAGCAGTTTTCAACCTTGGCTTCAGGCTCTGCTCAATAGTTTTCTCCTGAGCCTTTGGCTCTGAGAGAGAAGGGGGCAACAACCTCTATGAGCTGCGGGTTGTTGTCCTTTTCCTTGAGCAGATCGATCGGTCACTCCTTTGTTCCCACCTCGTTGGCCAATTCAGGTCCATCCACATAGCAAATCGTCTGGTTTGGCCACATCGCGTGGACGACTCGATAGGTACCCAAGGTTGAAATTGCCTTGCGTCGAGCACCAATCAATGCTTTGAACTCAGTTTTGAAGTTCAATTCCCTGACCCATTGACGGTCAGCCCCTCGGCGTTCGATGAAGTACATGCCAAGGATGAGTCTCAGAGTCAAATCGGAGGGTAGATAGGTGCAGCAGCTGTGCTTCTCTCTTTCATCGATTCAGAACATCTCTCTCTCAATAGGTGTCAGGTGATGCGTTCTGCTCTGTCAAAGCAGGGTTACGACAGAAAAGCTCCAGTTGATTTGCAGAGCCGGAGCAACGGAACCACCATCGCTTGGTCGACTTGCCGGTGGTTTCGTTCGCCAAGAAAACAGAGCCCCCCAGCTCTGATGAAGGGGCCCCATGTCTATCGACCTTCTCAGACTGGCAATTGACAGACGAGGGGACAAGGCCGGTCAGTGAGCCCTCACGCTGCCACAGCTGGACCACACGCTGACTCTTATGGACCCGTTAGACGATGTGGAGCATCAAATCAACTGGAGGGTGGAACGCCCAAGGTGATTGACGCTGGATCACAGCTGGTAGCTGCAGGTTGTTTGCCACTGATCACGACCGCCATAACCGTCGTTTTCCAAGTAAGTCAAACGAACATCGACACCGTTGATTTCGTTCGCAACGTACATGTGGTCTACAAAGACATAGCTCCCTGGATCCCAGAGAGAAGACTTGATTGCTCGCTCACAGTTTTGAACCAAGCCCTGACGCGAAGCTGCCTTCAACCTCTCGACAGGCTCCACATAAGACTTGAGCTCTTCGCATTTGAAATGCACATCTCCTGTGCCCGGTTCAGCCTTGTTGAGCTGGGCACGAGTCCAGTGGCACCTCTTGAAGTCAGAAATGATCCCTGCGCTCTTGAAATCCAAGTGAGTATTGCCCCGCTTGGCGGTTACTGCTGAAGAAGCAACATCATTTCCAGCCGACTCTGTTGGGAGGAATGCGTCTGCATGGCTGTAATAGCCCCGTGCACCAAGGCCACCCACAGTCACAAGCAGTGCCGAAGGAATCCAGTGTCGCCTTCTCATTGGCCTATTAAGGCCGGAGTCAGGGATCTCAGCAGTAGCGATTCAAACCCTCGGCACGATCAGGCTCAGTAGTGGTGTTTCGCAGCTGGTGCATCAGCTGACAGGCTGCGTGTGCAGTCACCAGCGTTAGCACCGCCAATGAAAACAGCGAGGTACATGACCACAACGATAACGCCTCCACCGATGTAAGCCGGACTCAGAAGTTTCATACTGAAGAAGCTAACGACGTTGTTAAGCCTCAGGCACGTCATTTGATACGAAGTCAGCGTTGAACCAGTTGATGACCGCGGTATCCACGTCCGCCATCCTCAAGTCGTTGCCGTCCTCAACGATCACGGTCATCCCCGCACGGGCGTGGAGGAAGATCGGATCCGTCTTGGACATGGCGACGCCGCTGGCATGGTCAACCGACAGCCCTCTTGAGCGTGTACAGGCGTACGAGGACGGGCTGGATTTTGCTTTCTACCGACGGCCGCCTTAGGCAGCCATGGAGTTGAAATCTTGCCGATTCTTCAAAACTTGAACATTGATGTGCATCAAAACATTGTCTGCTTCCTGAATAAATTTTTCCCGGCACCATTCGTCAGACACCCTTCCAGCTGCTTCCATCAGAGTGATGTATTGATCCTCAAGCGTCACAACCTTCAAGCGAATAATTGATCTTCGCAGGACTAACTCAGGCTGCAGTAGTTGCTGATACCTGAGACCCGATAGAAACAACAAATTCTCTTCATGTTTGGGGAGCCAAAAAAGCCCTCCGCCAAAGGCAGAGGGCTTGAAACAATCTCAAGGATGCAACCTTGTTTCCATCCCATGAGGTGTTGTCCTCACAAATGAATCGTGTCTGCAGGAGAGGAAATCGGGAAGCCCGTCATGGACAACCTGTGGATTGTCCCTCTGCCTGAACACCCATCGGAAGACGGTGAGTCAGAAGACGGTGGGGCGGTATCCCTACGCCCCAGACAATGTTCCAAGTTTCGAGGACAAACCGTGAGCGGTACCAAAAAAAAGCCCCGAGGTTTCGCGTGCATCTCGGCCGACCACCCTGTAGCAGGTGCACGTCCAAGCTTGGTTCGACAGGGCTACGACGGAAATGCCCCGGGACGGCCCGAACCACTCAGGGGCGGCGAAACCAACTTCGAGCGGTCATCTGACCGTTGGTTTCGCCTGAGATGGATCTGCAGAACCTCTTAGCTCCGGCCAACGGCCTCGGCAAGGGACTTCTCCATGCGGACATACAAGGGAAGGAGCTTCGAGGGGACCTGCTTGAGGAACTCCCGTTCGGCTTTAACCGTCGCCAACGCATGGATCACTTGTCCCTTCTGGTCTTCGTAGCTGAAGACCTCAAGCCCTACTGGTGAGACTTCAGCCCCAACCTTGCTCCCGTCCCTGAGCAGAAATCGCGCCACGTTCATCTGAAGCTGGAAGTGATTGTCTGATGGTTTTTCCCTTGCAGAGCGGCTGTCTGCATTCCGAGACTTGAGCTGCCTCGTTCAGCACCAGCAGGGGCTTCAGACCCTTGGAACGATGTGGGTCACAAAATCGGCGTTGACCCAGTTGATAACGCCGGTGTCGACATCGGCCACTTGGAACAACGTTGGAGTATTGGGGTTCCTGGCACCGCCATCGACCCACATCACATCGGCCATCCGCCAAGCCCCATCCGTGTCAGTGACGATCACGGTCATTCCCGACTTGACATGCAGAAAGACCGGATCCGACGTGGGCGCCGAAACGCCGCTCCCATGATCAACCGCCATTCCCGTTGCGCTAGTACACGAGTACTAGCACAAAACATCGGTCATTGCTGTCATCGCATCGGTGGTTTGCACCTCCGCAAGCCCGTTCTGAGCATGGGCCGGGTGTGAGGTACCCGGCGTTTATGTGCCTATTGCCCTGAGGGTGTTCAGAGGACTCCCAGAGGACCTTTCTTCTTCTTGCAGTAGCCAGCACCAATGTTCACCCAACCTGACAGGCAAGCTTTGCCATTGGTTGGGGCTACTTCGTAATAGATCGGAGAGACGCACGTCGTCCCAAGGGTATTCACGTAACCCAGAGGGCACTGATCATGACCTTCAGCCTTGGGGATCTCCTTCTGAGCCAAGGCAGGAACAGATGTGGAGGCAAGCAGTAGGCAGCTAGCGAGAAGAGCCTTCATCGCAATCAGGAGAAGAGAACATTGCCACCTGGGGTTAGCCGATGTTCAAAGGCTTGCCTACTGCTCTTGAATCACAGCAGCCACCAGCCCAACAGCAAGCCAAGAATCAGGCCCTTCAACCAGACCAAGGCAGCCATCTGGTACTCAGACAGCC
This sequence comes from Synechococcus sp. A15-62, assembly GCF_014280075.1. Taxonomy (NCBI): domain Bacteria; kingdom Bacillati; phylum Cyanobacteriota; class Cyanophyceae; order Synechococcales; family Synechococcaceae; genus Synechococcus; species Synechococcus sp. A15-62. The sequence goes on from NZ_CP047950.1 coordinate 1,301,128, forward strand.
CGAACTTCCCCTTGATCCAGAAGAAGACCTTTTGATCTGCGAACAAGAGAGCACGCACAGGCTTCCAAACAACAAGGCCATCACGTCGCCAGTTCATCAGCTCTCCTGAGCAGTGGAGTGCACCTGACAGGTTTAGGAAGAGAGGAATCAGATTTCAACAACATTGGTGCGACTCAGATCGCTTCAAAGGCCGATGGCGGCATTGCATCCGTTTTCGTTCAACGAAATGCAACTTCGCCTGTTAAGCCAACCAAGGTTTTGTAACGAGAAGAACCTTTTGTCTCGTTTTCCCTGGACGCGACTCAATTCACGACCTACCTGTTGGATTAGCAGGGTTTGGTCCATGAAAGCGACAAAACTCACCACCGCTCCAGAGGGCTTCGAGTACTACAGGATCTGCGACCGAGAAGGTGTCTGCCAAGTCGTCAGAGGCATGTGGGCAGCTCAGCACCTCACAGAGGACATCCGTGAGCTGAGCGCCACCAAGACAAAGTATTCAGAGGATTGGGTTTAGAGCACTGAACCACAACAATCCTTGGCGCAGGCAATCCCGCCGCCTGAGCGGGACCGGCTCACCATTGGGCATCTCCCGACAATTTTTAACGGATCAGCCGACTTGTATCAAAAAAATCAAAACCAGCTTTTTAGCATCAAGCTATACCTTCGCTATGTAAATACCTGAGGCTAAAGAATAGAAATAGCGATTAACTTCCTGGGCCACTCTTCTGCAGCTATGGCATTGGATCCCGCCGGGAAAGCACGTATCGTCACGTCAGAAGAGCTGTCGGCCTGGTTCAACGAGCGGGTAGATCAACTCACAAAGGACAAGCGCTGGCTGGACGCCAAAGCACTCGTCAGGGAGTTCTTTCTTCAAGGACCTTCATGACCCTGAGGCTCTCGGCTGAGAGACAGAGGCCACTTGAGGAAAACAAGGAACTTCGGTAGACCGCGCAAACCGTGAGCGCATGTTGACCCTGCAGGCCTAAGGGGGATCTGCACTGAGGAGTCGAGTGCCACAAGGGCTCTTCCCCGCACCATCCGTTTGGACAGTGTGGGCTAGCGGTTTATAGCTCAGTCGTGACTGCCTCGAGTGTTCCCCGCTCTCCAGACTCCAGCGATGCCTGATAAGGGTCGCACCACCACCATTCAGATGAGGTGCTTAGCCCTGGCTCTGTGGTGTATCCCCGTAGATGATTTGAGCCACAACCAGAACAAGGCCAGTGATTGGCAGCACCAAATGATCCATGACAAGTGGCCCACCAGAAGGTCGAGGAGTGAAACAACGCTGGTCTGACTCCCTGCATCGCCAGAAGGAAGTCAGTGCAGTGACCAGCGCCCAATGGTCAACGGAACAACCACTGGAAAGAAGGAGCCTTCGTATGCGCCTTCGTGTTCCACCATGGCTTCGCTGAAAGAGGCCAGCGGGCACCAATGACGCGATGAGGCGGCACAAATGATTGACCCCAATGTTGCGGCACTGAATCAAACAGTCAGAGCACAGTCATCTCGGTCTCCCCGTTACTCAGTGGCCTGCATCAACCGCACAGCGCCATAGACGAGAACCAACACACCAACAATGGCCAGGCAGGCTGCAGCAGTCAGGAACAGTGTGTTGAGCATCAAACCCTCCCTGCATCTGACCTTGGTCTAAAGCTGAGGCGCATCAATATGGAGAGGGTCAACCGACCTGTTTCGTTCGCTTTCCCGCCGGGATGAAGAGGACGAATGTTGCCTTCGGTCAAGCCCACATCGCCACAGGCAAGGCATCAACGGAGTGATGCCACATCACAATCAGGCTGACCGGCCGAGGGGCATGGCTTCAGATCCACCAAGGGCTCTGCCTTTAGTCGCCAAGTCGTACATCTCTTGGTGAATATTGTCTGATTCGTTGCTGAACCAATTGACCAACTCTGGCTGCTCAATTTTTTTGACGCCAAGATCAACGAACGAATACTCCAGGGTGATGAAGTCACCACCAACTGTGCGGCAACCAAGCTCAAGAAGCATCTGACCGCTTGCAGAGGGAAGTTCAACCTGTGCTTGCGTTGCCTTGAGGCTGAGCTCCACCAACTTGCTCGCGACAGTGCCGTCTCCGGAGGCATCCCTGATTCTGATCATCAACACTGATCCCTTGCTTTGCCTCAGCAAGAGCTGAGTTTGCTTGCTCAGAAGCCATTGACATGCAATGGCATTGGAGTGAACCGAGGTCTTAAAAAATGAGAGATCTTCCTTCAGATCCGGGGTGTTTTTGTGCTGCTTGAGTAAACCGAGTTTCGAGAGCAGCCACTTCATCACATCTTTTTCAAACGAGACCGTAGATAGCCCATTTTTGGGCTGGCGCGAGAGATTCTTTTTAACGCTTAACCTGAGTATCTGTTGTTACCAAGAAGCTTGAGCGAATGACATTGTCGAAGTGTGAGCGTTGTAACGACCAAACGAAATCTATGAAAGCCATGACAGGGGAGATTTGCCAGCACGCTCCATGGCTCAAGCAGACTTGATTGCCCAGACCCCGCGCGGTTCATCCATCCAAAAAGTCGAGGCCGGCAAATTCCTGGTGTGTGACAGCGAAAACGTGTGCTTCTTCACGCGGAGCCTCTACCTCGCCGAAGAACAGCTGGAGGAAATGGAGCTTGGCTACCGATTCCCCTACTCAACCAATTTCCGCAAAGCACACGTCTGACAAGTGGGCTATTTGAGTAGCGGATTTCGCTGAAACGTCTGGTTCCAATGGCTTATCTGTTACTCGTCCTGGTCTCATGCACCTGGCCCGGGACGCGGACCCATGTCAGCGGCAACTGCTGGGTCCGTCTGTCTAGCGAATTCAGCCGTTCTTCCGAGGCCAATTGAGCATTTCGGTCGTCCGTATCAGTCGCGACCATTGCCTGCATCTACCGGAATTTTTGGCGGATCAGCACATCTTCAGAAATTCCCAGACAAGCCTGCTGAATGGGCTCATCATGAGACCCTCAGTTGCCCGCACACCAGATGTGGTGCTGAGCAGCACGGGGAGAGCGACCCTGGGGCTGGCAGACGAGTTTCCCCGTTGAGAGCGATCAACGGGGAAATTCTCTGTGTCTTAAAGCTGTAGAAATTCAGTGCATCAGGCACAAATCAGTGTGACGCGGCGAACGTGTTTATGCGGATACTGCATCGCTCGGGGAGGACTCGCTTCTCCTCGCGGTTCCGTGGCTCCACATCGTTAAGTCGCAGCTTGGTTGCAGGTCAGCCATCGCGGCAGAGGGAGCTGCTCAAAACTCGGATCAAATCGCTCACATCATTCGATTTCATGAGAACTTGATGAGCGGATCATGAAAGAAAAATAATTACCTATTTGCGATATTTAAAGCTTTGAAATTAAACAAACAAGCAAGTGCTTAAGTCGTTCCGTTATTTCAAGGAGGACAGTATGCACAGTCAGAAGAACTCCCCGGCCTGCTTTTTGCGCTGGTCTGTGAGCAAAATTGCTGACAGGCTCTATGCGGTTGCGGCAACGGTTGACGGAAAGGACTACGACTTTGTCGGCAATTTCAAGAGCGTTCGAGAAGCGCAACAAGCAGGCCGCCGCTACGCCGAAGACCTGGTTCACAACTCGATGGCTGGTGGTCGCTTATCACTGAAGCAACAGCCTTTAACCGCTTGATCGTCCCCATTAGAACGAGACTTAAGACAAGCATGGGTTCCCCTGGAGAGTGCACCTCCAGGGTTTTACAACCTGAATCCATGGAACACTTGGGCACCGCACGAGAGCCCATGGCCAACTTCGACAACTCCACACCGTTCATGTTGCTGGCGCGAATCCACGTCAAGCCCGGTTGTGTCGACCAGTACCTGGAGCTCGCCCGTGTCACCGACGAAGCCGTTCAGGCTTCTGAGCCAGGCATGATTCATCACACCTTTGATCAGGACCCAAACGATCCCCAGGCGTTCGTTTGGTCAGAGGTCTACGCCAACGACGAGGCGTTCAGCGCCCATGTGTCTAACCCTCCCGTTCAGGAGTATCTGCAAAAGCATGCGGAGCTTGGCGATGGTTTCAGCGTTGAGGTCTACGGCACGGTCGGCGATGACTGCCGGCAGCTGATGGAGTCGTTTGGGCTTCCACTCAAGATCTTCGAAACCAAGCTCGGATACAGCAGGGTCTGAACAACCTGGCGGGAAACATCCCTCGAGTTGTGGCAATCACGCCTACGGGGGGCTGTTCAGTTCCTCCTTGAGCTTGTCGAGACGGGTTTTGAGTTGCTCGGCGCGACGGGTCGTAGGTTTGTCGTCATGGCCCTTCAGCGCTGATTTGATCACTGCGATCTCCTTCTCAAGCTTCCGTCTCTTGGTGAAGGAAAGCGCTTCCTGAGCAAGACCGATCAGGAAATCACCCCGCGGGGCATAACAAGGAGCATCTTCAGCTGACTCGTTGTGTGCGGGCCCGTCCTCAGGATCAATCATGATCTAAGGCTTTCTCGGCAACATCGGCCGCCACAAGAAACACATAGGAGAGTGCATTCATGTGACTGGCCATATCTTTGATCGATTCAATAATCTCCTTTCGCGATAAACCACTCTCCCGCTGAAGTCGAATGATCTCGTGCGTTAGACGAGTCACATGGTCGCGACCGTAGTTGTAAGCCGTCCCAAAACAATCGTCACTCTCCTCATCAGTCCTGCAGGCTGCGGCAAAGTCTGAGGCAATTTTCTGGGAAAAATCTTCAACCTGACGGCAGGGCATCGTTCTTTGGATTTGCCGAAATGTATGCGAGAAAAGAATGAAGCCCTAATAACTTTTTGAACTAATAAGTTGAATTTCGCATTCTTGCTTATCGATCATCAAAGAAACTTCATGTTTTTTCTTGGAGAAACAAAAAATTGCTCAAAATCCTTTCCCAAGACCTCGATCGATGCATCGACTCATGCAAAAGTGTCTTGCCTTGGTTGGACTGTGGTCGCAAGCCAAGGCCACCAGAAGCTTCTCTCAAGCCTCTTTTTGACTGAGACGAGCTTCCTTTCCTCGAGGACAACAACTCATCCATCGATATTCCGTCGGACTCGTGAGCATCGTTTAGGCCTGACCAGCGTCCTGCTCGATGTGCCTCACCGTTCAATAAGCGAATTTGCCATCGTGAAGCCGGGGCATCGCCTCGGCAGCAGATACTTTGCAGAGCTGTTCTCTGTTGCCGTCGCCCCACCCTTTGCCCCGTCACCGCGCCACGCACGAACCGCCGGAACAGCCAAGCGGAGAGGGCTGGCTGGTGAGCGCCGAGCAGCAGAAGGTGGTGCAGTTCAAGCCAGATGCATCCACCGCCCATGCTCAGTGGGTGGTGGTACGCAGCTACAGCTGGATTCCACCCAATCCACCGGTGCCCCAAACCCGGCGACGGATGCTGCGTCACAACGCCATCGAAGCCTGGAACACGATGCTCAAAACGGGCTGGCGGCGCTGTTCACCACCGGTGCGCTGATGGCATTCAAAAACTTGGCTTGGTCTTAGCCCTTTCCGTTGGACTCCTCAGTTGTGGCTCAGGTGTACAAGGGAAACCATGAGCGCCATGGCGCATTGACGAAAGGGCGATCAGGCGTGGAGAAAGAAGATTCAATCAGTCTCCACCCATCCCGACGTCGGGATCGAGGCCGACATCATCGATACAGGCTTGTTTGTCCACTTGGCACAACAGCTGCATCAGGTTCTTTCGATCAAGAGCTGACAACTCACCGTTGATTTCCCACTTCAGACAGGTTCTGCGCTGGCAGCTGCCGGTATGACCCTTGAGGACCTCAAACATGACAGCCTCCTTTGGGCTGATGATTTGATCCCTACGACGGATTGACCGGGTAATGCCAGAGCAGCAATACCTAACAAGCCTTGGCGCTCGACAAGGCCCTCCAACCTTGAGCTGATGAATGTCAGTGACGACTGCTGGACCCCTGACACCTCTTTCGCCAACGTGATCGAAGTTGCGATAAACCGATGAACAACGGATCCGGCACCTGGGCCAACAATCAGCCCCCCGCAGCAGCCGAAAAACTCTGGAGAGGCCTGGCTCTGGTGGGAGCCTTCCACATCGGAGGAATGCTGATCAACGTCATCTTCCAGATGATGGGCAACCACAGCCTTGATGGCATTCCCGCCAAATTCCTCGGCCTCTGAAGCGATCAGCCAAAACAATCAATTTCTTCAACCCCTCGCCCATGGCAGGGGTTTTTTATTGGCTACATGAGACGCGCCAAGCGCCGCCCAGGAGCCAGAACAATCAAGGCGAGACGCAATCATCTCGAACTGAGCACAATTACTCATTGTTAAGGGAGATTGCGCAGCATTAAGTTCTCTTCGCATGCACGAGTCGTTCCCGAGGAGTGGGCTCTTCGGGAACCTTTTTTTGAGTAAGTTCCCTACAGGTGAGTGATGTATCCAGTAGGTGGGCCTGCGGATACATCTCCTCCTATTCGATGTCCGCTTCTCGCTAACAGCCGAGAAGAGAGAAGCAGGCGAGGGAACCTGCTCCTTATTCCCTCCAGAAGCGTTTGGAGTGGTGCTCGCGCCGGCAGGGTCTTCGACCATGCGGGAAAGATTCTTATCCAGCAGTAATGCCTATTCCACCTCCTGAGAATTCCCTGAGAAACGCTCCGATCGCACCTCGAACGGCCCTCTGCTGATCCACTCTTGAAGCGAAGGCTGTGGTGCCTTCAATGCGTCAAGCAAGAGCGGGCTGAGGGGCCGGCTCTTTTTTTTTGGATCAGAAGGCCAGCAAAGGCCAGCAGTCCGCCTCACCAGCCACAAGACTGAAACCAGCTGATCCAACGCCGTGCTCCACAAGCTCAAAGCGTTGCTGCTGGCGCTGAGCCTGTGGAGCCCCCTCTCCGCAGCGGCAGCCCCGATCAGCCGCGACGATCCGGAATCCACCGACCCCGGCCGCAAGGGCATCTCAACCGCCCGCGGATCCGCCGTGGTGGTCACCGCAAATCCTCTTGCCAGCACGGCAGCACTGGCTGCGTTGAAGAACGGCGGCAGCGCCATCGATGCGCTGGTCACAGCCCAGGCGGTGCTGGCGGTGGTGGAACCCCAGAGCTCCGGCCTGGCAGGTGGCGGTTTTCTGCTGCACTGGCAGTCCAAACAACGTCAGCTTTCAGTGCTGGATGGCCGTGAAGTTGCCCCCGAACGCAGCCGCCCGGGCGACCTGCTCGACAGCGCGGGGGATCCCCTCCCCTGGCGACAGGCCACCAGCCAAGCCAACGCCATGGGCATTCCCGGCACCGTGGCCCTGCTCTGGGAGGCCCATCAAAACCACGGCCGTTTGCCCTGGGCACAAGCCCTACAACCGGCGATCCGCCTGGCCAGCGATGGCTTTCTGCCGAGCCCGCGGCTGTTGCGCTCCATTCGCCTGGTCCAGCGTTTCGGCGTGGCCCACAGTCCTGAGTTTCAAGCGCTTTACCTGCCCGGCGGCCAGCCACCAGCAGCGGATCAACCCTTCCGCAACCCTTCCCTGGTACGCACCCTGAGGCTGCTGGCCAGGGAAGGGGGACCAGCCTTTTATCAAGGGCCTCTGGCGCAGCAGATCCTGGGAGAGGTCAATGCCCTGCGGGCCAGCGAGCCGAACTTCCGCGGCTGGAGCTCCGCCGATCTGAGCAGCTATGCCGTAATGCGGCGCAACCCCCTCTGCAGCCAGCAGCTGCAGCACCGGATCTGCACAATGCCGCCCCCCAGCAGCGGTGGCTTGGCGCTGCTGCAAACCCTGGCGCTGCTGAACCAGACCAGCAACCTGACCAGCTCCAGCGCAGCTGAGCCGCAGGTGTGGCGGCAGCTGGCCCGAGCCCAGGCCTGGGCTGATGCCGACCGCCTCTACTGGGTGCACGACCCCATCGATGGAGCAGTGCCCAGCGCAGCCCTGCTGGATCCGGCCTACATCAACAGCCGGACCAGAGCCATGCAGCGCGCCAACGGCGAAAGGCCAACGCCAGGGCTACCACCAGGCATCGATCGTTATCCCTACGGCCGGCCGAATCGGGGCATCGAACAGGGCACCAGCCAGATCACCATCGTGGATGCCAGCGGCAACATCGCCTCCTACACCTCATCGGTGGAGACGATTTTTGGGAGTCGGCACCTGGTGGGAGGCATGGTGATGAACAATCAGCTCACCGATTTCGCCTTCAAGCCCAGCCTTGGCGGCAAACCGGTCGCCAACCGCCGGCTGCCTGGACGGCGGCCGATGTCATCCATGGCGCCGACAGTGGTGTTCCGCAACGGTGAGCCAGTGCTGGCCCTCGGCAGCCCCGGCGGCCGCAGCATTCCGCATCTACTCAGCCGGGTGCTGCTGGCGTCATTGGTCTGGAACGAACCGCCGGCACGGGCGGTGGGGCTGCCCCATCTCTCACGCCGGGGCACAACACTGGTGCTGGAAAGCGATCCGCCGCTGTCCTGGCCGTTTCCGCTGCAACAGCTCACAAGCGAAGCAAGCCCGCGGCGTCAGAGCATCGGCAGCGGCACTGCTCTGCTGCAAAAAATCGGTGCTGGCTGGCAGGGAGCCGCTGATCCGCGCCGCGAAGGAACGGCCCTGGCCTTGCCCTGATCCAGCCAACCAGCGATCAACCCTTGGAGCGCAGGTTCGTGAAGCTAGGAACACTATTGCCCCAGGCACGGGTGATGGCCAGGATCAACGCCCCGATCAGGGCCAGGTTCATCGCAAAGCCGCTGTCCACCGGGAAGGTGTGGAAGATCAGCGTGGTGGGCACCAGGAAGAGCAACAGCAGCGAGGCCCCCAGCACCGTGTTGCTTCCGAACACCAGCAGGATCGATCCGGCGATCAGCACCACAATCGCCGCCACCAACAACACAGAAGCCAGGGGTTCGGGGATGCCCTTGGAGGCGATGAAGCCGGCGGTTTCAGCAAAGTTGGAGAACTTGGCCGGCAGGGCATTCACAAACACGGCCGCCATCAGCACCCGGCCAAGGAAATCGAACAGCTTCGACGCAGTCATGGAGATCAGTAGCCCGCAGGGGCAGAGGAGTCGTGACCAGCACCCTAGAGAGCAACTGTTCACCAAGAACATTCACAGGCCACCAGAGGATGAGCTGATCCAGGGATGGAGATCAGCCGTCAAAGGCGGTAAGACGGAGTTCAGCAGGGTCGGGATGGGCCGAGCTCGATGCTGGAAATCAGACCCTTCACCCCCGCCGACCTCGAGGTGGTCACTGCCCTGGCCCGTGAGCAGGATTTCGCCCCAGGAATCGGCGACATCGAGATCTACGCCAACACTGATCGCCAGGGGGTCTGGCTCGCTTGGCACGACAACACACCGGTGGGCTGCATCGCGGCGGTCACCTACAACCCCGACTACGCCTTCATCGGTCTGTTCGTGGTGAAGCCGGAGCATCGGGGGCAGGGGATCGGCCGTCGGCTCTGGCACCACGCCTTAAAAACCCTCCGCGGCGTGCAGTGCATCGGCCTAGAGGCCGCGGTGCAGATGGTGGGCTTCTACGAACGAGCTGGATTTCAGAAGGACTGCATCACCACACGCCGGCAGATGCTGTTCCGCAGCGAGGCATCACTCGACGCAAGCCCGAGCCAGCGCAGCGACGTTGCCGTCGTGCCTTTGCGCGAGGTGTCGCTGGAGGCAATTCAGCGCTACGACGAACGCCATGAGATCAGTCCAAGACCTCACTTCCTTGAACTATGGCTCCGCCACAGAGCCGGAGATGTATTCGCGGCGAGGGATGCCGAGGGTGAATGCCATGGCTATGTGCGCATTCGGCCTTGCCTGCTGCCGATCGGCGAGGGATGGCGGGTGGGTCCCTGGCTTGCCGAAGACCCCGGCATGGCGTCG